>NZ_FTNV01000001.1:904258-1205678 GCF_900156535.1 Roseovarius nanhaiticus | reverse complement strand
GCCATTGATCTGGGCGGCGCACACCCGTGGGACGCGCTTTGGCGCTGGGCCGAAGGCGCGCTCACACTCGAGGGTCAGGAACAGCTCGTATCCCTGATGCTGGAGCCTTATGGCGATCTGGTGGACGATCTGGCCGAGCAGATGGCCTGCGACGAGGATCGCCACTGGCGCATCCAGGGCAGCATGACCTGCGAGCGGCTGTCGGCCATCGTTCAGGACATCTACGGCTGGGCACTCGATATCGACTGGGATGCGCCCGAGGCGCAGGCTCGCGTCTGGTATGTGTCGGAGGCCAAGCTGGAGCCGCGCCTGGGCGAGCGCCGCCTCGAGCCGGTCGAACCCTACGAGCAGCCCCTCTGCCCCGGCCGGGATGCCGCCCGCATGATGGCCGATCTGGCGCGGTTCGACGGGCAAACGACCGCAGCCTTCCTTCTGGCGCATCCCGAGCACCGGCATATTGTGCGCCGCGCGCAGATCGCCGCGCGCCTTCCCTATGCCGAGATCCGCGGCAACACCATCGGCGCCGGCCTTTTGCCCATCGACATGCTGCGCGCCAAGCTCAGCTTCTTTGGCGCCTGTCATTTCGATCCACGCTCGGATCGCTGGGTGCGCATCACCATGTACCAGAACGCCCCGTACCCTGGCGAATTGGCCGCTGGCGATGCCGATGACTGGACCTATCCACCCCTTGCAGCCTCATGAGCTGGTCCCTGAGCGAGATCGAAGGCCTTGCGCGCAAGGCCGCCCGCGGATCAGGCTTCAGCTGGGGCATGGCCGAAGAGGCCGGCAAGGCCGTGCGCTGGCTGGCCGGAATCGGCCTGCCCGGCCCCGAGGTTCTGGCCAATTATCTTGAGGCGTATGACCGCACGCCCCATGCGCAGATGCGCCCCACAGATACCAGCCAGGATACCTGGAGGGCCTCGGGCGGCGTGATCTGCCCCATCTCGGCGGGCGCCGCCTTGTGTGATCTGGCGCAGAACGACGCGCCCAGCCGCGATATCGATATCATCGCCTGCGCCTATCCCCTGCTTCTCTTGCCGTTTGTGCGGGCGGCTGCAGAGGATGGCGAACAGGCTGAACGACTGATTTGGCAAGGGGGCGAGTTCGCCTTTGCGGCCGATGTCAGGGGTGCGGCGCATACGCCGGAGCTTGCGCTGTCTGACGCGCGGGTAGAGCATGGCGAGAATGCCGCGCTACCGCTTCCGGACTGCCAGTTGCGCTATGATCTGGCCGAAGGACCGGCAGAACGGCTGGCCGCTTTCGCCGCGCGCACCTATGCGCCCGACACCGAGCAAAGCCGCACTTCCGGGGCCGGTGCGGGGCTGAGCGACAACGACTGAAGGATCACTTGGGCGTCGCCGTCAAAGCACGGATGCCATCGGTGCCGCTGCGCGGGTCAACACCGGCAGTACGCCACGCGTCCGTGGCGCCTAGTCGAACTCGCGCAGACGGGCGACGTAGCGGGCCATCGTGTCAATTTCGAGATTGACGGCGTCGCCCACCGCAGCGCGGCCCCATGTCGTCACTTCTTTGGTGTGCGGAATGAAATTGATGCCGAAATTGCGGCCATCGACCTCGTTGACGGTCAACGACGTCCCGTTCAGCGCAACTGATCCCTTCGGCGCGATGAATCTGGCCAGCGCCTCTGGCGCGGCAAGCGTCACACGCGTGCTGTCGCCGTCATCCTCCATCTTGGTGATGCGCGCGATGCCGTCCACGTGGCCGGATACGATATGCCCGCCCAATTCGTCCCCGACCTTGAGCGCCCGCTCGAGATTGACGGTGCGGCCCTCTGCCCAGTCCGGAAGGTTCGTCTTGGAGACCGTCTCGGCCGAGATCTCGACGTCGAACCAATCATCACCGGTCTCTATCACCGTCAGGCAAACGCCATCGCAGGCGATGGATGCACCCAGCGCCACGCTGCTCAAGTCGTAGCCGCAAGCGATGCGTGCGCGCAAATCGCCGCGCTGCTCAAGCGCGCGGATGGTGCCCTGGTCGGTGATGATGCCGGTAAACATGCGTGGGATCCTTTGGCCGGTGCGCTGATGCAGGTAGCCGGGCGAGGCGGTTCGGGCAAGGCAGCAGCTGTGTATTTGTCTTACTTTCGCCTATTTTGCCTCCTATTCTGGCTCGAAGAGTGAGACTTTGGCAATTTTTTCAGTTTAAGACAGGTTCATGAGTACCATCGCCGGCGACCGCCACGTCTTTTTGTTCCTGCAAGGACCGCACGGGCCATTCTTTGCCAGACTGGCGCGCATGCTGGGCCGGGCCGGGGCGGATGTGTGGCGCGTCGGGTTCAACGCGGGCGACAGTGCGTTCTGGCGCGATCGGGCGCGCTACCTGCCCTATCGCGGCCGGCCCGAGGATTGGGGCGCCGCTTTGGACAGCATCCTGACGAACAAAGGCGTGACCGATATCGTGCTGTATGGCGATACCCGCCCCATCCACGCCGAGGCCGTGCGCCAGGCGCAGTCACGCGGCATCCGCGTTCACGTGTTCGAGGAAGGCTACATGCGACCCTACTGGGTGACGTATGAGCGTGGCGGCGCCAACGGGCATTCGCGCCTGATGGAGCTGAGCGTCGACCAGATGCGCGCCGATCTGGAGCAGTCGGACATGGACAGCGCCCTGCCCCCGGCCAGTTGGGGCGACATGCGCCACCATATTTTCTACGGGGCGCTCTATCATTTCTGCGTGCTGGCTCTGAACTGGCGCTACCGAGCGTTTCGCCCGCACCGCAGCCTGAGTGTGCGCAAGGAATTCGGCCTTTATATCAAACGCCTGCTCCTAATGCCGTTCCAAGCGCTGGAGCGGCGCATCGCCACATGGCGCATCCGCCATGGCGGGTTTCCTTATCACCTCGCGCTTTTGCAGCTGGAGCATGACAGCAGTTTCCAGATGCACTCCCCCTTCGATACGATGGCGGATTTCCTGGAAACGGTCATCACCGGGTTCGCCCAGGGCGCGCCCAAGCATCATCACCTCGTGGTCAAGGCGCATCCACTGGAAGATGGCCGCGTGCCCGTGCGCCGCGATCTGCGCCGCCTGGCCCGCGCGCATGGCGTGGCGGACCGGGTGCATTACGTGCGCGGCGGCAAACTGGCACAGCTGCTGGACGAGGCGCGCAGCGCGGTGACGGTGAATTCCACCGCCGCGCAGCAAGTGCTCTGGCGCGGAATTCCGCTCAAGACATTCGGCGCCGCCGTCTACGCCAAGCCTGAATTCGTCTCGACCAAGCCGCTGGCCGATTTTTTCGCCGGACCCGAACGGCCCGACCGACGCGCCTATACCGACTATCGGCGATATTTGCTGGAAACCAGCCAGATTGCCGGCGGTTTTTACTCGTCGCGTGGGCGACGGCAGCTTTTGCGCCAAGCTGTCGACATGATGCTGAGCGACGACGACCCCTATGATGCTCTGCACAGCGGGACCGCGGCACCGCGGCAACAGTTGCGCGTCGTGACTTAAGGGCTGCGGCCCGTGACGCTTTATTTTCAGATCAAGTTCGTTTACGGTTCAAAGCGATACGCGCCGCGCAGACGGCGAATAAAGAAGACCGAGGCAGAATTTCAGGTCGAGGAGACCGTGCAGTGAACATCCAGACAAGCCGGTGGGCGCGGTCCATCGCCGCCTTGGCCATCTCCGTGGTGGTCGCATCATGTGGTGTGCTACCGCAGGTTGGCCCCAACAAGCGCCAGATTTATTCCGGCTCCGTGCAGCAATCAGGCGACGCGTTTGTCGTGTCGGTCAATGACCGCGTGACGCGCGCCACAGCCGTGCAGCCTGCCCTCGGCTTCAGCGACAGTTTCCGCAATGCGGGCCAGCTTGGTTCTGACACGATCCGGCCGGGCGACACGCTGGGCCTCACGATCTGGGAAAACGTCGATGACGGCCTTCTGGCCGGCGAGGCAACAAATCAGACCATCCTCGAAGAGGTGCAGGTCGACGGCAGCGGTTTCATCTTTGTGCCCTATGCGGGCCGCATCCGCGCCGCGGGCAACACGCCCGAAGCGATCCGCCGCATCATCACCTCCAAGCTGGACGAGCAGACGCCCGACCCGCAGGTGCAGGTGCGCCGCCTCGCAGGTGATGGCGCCACCGTGTCGCTGGTCGGATCGGTCGGCGCGCAAGGCGTCTATCCCATCGAGCGCCCGACGCGCACACTCTCGGCCATGCTGTCGGCGGCGGGCGGTATCGTCATTCCCGCCGAGGTGGCGCAGATCACCGTCCTGCGCGGCGGCGAGCGTAGCAAGGTGTGGTTCCAGGACCTCTACAAGCATCCGGAATTCGACATCGCCCTGCGCGGCGGCGACCGTATCCTGGTCGAGCAGGACACACGCTCGTTCACGGCGTTGGGCGCCACCGGCGCGCAGTCGCGCGTGACCTTCGAGACGCAAACCCTGAGCGCGATCGAGGCGATCGCCACGGTCGGCGGCCTGCAGGCGGCGGCAGCAGACCCCACGGGCGTCTTCATCCTGCGCAACGAGCCTGCGGAGATCGCCAATCAGGTGCTCGGCCGCAACGATCTGGTCGGCGATCAGCGCCTTGTTTACGTGCTGGACCTGACCAAGCCCAACGGGATGTTCATGGCGCGCGATTTCTCGGTCCGCGATCAGGACACCCTCTATGTGACCGAAGCGCCCTTCGCCCAGTGGAGCAAGGTCATCGGGGCGCTTACCGGCACGTTGGGTGTCGTTGCCACAGTCGATTCCGCATCCTCGGCTTTCGGCGGCAGTTAATGAAGCCCGATTGCGGCACGAATCCCGCCGGAGCCGAGGGGCGCCGGCGGGTTTTCTATTTCAACGGCGGGTTTCTGCGCCAACCCCGCCTGCGCCGGATCATGCAGCTTTCGGGATATGACATGCGCCTTGGTTGGCCGAGCGCCGAGGACAGTATCGCCGTCTGGGGCCACAGCCCCTATGCCCGCCGCGGCGAGGCGGTTGCAAAGCGCACCGGCGCCAGCCTGATCCGGCTCGAGGATGCCTGGCTGCGCTCGGTCCATCCGGGGCGCGGTGGCGAGCCGCCCCTGGGCCTTTTGATCGACACGCACGGCGCGCATTTCGACCCTGCCCAGCCCTCGGACCTTGAACATTTGCTGGCCACGCACCCGCTGGACGATACCGCGCTGATGGACCGCGCCCGCGCCGCCATCGCCCGGCTGCAAGAGGCGCATCTAAGCAAATACAACGCTCACGATCCGGCCGCCCCCAGCCCCGCGCCGGGCTATGTTCTGGTCATCGACCAGACGCGCGGCGATGCGGCCGTGCGGGTGGGCGCCGCCGACGCCAATACCTTCCGCGAGATGCTCTATTACGCGCAGGAGGAGAACCCCGGCGCGCGCATCGTCATCAAGTCCCATCCCGAAACGGCGGGCGGCCATCGCGCCGGATATTTCGGCCCCGACGAAACCAGTGACCGGATCACGCTGCTGGATGACCCCGTCAGCCCGTGGCATCTGCTCGATGGCGCGACAGCGGTCTACACCGTCTCAAGCCAGCTGGGCTTCGAGGCGATCTTTGCCGGGCACCGCCCCCAGGTATTCGGTCGTCCTTTCTATGCCGGCTGGGACCTGACCGAAGATCGCAGCCCCCTGCCCCTCGCGCGCCGCACCCGCAAGCTGAGCCGCGCGCAGCTGTTTGCGGCCGCGATGATCCTTTATCCCAGATGGTACGATCCCTTCGCGGACCGGCTCTGCACTCTGGAAGAGGTGATCGGCACGCTCGAAGCGGCGGCGCGCGAATGGCGCGACGACCGCTTCGGCTGGCGCGCCCACGGCATGCGCCTGTGGAAGCGCGCGCCGCTACGCGCCGTCTTTGGCCGCCATGCCGCCATTGCCTTTCCCGGCAAGCCGGGCGATGCGCGCGATATGGTCTGGGCAGGCAAGGCCGAGGGCGCACCCGACGGCGCGGTGCGCGTCGAGGACGGCTTCTTGCGTTCACGCGGGCTGGGGGCCGAGCTTGTTCCGCCGCTCAGCCTCGTGCTCGACACGCGCGGCATTTATTATGACCCGACAAGGCCCAGCGATCTTGAACAGCTCATCGCCCGCCGCACATCGATGCGCCCCGATCAGATCCACCGCGCCGAGGCGCTGATGGACCGCATCACCCGTCTGGGCCTGACGAAATACAATCTCGGCGGCGCACGTCCCGATCTGGAGGGGCTGCCCGAGGGGCGCCGTATCCTCATCCCCGGCCAAGTCGAGGATGACGCCTCGATCCGCACGGGCGCGGGCACCGTACATACCAACCTGCAACTGCTTCAAGCGGCGCGGACGGCCAATCCCGACGCCGTACTGCTCTACAAGCCGCATCCCGATGTCGAGGCGGGCCTGCGCGCCGGTGCCCTTCCCCCTGAGGCGGCGCTCCGCCTTGCCGACCGCGTCCTGACCCGCGCCGATCCCGCCGCCCTTTTGCACGAGGTGGATGAAGTCTGGACCATGACCTCTTTGCTCGGCTTCGAGGCGCTGATGCGCGGCCTGACGGTGACCACGACCGGCGCGCCCTTTTATGCCGGCTGGGGACTGACGACCGATCTGGGCACCATTCCGGCCCGCAGGCAGGCACGGCCCGGCCTTCCGGGCCTCGTTCACGCCGCGCTGATCGATTACCCGCGCTACTTCGATCCAAAGTTCGGCCTGCCCTGCCCGCCGGAAGTGGTGCTGGAGCGCCTTTCCACCGGCGCCGTGCCGCATCCCGGTCGGGCCAATCGCTTGCTGTCGAAATTGCAGGGTCTCTTCGCGTCTCGCGCCGCGCTCTGGCGTTAGAACGCAAAACGCCGCGCGCCCATAATGGACATCGCGGCGCTTTCATTGTTCCAAAATACTCTCGCCGAAGGCGGCAGAACCGCAGCTCAGGCGCGCTCGGAATATTCCATGGTCTCTGTGTTGACGATGATCGCCTCATCCTGCCCGACGAAAGGCGGCACCATCACCTTGACGCCGTTATCCAGCACCGCAGGCTTAAAGCTGTTAGCCGCGGTCTGACCCTTTACCACCGGCTCGGTCTCGACCACGGTGCACGTCACCTTCTGCGGCAGTGTGGCATTCAGCGCCTCGTTCTCGTGGTATTCGATATGCACGGTCATGCCGTCCTGCAGAAAGGGGCGGCGCTCGCCCAAAATCTCGGCGGGCAGTTCGATCTGCTCGTAGGTTTCACTGTCCATGAAGACCAGCATACCCTCTTGTTCGTAAAGGAATTGCTGGTCTTTTTGCTCAAGGCGCACGCGCTCGACCTTGTCCGCCGAGCGAAACCGCTCGTTCAGCTTGGAGCCGTTGCGCAGGTTGCGCATTTCGACCTGTGCAAATGCGCCACCCTTGCCGGGTTTTACGTGATCGACCTTC
This sequence comes from Roseovarius nanhaiticus, assembly GCF_900156535.1. NCBI lineage: Bacteria > Pseudomonadati > Pseudomonadota > Alphaproteobacteria > Rhodobacterales > Roseobacteraceae > Roseovarius > Roseovarius nanhaiticus. Next base: position 1,198,339 of record NZ_FTNV01000001.1, on the reverse strand, counting down.
ACGGCGGACCACAGACCCCCGTTATGTTCCAGCACATTTCCGGGGCGGATCTCGTTTCCGTTGATCTTGGGCATTGTGTCAAAATCCTGACAAAAGGTTGATAGAATTCTGCCAAACCCTATATATCGCGCTGAACGATGGGGCAAGTCGGCGTATATCGTGTGCCCTCCACATGAGCCATGCAAATTACGCATAAGAGGTATGCATATCTGCTCTATCCGAATCGCATTAAGTCAGCCATAAACGGCGACAACCTCAAAGCACAAGAGCAATAATACAAGGACGAACCATGAAGGATTTCGTTGACGGTGCCGCCTTCAATAATGAGCAAGGCAATCGCGCACGCAAACTTTTCGCAGCTGTCGTACTGGCTGCACTTGATGATGCCATTTCCGATGACAAGAAATATGGAAACGGCCCGGATCAGATCGCTCGCTGGGCGCGTTCGCGCGACGGCCGTGAAGTGCTGTCTTGCGCCGGGATCGACCCGAACGAGCGTGTCGTTTCGGGCCTGATGGACTTTGTTTCCAAGGGCGTGCGCACTTCCGTCGCGCTGTCGCGCGAAGAGAGTGAGCGCCGCAACGCCGCTGCGGCCCAGGCCGAAGCGGCCTGATCACGCGCGCGTAACGATCCATCTGCCAGCCTGCATGAAAAAGCCCTGCCCGTCGCGGCAGGGCTTTTTCCTGTTCTGCGGGTGGGATAGCTCTTGGCAAGGCGGCACAAGGAGAGGCAGATGGCCCGCGCGATCATGATCCAGGGAGCGGGCTCGAACGTGGGCAAGTCGATGCTGGTGGCCGGCCTCGCGCGCGCCTGCGCGCGGCGCGGCCTAAGCGTGGCGCCCTTCAAGCCGCAGAACATGTCCAACAATGCCGCCGTGACGACAGACGGCGGCGAAATCGGCCGCGCGCAGGCGCTTCAGGCCCGCGCCGCCGGGCGCGCCCCTCATACCGATATGAACCCGGTTCTTTTGAAACCCGAGAGCGAGACAGGCGCGCAAATCGTCGTGCAGGGCCGGGCGATCGGCAGCTGGCAGGCGCGCGCCTACCCCGAGCGAAAGGCCAGCCTGATGCGCGCGGTGCTGGAAAGCTTCGGGCGCCTTGCCACCACCGCCGATCTCATCCTGGTCGAGGGCGCGGGCAGCCCCGCCGAGATCAATTTGCGCGCCGGGGACATCGCCAATATGGGCTTTGCCGAGGCGGCGGGCGTGCCCGTGGTCCTTGTCGGCGATATCGACCGGGGCGGCGTCATCGCGCAGATCGTCGGCACTCAGGCGGTGCTGGCACCTGCCGATGCCGCGCTGATCAAAGCCTTTGCCATCAACAAGTTCCGGGGCGATCCGCGCCTTTTTGACGACGGGCTCACGGCTATTGAGGAGCGGACCGGCTGGCCATCCCTCGGCGTGGTGCCGTGGTTCGCCGATGCCTGGCGCCTGCCCGCCGAGGATGCGCTGGACATCGTCGAGCGCCCCGGCGGTGATTTCATCGTGGCCGTGCCGCGGCTGGGACGGATTGCCAATTTCGACGATCTCGACCCGCTCAGCGCCGAGCCGGGCGTAACGGTGCGCATGATCGAACCGGGCCGCCCCCTACCCGCCGAGGCCGATCTGATCCTGATCCCCGGCACCAAATCGACCATCGCTGATCTGGCCGCGTTCCGCGCCGAGGGCTGGGATATCGATCTGGCCGCGCATATCCGGCGCGGGCGCCCTGTGCTGGGTCTGTGCGGAGGGTATCAGATGCTGGGGCGCGCTGTGTCGGATCCGGGCGGTGTCGAGGGGCCCGCTTGCACTGTGCCTGGCCTTGGCCATCTGGATGTCGAGACGGTCATGCAGCCTCAAAAGCGTCTCGCGCTTGCCGCCGGACATCATCCGGCCAGCGGCGCCGCGATCACCGGGTACGAGATCCATATGGGCCACACCACCGGCCCCGATACGGCGCGCGCCTGGCTGAGCATGGCCGGCGCGCCCGAGGGCGCCTGCAGCGCGAATGGCTTGGTGCGCGGATCGTACATCCACGGGCTTTTGGCCTCAGACGGCTTTCGCAGTGCCTACATGGCCGAGATGGGCACTGTCTCGCAGCTGGGATTCGAAGACGGGGTTGAAGCGGCGCTGGACGCGCTGGCAGATCATCTGGAGGCGCATCTGGACGTGGACCGCCTGCTGTCGCTGGCGGCGCCGATCATCTGATCACTGGAGTTCCTGGCTGGCCAGCGCGCGGTGGATCTCGCGGCGTACCAACTTTCGCACGTTGCGCGTGATCCGCTCGCCCAGCGCGCCCTGCAATTCCTGCCGGACGATATCGGCCACCAGATCGCGCAACGCATCCTCGTCCAGAAACTCGTCATTGCCCGAGAGAAAGTCGGTCTCGTCATCATCGGTGGCGCGCGCCGCAGCGGAGGTGTCCCCCGCCTCTTCGGCGACGAAATTATCCGGGATGTGCTCATCTTCCGGGGTAGTGGCGGCCTTTGCCTTGGACGGCTCTTCGGCCTCGGCCGGCTTCGGCATCGCGGCCTTGGCAATCGCGTCCTCAATGGCTTTTTCAGGTGCGCTCCCGGCCTTGCTCTCGGCTTGGCGCTCTTTTGCGTTATCGCTGCCCGGCTCGCCGGGCGCGTCTTCGCCGTCAGGCATGTAATCTTCCCACGGGAGGGGGGCGACGGGACCGCCGGAATTGGCATCCTCGCCGGGGCCGTCCGGCTCCCACTGGTCGGCTTGGCGCGCGACTACCTCTTCCAGCTCGGCAACGCGCAGCTTCAGCTTTTCGGGGCGCCAGCCTTCGGTGTCACCCGCCGGAGAACCGTCGCCCGTCTCTTCTGTTCGGTCCAGCTCGGCCATCTCGTCGGGCGCGCTGTCCTGCCTGGCAAGGCGGGCTTGCATCGCCTCCTCCTCGGGCTGGGGCGCGTCGACATGATCGTCCCAATCATCGCCCGCATCGGCCATGTCCTGATCCGAAGTATCCGCAGGCGCGTCACCGCCAAGATCGACGCGCAGATCATCAGAAAGGGTCACCGGTGCATCACCCGGCGCCGGCGCTGCATCGTCGACGCGCAGCGATGGGGTCAAAACCAGCTTTTCGGGTTCAGCCGACGCATCGGGCGCGGCGTTCCCGGCCTTCTCGGCGGCGAATGTCTGCGCAGTCCGCCTATCGGTCTGCGCTGTCATCCCGGCGGAGGCGCCATTTGCCGGGCGTGCGTCACTCGAAACGAGCCGCCTGATCGAGGACAGCACATTTTCGATTTCCACATTCGTTACGGGATCGGACATATTTTTATCGCCCTTGCTGCTTGCCTCGCCTGTCAGTTTACCGACGCCGCGGCTTTCGCACAACAGATAGGCGCAGTTTTACTGGTTTCCGATCTTGCGCAGCACGCGGTCCAGGGCCTGTCCCCGCTCGCTCAGCGCCGCCGGGGCACCCTCGACGAGGTTGTAATAGGCCGAGGGATCGTAGGTCTGCACCGCAAGGTTCAGATCACGCACGGTCAATTCGCCGGTGGATTCCAGCACGGCATAGGCGGCGATCACCAGATCGGCCTCGGCCGAGATCTGATTGGCCTGCGCGTCGAGGAATTCCTGCTCGGCATCCAGCACGTCAAGCGTGGTCCGCGCGCCCAGATTGGCCTCCTCGTTGACGCCCTCAAATGCGATGCGGCCCGCCCTCACCTGCTCGGCCGAGGCCGCGGCAGACGCGCGGGCAGATTCGAGAATGGCATAGGCGACCCCCACGTTCTGGCGGATCCGGTCGCGGGTCTGATGCAAGATGCCCAGTTGCGCATCACGCTGCGCGAAGGCGCGGCGCTTGGCCGACGAGAGCGCGCCGCCCTGATAGATTGGTCCGCTCAGGCCGAGGCTCAGACGATTGGTGTCGGTTTCGGCGCCCCCGTTAAGACGCTCGCTGACGCCGACGCTGGCACCGAAGGTGACCCGGGGCTGCATCGCGGCCTCGGCCACAAGGACGTTCAGCTTGGCCGCCGAGACGTTGAATTGTGCGGCAAGCATGTCGGGATGCGTGCGAAGCGCCACTTGCTTGGCTGTCTCTTCGCTCCGGGTCAGGCGCGGCGGGCTGGGCGGCTGCGACAGCGCGCCGGGACGTCTGCCGGTGACGGCGACGTATTCCTCGATCGACTGCTCCAGATCGCCCTCCGCAAGCGCCAGATCGCTACGGGCCAGCGCCAGGCGCGCCTCGGCCTGCGCGACGTCCGTACGCGTCACCTCGCCCACTTCGAACCGGTCCTGCGCGGCGCGCAGCGATTCGCCAATGACACGAACATTATTGCGGCGCAGCGCGACGAAGCGCGTGTTGCGAACGACGTTCATATAGGCCTGCACCGCGCGCAACAGGACTTGCTGTTCAATTCCGATCAGCGACTGGCGTGTCGCCAGAACCAGCTCCTTGGCCGAGTCGATCCGGAGCGACGTGCCGCCAAAATCATACAGCAGCCACTCGGCAGTGATGCCGGCGTTGAGACTGGTCGCCCGCGAGCTGCCATTTGCCAATGCCGCAGCCGCGCCGGTGTTGCCGCGCGTCCGGCTGTAGGTGCTGGTGACGTCGGTCGTCCACGAAATGACAGGGCGAAGGGCCGAGACGGCTGTCGCTACATCCTCGTCTGCGGCGCGCAGCAGCGCCCGGTTCTGCTCCAAAAGACCGCTGGTGTTATAGGCGCCAGCCAGCGCGTCGGCCAATGTATCGGCCTGCGCGGCGGGCACCATCACGGTCAGTGCCAAGGCGGCAATGATCCCGCGGCCCAGCCAGCTGCGCCGCGCGCGCCTGGCCAACGGATCGCTGCACTGGTCGTTGCCTTGCGCCTTCGTGGATCGCACCATCATCGCTGTCGTCCTTCTGGCCATGCTGGTTTCTGTGCGTGGCGTCATGTGAGGCGCGATTATCGCGCCGGATTGGGTTATGCGGCGCGCGCGCGCGCTCAAAGCGTAAAGGCGGCGTGTTTTTCAAAGCCGCGAAGTACCGGCGCGCCTGCGTTGAAGGCAAAACGCCACGTCATCTGGTCGCCCAGTTTATAGCCGATGCGTACTGCCCCCAAGGCCCCTTCCATGAAAAGGCACGCGATACGTCCCCCTTCCTTGAGCTGGGCGGTCAGCGCGTCGGGCAGATGCTGAACCGCGCCCTCGACGACGATCACATCATAGGGGCCATGTTCGGGCGCGCCCTCGGCCAGTGGCGCAGTGTGCGCGATCACGTTGTCGGCGCCATGCTCCAGCAGCAGCGTCTGCGCTTCCTGGCTCATCGCCTCATCCTCTTCCAGAGCGACGACCGCCTCGGCCATGCGGGCCATCACAGCCGACGAGTAACCCAGCGCGCTGCCCACATCGAGAACCAGCTCGTCACCGCGAATGTCGAGCGCGTCCAACATCTTGGCCAATGTCCGCGGCTCCAGCACCACACGTCCGCCGCCCAGATTGACGTTCTCGCCCATATAGGCCGCTTCGCGCATGTCGCGCGGCACAAAGGCTTCACGGGGCACGCTCAGCATCGCGTCGATGATCGGAAACTTGGTGACGTCTGCAGGGCGAACCTGCGTGTCGACCATCATGGTGCGGCGCGCGGCGTAGTCGGTCATGGCTAAACTCTTCCGTTCGAATTGTTGCGTCAGGTTTGCCACAGAACCCGTGCATGGGCAACGGCGCTGTGACCCTTGGCGCGGATACGCGGTGCATCGCCGCACCGGCCCAAAACGGCAGCCGCAACAGGGCGCGGCGGCGATAATCCTCTGCCGCATCGCGCAGCCACTTTTGCCTCGGCCGATACTGCCCTAGGATTGGCCGCAAAACAGCATCAAAGCGAGGCAGGCATGACGATTTTTCACAAAACCACCCCATTTCAGGCTCGGCGGGCAAGCACGCCCTGCCTGTCGCGACGCAGTTTCACCATCGGCCTTGGGGCCTTGGGGCTCTCGGCCTGCGGTGACATGCGCGGATTGGGCATGGCCGGCGCGTCCGAAGCCCGCGCGTCCAGTGCCTTGGCGGATGATCTGCGTCCCGTCCCAAATGCCGCCTACGACGCCTGGGTCGCGTCGTTTCGCGCCCGCGCGGGTGGCTACGGTATCTCGGGCAGCACATTGTCGGCGGCGTTCCGCGGCACTGGCTACCTGCCGGGCGTGGTCAAGCGGGACCGCAATCAGACCGAATTCAACCGCACCTTGGAGGATTACCTCTCAATCGCTGCCTCGGACGAACGTGTAACCAAGGGCCGGGCTGCTTTCCAGAAGCACCGCGCCACGCTGAATGCGCTCGAATCGCGCTACGGCGTCGATGCGCGGATCATCACGGCGATTTGGGGGCTTGAGAGCTTTTACGGCGAACGGCGCGGGGATGTGCCCGTCATTTCGGCCACCTCCACACTGGCCTTTGACGGGCGGCGCGGCGCGTTTTTCGAAAAGCAGCTCGTCGCGGCACTCAAGATCATCCAGAACGGCGATATCAGTGCCGATCGCATGACCGGTAGCTGGGCAGGCGCGATGGGACATACCCAATTCATCCCGACGTCCTACGAACTTTTCGCCGTCGATTTCACCGGCGACGGGCGGCGCGACATCTGGTCCGAGGACCCCTCGGACGCGCTGGCTTCGACCGCGGCTTACCTTGCCAAGAACGGTTGGAGCCGCGGGACATCGTGGGGCCGGGAGGTTTTGCCGGGCGAGAGCGCATCCGGCACGATCATTCAGCCCCAAGCGGGCGGCCCGCGCTTTGCGGTGACCGGCAACTTCCGCGCGATCAAACGCTACAACAATTCCGATTCATATGCGATCGGCGTGGGCCATCTTGCCGACAGGATCGGCGGCGCCGGGCCTCTGCGCAGTGCATTTCCGCCGGACGAAACGGGCCTGACCAAGGATGACCGCATCGCCTTGCAGCAACGTCTGACGGCCCGCGGGTTCGATACCGGCGGCACGGACGGTGTGGTTGGCCCCAACACGCGCGCGGCCATCAGCGCTTATCAATCCAGTCAGGGTCTTCCTGCTACCGGGGATCCTTCGCCTGAATTGCTGCGCCGCTTGCGTTAAAACGGCTAGCGCGCCGGCACCTCGTCCGGCGCGCCAGGCGGCACCTCGTTTGGCAGATCGTTAGGCGCCTCGGACGGGGGCTGCGGCACATCTTCCGGCGGCAGATCGTTGGGGATTTCCGAAGGCGGGCGCTGTGGATCCGGACGGCCGGGATTGGCAGGGCCAGGGTTTGGCGGGCGCCCAGCGCCGGGTCGCGGCCCAGGCGTGGGCCCGGTGGGCAAGGGGTTTGAAGGGATCTGTGTCATAAAAGCCTCCTGAACGGACGATGCGCCATCCTGCGCATCTGCTACGGTCAAAACCCGCCGCAGCGCACCGCGGTTCCCGGAAGGCGCGCGCGATGAACCCCTATCGCGGGAACCCGCCGGGTGCGCGCCCCGTTTCGGAGGGGTGACACGCGCAACAGGCGCGCCGCACACCCGAGACATCTTTGCCGAAGAAAGCCCGCAATGACCGATCTGCCCCCGTCTCTGCGCTATTACCCTGACGACCGCCCGGGCATTCGGCGCAGGCGCTGCGGGCGGGGATTCAGCTATTTGGCGATGGATGGCAGCCGGATCGACGATGCCGCCGAACGCGCACGCCTCAAGGCGTTGGCAGTCCCGCCCGCGTGGGAAGAGGTGTGGATATCGCCGTTCAAGGATGGACACCTCGTGGCCACCGGACAGGACGCCCGCGCGCGCAAGCAATACAGATATCACCCCGAATGGACCGCGTTGCAGGCGGCTCAGAAATTCTCTCAGCTGCCCGAGTTCGCGCAAGCCCTGCCCCGTATCCGCCGCCGCATCCGCCGCGATCTGGCCGAAGAGCCCGGCGAGGAAGCTTTCGCGGTGGCCGCTGCCGCCGCGATGATCGACCGGCTGTCGCTGCGTGTCGGCAATCCCGAGTACACGCGCGAGAACGGAACATATGGCGCACTGACGCTCAAGGGCCGGCACGTGCGGTTTTCCGAAGGACGGCTGCGAATCTCGTACACTGGCAAAGGCGGAAAAAAGATCCGCCGCCAACTGGCCGATTCGCGCCTGATGAAAGCACTTGAGCGGATCCGCGACCTGCCGGGGGCCGAGCTTCTGACTTGGCTGGGCGACGACGGCGAACCCCGGCGCGTCACCTCGGCCAGCCTGAACACCTATCTTTCGGAGGCGGGCGGCATCGAGAACCTGACCGCCAAAACCTTCCGCACATGGTCCGGCACGGTCGCGGCCTTCGGTGTTGCGATGGATTTGGAAACGCCAACGATCAAGGCGATGGCCGAAGCCGCCGCCGAGCGTTTGCACAACACGCCCGCCATCGCGCGAAACAGCTATGTCCATCCCGACGTCCTCGACCTCGCCCGTTCGCCGCGTCCCTTGCCCGAGCCAAGTGGAACACGTGATCTGACGGTGGCCGAGCAACGCCTGGAGGCGTTTTTAGGCTGAGTCTAAAGGGGGATAAATGGAGGCGAGTACCGGAATCGAACCGGTGTACACGGATTTGCAATCCGTCAAGAAATTGAAAGAAATCAATGGGGTTGTGTTTCAAACCTCCCCCGGACAGACAGTGAACTTAGCGAGAAAGTTTCAACCGCTTCTCTGCGATCTCATCGTGTCCAGAAGCTAAAAGACCCTGTCGCAGCGGCAACTGCGAGCAGGGTCCAAATAAAAGAAGCCGGTCAGCTTCCCTTCATCCATACCACGCAAGCCGATGTCTCTGCAAACGCTGGAGACGGCGTATGAGCTGGAAGGTCGCAAACCTTTGCGCCGAGAGGCGCTTCGGTAGTCCCGTGCGCAAGCAGATCATCATGTTCCTGGCCGACAAGGCTAGCGACGATGGGTCTGGTATCTGGTGTTCGAAAGGGACCGTCCAGCGCCATACCGAGCTAGGCGAGTCGACGGTCAAGCGGACGATCACCGAATTCTTGCGCGAGGGTATTCTGGTCGAGACCGGACGGCGCCCCTGCAAGAACGGTTATACGGTGATCTACAGGATCGTTCTGGGCGTGGTGAACGGCCTGGAGGCGATCTCCGAACCGGACGACGAACCCGAATTTTCGACGGGGCCCACAGCGGACGGGGTTCCGCATGACCCCAGAACGGGGTCCGCAGCGGTCGGGGTACCGGGTCCAGAGCGGACCCCAAACCATCCTAAAACCATCCAGAAACCACCTACGCGGGCGGACACGCGCGAGGCGGAGGATCAGGATTTCGAGAAAGCATGGGCCACCTATCCGCCGGATCGGCGTCGGAACAAGATCACCTGCCGGCAGCAATTCGAGCGGGCCATCAAGGACGGCACCACCACCGAGGAATTTATCCGCGCAGTCAATGCCTACGCGACAGAGACCGAAGGCTACACTCGCTCGAAGGTTTGCTTCTCCGACAACTGGTTCCGAGAAAGCCGTTGGCAACGATTTGTCGAGGAGGCCCGTGCAGCGCAGATCGACGCCGCTGAACTTGAGGCAAAGCATTTTCGTCAGCTTGCCGGGTGGGTCCGCGAGCGCAATTGGATGTGCCAGCACATCTCGCGCAATCAGGCTGGTGAGCTGCTGTCGCGCGGTCTGGTTTCTGAACCGGAGCTTCGCCGTGCGGAGGTGGCATGGTGACCTCGAACATCAAGCAGTCTGAGCAAGGAGCAAGGCGACCCATGTCATACGCTGGCGCTTCTGACACGGGGCCTTGCGAGGGGAGGCAAGCCTCCCCTTCGAACCCCACCGGCGCGGCCTTAGGCCGCGCAAAGGAGCCGCGCACGGAAACCTTCGTTTTCCGATGCTCGGCGCAAGAGAAAGCCGCGCTTCGAGCGAAAGCCGAAGCGGCGGGTTTGTCTGCCGCCGAGCTTCTGCGGGAGGCCCTGTGGGCCACGCAGTCGCGGCGGCGCAAACCCGCGCCTCGCGTTGACCCTTCTCTCGTTCTGGCTGTGGCGCGCTACGGCGGGAACCTCAATCAGATCGCGCGTTGGCTGAATACGGCGACCCGCGCGGGCCGGTCCAGCGAGGTCGAAGCCCTGCGCGTGGCGGCGGCGCTGGTGGGCATCGAGCGGCGGTTGATGGAAGTCCTTGCACAGCATCGGAGGCCGCCCGGATGCTGATCAAATTCTTCCCCAACGGCAAAGGCGGCGGTGCGGGGCCGGTCGAATACCTGACCGCCCGCACCGTGCTTGCCTATGACGACAACCGCGATCTGAGCCGCGATGCGTCCGGCCAGCCCATGAGTGTAACGCGCGAGCCGCTGCCAGAGATCGTGCGCGGCGATCCCCAGGGCATGATCGACCTGATCGATGCCTGCCCACACAAGTGGACCTATCGAGCCGGTGTCGTCAGCTTCGCCTACGAGGATGCCCCCTCCGAAGACCAGCAGCAGGAGGTCATCGACCGCTTCGAGGAGATCGCCTTCGCCGGGCTCGATGTTGACCGGTACGCTTGCCTGTGGGTGCGCCACACCCATGAGGACCGCGTCGAGCTGCATTTCTGCACCCCCCGGATGGAGCTTTATAGCGGACGCAGCCTCAACATCGCTCCGCCCGGCTACGAACGCGCCTTCGACAGCCTGCGCGACTTGATGAACGGAACCTATGGATGGGCCGATCCTCTGGATGCAACACGCAGGCTCGACTTCAAAGAAGTCAGGGAGTCAGCGGAGCGGAAGCAGGCCCGGGCAGAAATCCATGACTGGTTACGTGATCATATCTCGGTCGGGCTCATCACGGATCGTGCGACCTTGATCGCCGCATTTCAGGACGCGGGGTACGAGGTCAATCGGCAGCGAGGCAACACTGTCTCGGTCGTCGATCCAATCTCAAAAGAAAATTTCAGACTTAAAGGGACGTGTTTTCATGAAAACTGGAGAGCCGAAACAACGGCTGAGCGAGAAGCTGAACGCGGACATGGAGCGGATCAGGACCGAGAACGCCGCCTCGATCGACGCACAGTTGCAGAGCTTCAGGACCGATTTGAAGGGCATTGCCGAAAACGCGCTGGCTACAATCAAGACCGATACGGAAGGCTACCAGCTGCGCGTGAGGAAGCACCTCATGCGGCAGAGCGCGAACGCAGCACGGCCAGAGTGGAAAGCCCTGATGTGGCCGACATTGGTAGCTTGCTGCCTGATGATCAGCACTGGGATTTCGACATGGTCGGTCATGACCTGGCTGATGCCGAACCTGAACACGATGGGGCTGCGAGTGATCGACCGTCCCGAGGCGACATACCTGATCCCACGCGATGGCCGGGCGAAACTGGACCGCTGCCACTTGGCGGGGGAGCCGGTGGACTGTCTCGTTCTGCCGAAGGAGTGAGCGATGCATGGCCTGACAGCGTTAGAGCGCGAATTGCTGAGCTGCGTCGAGCGGTTGACGGAAGCCTCGAAGGAATCCGCGCGGGAATTGACCAGCTCCGGCGAGGAGACGCGCACGGAACTGGCTGGGTTACGCAGCTCCGTGATCGTGTTGCTCAGATCACAGCTCTCCTTGGCCGCAGCGTTGAGCGCCTGGATGCCGGATTCCGCGCAGCTCAACGACAGCATGGAACAGGCGCAGAGGGCGAAGAAGCTCCTCGAGACGCGCTGAGCGACGACAGGGAGGATGCCCATGCGCTCCGACACTAATCCGCGCTTCCCGGTGAACCCATGGTTGGCATGGCGTCCAGGCAGTGATCGCGCGTTCGACGCCTTGGAACGTATCGGGGTGCTGATCCGCAGCGGGGCAAGCTGGGACGACAGCTATGCCTTTGAGCTGGGCGCGCAGGCCCGCCGCTACGCAAACCAATGCCCGAAGGGCTTTCGCCAAGGGCTGGAAATCGTGCTCAGCGAACACGGCAATCTCGCCGCGATCCAAGGTTGGCTGAGCGCGGCGCCGAGCTGCGACTTCACACACATCGACCAATCACCTCGAAGCGCCGACTGACCGGAGAAAACCGACATGAAATTGCTCACCACGCTCATCCTGATCGCCTCAGCTGGCCCCGTCTACGCAGACACGGTCACGCCTTTACTTTCCGCCAGCTCTGCCCGAACAGATCGCTACGGCTGCACGGTCAGACAGCGCCCGGATGGATTGACCTACAGCGGATTCCGCGATGCATGGCGCAATACCGCCGCAGATGACCTCTATTCCCTGCGAAGACACCAGGCGGCGCTGGAGGCGGGCTCATGTGCCTGCGACGCACTCTGGCCTGACTGGTCCAGCATCGAAGAGGAGTTCGACGCGCTTGACTTCGCTGATCCGCAGGCAACGGACAGCCTTCATCTAACCTGGGCCAACGCCGAGTATTTCCCTGTCATTTCGAACCTTCGCGCAGCACTGCGGGAACAATGTCAGGAGGCTGATTGATGGGGATCGTTACATTCATCGTAGAAGCAGCCGACAAGGGCCTCGATACCGTCGCAACTTCGCAGTTCGCCGCCGTAGCAGAGATCTCCGGCACGATCATCATGGGGGCCGCGACCGTTGCGATCATTGCGCTCTTCATCAACATGGCATGGCAAATTCGGCCCATGGACGGGCGAGAGATGCTGGTGCTGCTCTTCAAGATCAGCTTGATCAAGGCGTTCGCGCTGAACTGGGCGAACTTCAACTTCGTCAGCCAGCACCTGATTGACGGGCTAGACGAGCTCGCTGGCAGCCTGATTGGCTCAGCGACCGGCGAGGATGCGATTGGGTCGGCCTACTTCGCGGCGCGGTTTGATCTGCAAATGGACCGGCTGGCGGAATACGGGAATGAAGCCGCCTCCCATATGTCGAGGGTCAGCAAGGCGCTGATGGGCGTTTTCTTCATGGCCCTGATTGCCATAGTGGGCGGGCTGGCCGGAGCTGTTTTGGTTCTTGCGAAAATGATGATCACGCTACTGGTTGGTTTGGCGCCGATCATGATCCTCTGCTCGATGTTTGACGTGACTAAGGACTATTTCCACCGCTGGGTTTCCTCTCTGGCAAGCTTCGCGCTTTACCCGGTGGTGATAGCCGGCGTGTTCTCTATGGTCTTCGGTCTAACAACGCTTCTGGTCAGTGATCTCGGGTCTATCGATACTGCCGACAAGGCAGGCAAGATGGTGCCTTTCCTTGGCGTCGTGATCTTGTCCCTCGTGATGGTTGTCGCCATCCCATTCATCGTTCCAATGATCTCAGGGAATCTGCAAGCTGGCTGGGCCGCCGCTACAGTCGGAGGCAGTATCCAGAGGTTCTTGCCCTCAAGCCGGTTGCCACAAACCAGTCGTGCTTTCCCCACAGCATCAGCCAATGCAAACTCTTCGCGCAATGCTGGAGCGCCCTCCTCTCAAACGGAACATGCGATGGCGGGCGGACGCCCTTCAGCAAGCACCGGTACCGGAGTTAAACTACAACGTAGGATTGAGCGCGGCGAACGAGTTAGATCAAAAATGAAATCGTAGCATTCTTCAACCGATGATTTGGGGGCTCTTGGCTCGGCACTAGTGTGTCCGTGAGCCGAAACGCCCTCTGCGAGCTGCAATCACGCACAGTGGCCGACCTGCTCCGGGCGAGCTCACCTCTCCGAGCGGTCACGAGGCCAGAGCATGGAGGGCGCCCTCGTGCCTACAAAAAAGTCGCTAGCACTGCGACTAGCTAAAATTCGCCGAATGCTGCTGGAAGACGGCACTCTTGCTGCGCCCGTCCGTCACCCAGATGCTCAACAGCTCCACGATTGGTATCTCTTCGGCCCTAAGAACAATCGTATCGAGCACCTCGTCCGCCGCCTCGCAGAAGAGAAACTCCTGTCCGTTGCCGAGATAGAAGCGCTTATAATTCATGCACTTGAGGAGCGTCTCTTCGGGGAAGAATAGACCGCGATCCTAGCATCTGGACCTGTTATGTGGTTCCCTATTAATAAGGGCCGGTACTGACTTGTCACTTGCGCAACAGCTACTACGCTCGGTCCGATCAAGCGACTGAACCACCTCGCGAACTGCGGTTTGCCCTAGGCTAGTCGAAGATAGCCACTGAATATAAGTGTCGAATCATACCGCTCGAACGACTGGCCCGAAGCTCCAGAGAGGCCCTTCGTGTCCTGTCCCACTCCCAAGATGCACGCGACACTAAAAATTTATCTATCTCAGGTCATCGCTGCTCACTGAACAACAACCTACAAGGCATAGCTACCTACCTCCCCTCGACATGCAAGACGTTGTGTCATTGCACACGCGTACAGACAAAGCTTTCCGTTTCCTATTCTAGAGGCGAGCGCCGGCCGACTTGACCGGCGAGAAGTACCTCGCTACCTGAAGAACATCCAATCCGCGAAACCAGCTAAGAGGCGAGGCCGCGGGCGTTGCAACGGAGAGTTGCAGCAGACATCTGGAGCACGTTTACTTGCTCCAGAGAGTAGCGGTTGGACGAAATTGAACGGCGGCAGCTTCTATAGCTGTCGCCGTTACATTTCGTAGACATAGGTTCCTGCTCTTTTGATGGCGTACGCCCAATTGTCCAATGTGCCGTTGCGGAGGCATACATCTTTCGTGTACTCGATCGTGTATTTCTGCGGCTGCGAGTAGTAGACGGGGACGTCTCCTTTCCCCGCGCGCTCACAAGCAAGAGCGAAAAGGCACATAGCTAGAGAAAACGTCTTTGGGCCATAAGGAGCCATGACTGACGTCCTCTCGCCTGCCTCAGTTACAATCTTCATAGCATCAAAGGCTTGCGAAACATCAATTGAGTCGAGGTGAAGGTAAGCTATTGGATCGGGGCTAGATGTGTGCCCGTCCTCCTTGTGCACCTTCATTTCCACCTCCTGCACGAACTTCCAATTGCGTTGGATGCCTGGTGGACCTGGAGGAAAAGGAAATAGCAGCTGCAGTGACATAGTCTTGTCAGCACCGAACAGTTGAAGCATGCCGTGGGTGTGGAAGCCAACCCCAACAAACGCAAAATCATGGTCGCTACGATCATCGTCATCGACGAAAGTCGGCAGAACACGAAGAATTTCCGGATTCTCTGAAAGAGATTCGGCGTGACCATTCCCTTTAGTGTAGACTACCTGGAGGTTCTTCACTCGCCCATTGCTGACCAAGTGGCGAACCATAGGGAAGAACCAGCGCTTTGGAAACGAGGTGATATCCAAAATTATGCTATCTGATTTGTCTATGGCCTCGTCACAAATTTTCCGAATTAGATCGATCGAGGCCTTGAGGTCGCCGCTTCGAACCTCATAACCGCATTCACAATTTTCCTGGAAATACTTTAGGTTGTCGGAAAGAACTTGGACTCGCTCATTGTACTCTTGTTCCGGCCCGATGTTCGGATCGTCAATCCGGACCAAGAAGACGAAATCTTCAGCTTTAGCGATATCCACCGCAGATTTCACGCTACGCTTTTCTGTGCCTTGGCATGCCAAAACACACCAGCTTTGATTGCCAAACTTGGTCCGAAGCCAGCTTGGACGGCCCCATGGCCGAAATTTGAAGCCTTGCATATCTTAGAACAGCTCTTCTTGTTGCGGACCGCCGTCGTGCGCCAATGAAACTTCAAAACCAGACTTCTGAATCCAGTCTGCAACTTCTTTTACCTTCGAGTAGTGCGGCTCTTTCGTGCGGACATACGGCAGGCCAAGACTTGGGCAAAGAATTGGATGAAAATAAAATTTCTTCCGCTGCCCCCCGCCAACATTCTTGGTGGTATGGTCGAGCATTAGCATATTTCCGTAGTCTGCAAGTTGCTCGAGAAAGCCTCGAATGCTAGGGAAGTTATCCAAGTCCTCAATAGTGAGTGAGAATCCATTCGCGCCCGGATAGCTCAATTTATCATCTTTGAGCAGCTTTTGTCGAAGGTCGGTTGCGGCTTGCTTCACAAAACGAGCCCTTTCCGCGCTGCGCCCGGATTGCTGATAAATCATGTCAAACCATGCATGGCTAGTCCGCATGATCGCAGTTGACTGAACTGTAACCGAAATTTCCGGGATTGCCGTTCTTGAATGTTCCGTTCCAGATTTTTGAAGCCAAGTGCTCCAAATAAACTGGTTTAGCCCGAGGAACACAAGGATACTACCGCCCGATAGCTCAAGGACTTCATCAGCTCCGCCCCATATCGACTTTTGCCGACTTTGCGATGCGAGAATGATAGAGAGAACATTCGACCTCTCCTTCCTCCACCATCTATTAGAGTTCCGCATCCACGGAAGTTGGTCGTCCTTAACCTCTAAGGACTCTCTGTCACCTTTTTGCCGTGTGTAGAATTCCCCAAGTTTTGCCGAGAATAGGTCCCTCTTAGCAAGGCTCTTGAGCGCTACCTTCGTACTCTCAGACCAGGCTTGATCGACAACAATATACTTCTCCGGGTCCCGGAGGCTCATAAGGTTGATTTTCTTCTGTGGAGTAAGGTGCGTTCCATACACCCTCTCGAGTAGATCACCCCCTTCATCTGGGGAAACGGCAAACTGGGCGTACCTTAAACGTCTTTCGAAGACGTCTCGCGCAAAACTATCAAATACGTTATCGGCGCGAGCACTATCAGATTCATCTTTCTTCAATATCTGGTCCAGCTCAATATACTTGTAGTCGCGCATGAACTCCAAGTTGCCGTTCGTGCCGTGTATCCTTCCGTGACTACGCCAAGAATAGCCGCGCGTGCCAATTCTATACGATATTTCCGGATTCCTAGATGCAAGAGCCTTATTTATGACCGACCGATAGTCAACGCTCTGCCCGGGCGTATCCCTAGATGAGATATTTCCAAGTTCTTCGTACTGATCAATATCCACAAATACGTGGGTATCGGAATCAATAGCACCACTCGTGTGAAGGAGCTCTGCGATTGCAGCTTGCGGGGCTCCAACTGGGGTCGCGGTATCAAATACGTCGGGAGAAAGCTCTGAATCCTTCCCATGAACGTACCTTCTGTAGAGCTTTGTTCTCCGTTGGAGCCTAGCGCGGAGCTCCGAAATGGAGTTGCATTCGCCCACCCATCCTTCCCAAACTTCGAGGTTGGATACCTCACGCGCCAAGGCGTTCATTTGTTCCAAGCTAAACCGCAAGCCAACTTCATCTCTGATGTCCTGAGATGCGTTTCCATAAATGGATAGCGCTTCCAGGAGGCTGTCGCACACCAAGTAATTCAGGAAATCTGCGAACATTATCTCGGTTTTCTGGACGTCCTCATCGATGGAGTCTCGATAACCGAAATCGATCACGCTGCTATGAGCAAGGTTCACTGAACCGCAGACGAACTTTCTTAACGTCGAAGGTACTGGGAATGGCTCTCTGGCTTTTTCGTACTCAATGCGCGTTTGAGGCTTTAATAGCTTGAGCAACATACTCTTGCCACAACCCTGGATGCCAGTCACTACGATGTTCCCAGGGAGGAAGAGCGGCTCTGTATGCGGTACGAGCAAGGGGCTAAAGATCGTAACGAATTCGCTAGAACTGATACGATCGCCAACATAGAGCTCGAAGAATGGATTCGCTTTCATTACTGTCTGTTCACTCTAGGAAAAAGGGGTTTCCAGTTTTCAGTTTCATGATGAAAAATGGGCAAGGTGTTGTTCGGGCAATTAGAGTACATCACAACCTTTGCTCCCGTATTCATAAAGCCGAACATAAACTTCTCCGTGTCTCCTTCGAGCTTTTCGTTGAGGCCGCACAGAAATTTATGAATAGGCGTTTCATTCTCCGCTGCATCATCAGAATATGTATGGAACGCAGTTTCGGGCAGCACCAAAACAGGGTCGTAGGTCACGTTCTCGAACTTTTCAGCTTCTTCCGCGAGCGTTTTGTCCCCAACTGGGCATACAATCAATGGGCACAGCAGAATTCTAGTGTTGGGGAGCGTGGTTGCTGCGAATTTTATAGCGGCCTTCGCCTGCGTGCCAGATCCCACAAAATCCTCAAGAAGAACAAGGTCCGAAATCTTCTTTTTCTCCACGTAGGATCTTATCTTCTCAAGGTCGCCAAATTGCTTAAGTGACCTCCAATCGGGGCGCTTATCTAAGCTTTTCAGGCCATTAACCTTGAGGAACGAATTTACTCTAAGGCTATCCGAAATCGGACAAATCCAAGATTTATTGATTCTCCCTGTCACAGTGCTTTCCAGCTCATCTGAAAAGACATCGAGGTCTTCATCAGCCAAAACCCAGCGGAATATGTTTCCGTGGTAGGCGGTCCTGTAGAGAGCCTCAAACTCCCTTCTACCAACAAAGAAGACACTCAGAAGAAGTGCTAGGAGGTGATGTTGCTCCTCTTCCGTATCAACGTTGTTCAGCCAGTCAATCAATCGGAGCCTAAATGGCTGAAACTGTGACGGCTCGTAGTCGTTAAAGACCTTCTTACTCAGGAAGTCGATCATAGAGACCGATTGAGATGGCAGCGGGCTTCCGTCGTAGGGAAAATCCCAGCCTTCTGGAATACTCTTTATACGCGTCATGCGAGAATTTCCCTGCAGTACTCTGCTATTTGTCTGGACATCGGCGGCGGAACAGCATTCCCTATCATACGAAATGCATCCTTCATTCGCTCGGGGAATGAATACTCATCAGGAAATCCTTGTAGCCTCGCGGCCTCTCGTATGGTTAGTCCACGATTCTCCAAAGGGTGCAAGAACAGCTGCACATCTCCAAATCTCGTGTCTACGGTGGGCGACACATCATCGAGCGAAAGACGTCGATACTTTCCGTTGAAGGTATCTCGAAGGTCGTAGAGGTCGCCAACTTTCCTTAGATATCCCTTTTTTTGGAGGGAGCTAAGGCATTCCGAAGTTATACTCGAATTCTGCTGATTTATCTCATCAAGCGAAACCGGATCGGCATCCCCAAAGCTGCGCTTGCGATTTCTTCTTCGCAGCGTCCTAATGGTTTCTAGCGTTACTCGTTCGGCAGCGCTCACTGCGCCGAACCATTCAGGAATTTCCCATGTAGCGACGCTGGCAGCGCTAGCGCGCACATTGCAGAGTTTTTGACCTGGCTTGATTTTCTTAGCAATAATATCGTGTTTGCCACCTTGCTCTGGATAAGTTGGAGAATGAGCTTGAGCGTCAAAATTGATACCTTCAAGAGCGGTTCGGACAGTTGCACGCCCTAGGGATTGCGGGCTTAGATCAGTGATTAGTGCTCCATTTGATCTCGCGACTATCACTGTCCGCTTTCGACGCTGCGGGACTCCAAATTCATCGGCGGAATATACCTTGGCCGTGCAATAATAACCCGCCTCCGACAGGATGGAGAGCGCAGCCCTAAAATAGGACACATTCTTTTTGTTGGTCAAGGCAGCCACGTTTTCGATAACAGCCAGCTTCGGTCGGTACTTGGCTATCAATCGGCATGTCACCAACAGCAAGTCATTTCGTTCGTCATTTTCTTTATATCCACCGCCAGTGGAAAAGCCCTGGCATGGAGGGCCAGCCAGGATGACGTCGACATTGCCAGGGATCTCGAATTGTTCGGAAATCAAGGCGATCTTTGTCGGTGTTTTGTTGTTACTGCGATAGCAGTCCATGGCGGCGGAGTTGCTATCAAAGGCGCCAAGTATGTCAAAACCAGTCTCTTGAAAGCCATGGTCTAACCCTCCGCAGCCAGAGAACAGACTCACCACAGTATGCTTAGACTTTCCAAACTTACTCACGTTCTGACTTTCGATTCTCCTCACAGCGCTATGATCGCCATGGTGTGTTTATGGGCGTTGAGTTCTGGGAACTTCAGAAGTCCGAAGAGTCAACCGAAGTGAGTCGCAAGAGTGTGCGCCAGAATATTTCACCCGCTATCGCAGCACCGAAGCCAGCTGATGCGATAATCGGAAAGAACCATGAGAGAGCTCCGCCGAGAACCTCTGGCGAAGCCAGCGTTCCGATTTTGGCGGCTACTGCAATAGATGCCACAACAAAGCCAGCCAACCGAATTCTGTTCGCTAGTTGACCAAGGTGTCGATCAAGGCTTTCCCGATGTTCCGGGCAGAATGAGGGCCTATTGGGGACTCTATTCATCGTCACCTCTCATAAGATCAAAGACCGCTTTAGCTTCATGCTCGGGTGATGTTCCCTTGATCATACATTGATCCAAAACGTATCGATAAAATTTATCGTATTTTTTATCAGTCAGAATTGCCTTGGATTCTGATATGGCCATGGAAAACGTTATGGCGCTCGTTTCGCAGGCAAGCTCCACCAATGCGGTATCAAAAGACTGCCTATCAGAGCCGAAGACCAACCAGCGCAGATCGACATTAAATTTCGAAGAAAATTCAGCGATGACTGATAAGGGTGCCTCGCGCTTCCCGAGTTCGTAGTTTTTGTAGGCCCGGTCCGATAGCTCAAGCATCGCGGCAAGTTTCGCCTGCGAATGGCCGAGTTCTTCGCGAACCTCACGCATTCTTTGACCAACATAGGCGACTTGGCTTGACATGGTAACGAATGTGCCTCAATCTGGTAACAAACGAGCACTTGTGCCGCTTCTTGCTGCATTGTTACCTATTTGAACGGATAAGGGAAGAATGATGTCCGATTGTGCCCTTTTTTCTCCTAGGGAGCTGGCAGAGCGCAGTGGCTGGCCGGAGCGACGGATCCGAAGCTTGATTGCTGCCAAGCAGATCAAGCATCTGAAGATAGGCGGCACGTTCTATCTGCCGGAAGACGCCATAGCGGACTTTGTCGAGCGCAACATGGTGGTTCCCGACGGCCGGGACCAGGAGCAAGTGGAGGGGCCAGATTGAGCTCGCGACCCGATGCAAGAACTCACGACGGCAGTGTCTACTGCCGCCGGTAACCTACCCCAGTGCTAGGATCAGGCTGGCGCGAATTAGTTAAGGTGGAGCCCATGCCCGAACCGCGACCACAAACAGCAGCTAAGCGTGCAGTTGCCGCCCTTCTTCGCGAAACTCGTGAAGCTGGTTGGGTGAGAGCCAAATTTGAGATCAAGCCGGACGGTAGCGTGACCATAGATGCCGCGATGAGCGACGCCGAGCCCTTGGACGATTTCCTTGAAAACGATCTACGGATGCGCTGATGACGCGAAAACATCTGCCAAAGTATGTCTACGAGGACCGCGGTTATCTTCGTTTCATCAGGCGCTCCAGAGGGCAGTCTGTGATGATTAAGGAAGAGTTTGGCACTGCAGAATTCTGGGAGCACTATCACCGGCTTCTTAAGGTCCGGCAGGGACAGCCCGGAAAACGTACCTTCGAAACGTTGATACTTAGCTACTACGAGAGCGATGCCTATCGCGCTAAGAAGCCGCGCACCAAGGCAGACTATCGCAGGTACATGGAGCACATTCGGAAGATTTGGGGGGAGAAAGACCCAGCTAAGATCGAGACGCAGCATATTTATCAACTACACCGAGCGAATGCTGACAGCTGGCGCCGCGCGAACTACCTAGTGCAGGTCATGGTAGTACTCATGAACCACGCGCGCCTGATTGGGTTCCTCAAGAAAGAGGACGGCAACCCTGCGCGGGGCATACCTCTCTTCAAGCAACCCGGCGATGGCTGGGAACCTTGGCCAGAGGAAGTGCGGAGGGAGTTCGAGTTGATCGCGCCTGCTCGAGCCAGACTCGTTTATGAACTGTGTGTGGGGACCGGGCAGCGGATCGGTGACGTTATCACCATGCGATGGGACCACTTTAAGGATGGCTACTGGGATATGACGCAGGGCAAAGGTCAAAAGCCAATGTGGATCCCGCTCACCGCGCGTCTCACCACCTATCTTGCGACGCTAGAAAAAAAGGGCCTCACCGTGGTCACAGCAGCTGGAGGACGCCCAGCAAGCTACCGTGCAATTTCGCAGGAAATGCGCAAGGTGAAGGCGGCAATGCAACATCCGGAAGCACCAACGTACGTGACGCACGGCCTGCGCAAAAACGCTACGATTGAGCTCTACTTAGCGGGCTGCGACGACGAAATGGTTAAGGCGGTAACGGGGCACTCTGGTGTCGAAATGCTTAAGAAATATGGTGGACGTGTACGCCAAAAAGTGCTCGCGACGCGCGCACAGGAAGCTAGAGACCGCACGGAACAGAACAAGCCCAGAACGTGAAAGTTTCAACGGCTGTTTCAAATTTCAAGGGAAAGGACAAGCAGGGTGACGCAAGTGCTTGAAAGTATTGGAGGCGAGTACCGGAATCGAACCGGTGTACACGGATTTGCAATCCGTTGCGTCACCACTCCGCCAACTCGCCTGCCGTGGTGGTAGAGTTCAATTAGTGGATGGCGCGGCGCGGTGCAAGGGTGGTTTCGCGGGGCGTGTCAGAATGCTCGCAGCTTAGGGATGTCCCCGGTCATAACGACGTTTATCCAGTGCATGAAAACGCTTGCGTCCTATCCGCCGTATGCCGCACTCCAGCGTTCGATCAAGGCTTGCTGCAAACCCTTTGCGCGCCGGTTCCAGTCAGCCCCACCAGGGGGCGAGTCGCTCTGCATGCCAGCGATGGCGGCGCGGCGCGCAGGCTCTTGGGTGAAGATGGCAAAGGCCAGCGGGCGGCCCGACGGGCCGGTCGCGTAGCCCGCAAGCGCGCTGACGAAATGCAGCGTGCCTGTCTTGGCCTCGACCCGGACGGGGTGTTTGTCATCAAAGCTGCCGTTCGATCCACGCATGCGAAACGGCTTGAGCATTGGGCGCAGCGCCGCGCTGCGATGCGCAAGGGTCAGCACCTTCGCCAGCGAAAGCGCCGAGACGCGCGAGGCGTCGCCCAGCCCCGAATGATCGACCAGACGCGCGCCCTCAAGCCCCAGATCGCGTTGCGCCCAGCCCGTCATCTCGCGCGCGGATGCGGCGAGCGATGCCACGCCGCCCATGCGGGCGCGTGTGGCCGTCATCCCGATCAGCTCGGCCGTGAGGTTGTTGGAGAATTTCAGCATGCCGGTCAGCAGCTGAGGCAGCGGATCGCTGAAATGGCTGACCAGAGCCGTGCCGCCGGGGGCGCCCTGCTGCGTCAGTGCCGGTCCCAGAGTGATGCCCTGCGCCCGTGCAAGGCTGGCAAAGACCTCGCCCGCGTAATTCGCGGGGCGGCGCACGGGCAGCCAACGTGAGCCGGACTTGCCCAGCGCCCCGCGCGCCACACTCCATTGATCGTGATCTCCGCCATCAGTGTAGGTATAAAGCGGCGCCGCGCGGTCCGCGATCCTCATCCGCGCCACCTGCACTTCGGGGCGGAAGCGGGACGAGCGGGCATCCATCGTTACCGCGTAACCGCCTGATCCGCGCTCCCACTGAAAATGCACCCGATTGAAATTGAGGCTGAGGCCAGACAGCGCCGGATTATAGCCCACCTGATCGGGCTGGCTGCGGTCGATCACCCGCTCATAGGGCAGCGCGCCTCCATAGACGCGGAAGGCGCCCGTGACGCCGCGCACACCTGCGGCCCGCAGATTGGCCGCCATATCGCCCAGCGCATCCGTATCCAGCACTGGATCGCCTCCGCCAACCAGCACCAGATCGCCTTGGATGATCCCGTTCGACACAGGGCCCGTGGCCACCAGTTGCGTGCGGAACCGATAGGTCGGCCCCAGCGCATCCAGCGCATAAAGCGCCGTGATCGCCTTGGTCACGCTGGCGGGGGGGAACCCGCGGGTCCCCTCGCGGGCCTCCAGCACCTGGCCGGTGGTCATGTCGATCACCGCAAAGCCCACATCCCCGCCGAGGCGGGCCGCCTCGATCAGTTTGCTGGCATCTGGCAGCTGGCCCAGATCGCCAGGGCGCAGTTGCGGACGCAGCGATACGGCAGGCGCACCGGCCTGCGCACAGCCCGCGAGGGCGGCAATGCCGGAGCCAAGGAAAAAGCGGCGCGAGAAAGAATGTATCATGCGCGGATTTAACCGCAGCGGAGCGCGCGCCGCAATCGCCTTCTGCGGGCGCAGCGATGACATATGCGTGGGGGCGCGGCGCAGGAGGTGGGCGTGCTACCAGGCGCCCGATGCGCGCAGACGGGTCGACGACAGGGCCATCATTGGCACATTTGCGAAACACCAGGCCGGCGCCTCCATCCGGCCCAGCATGCGCGCCTTGCCCAATGGAACGCGCGCATGCTCATAGACGCGCGCCGCGACCGAGGCCCGCGCGGCCAGACGGGCACCCGGACGGGCCAGAATGCCAATGGGCACGGTTTGCATGATCTGGCGCCAGTCCTGCCAGAGGTGGAATTGCACCATGTTATCCGCGCCCATCAGCCAGACGAAATGCACGTCCGGCCGCGCCGTTTGCAGCGCCGCCAGCGTCCGTGCGGTGTAGCGCGCCCCGATCTGCGCCTCGGCGTCGCTGATATGAACGCGCGGATGCTGCATGATCTCGCGCGCCGCCGCCATGCGCCGCTCCAGCTGCGCGGGGCCGCGCGCCTTCAGGGGATTGCCGGGGCTGACCAGCCACCAGACCGCATCAAGGCCAAAGAGCTTGAGCGCCTCGCGCGTAATATGCACATGACCCATATGCGGCGGATCGAACGACCCGCCCAGCAGCCCGATCACGCGGCCCGGCCGCGCGGGCGGCAGGACCAGTTGGCGCGCGGCGTTGGCCATCCCCAAGTTCTCCTAAAATTCGCTGATTTTTCTAACGAGAAAGCGTGGTGAAGGCCACCGGATATTAACGGCGCTGAGGGCAAGGTCATCCGCGGATGCAACAGGTAGGTGACGGCGTGAGCCCCGGCAGACAGGACCATGATGATGCGCGCGGCCAATCTTGCCGCGCTGCGGTGTCGGGCCACGCGGACGCGCGGGGTGGCGGGGCTGCGCACGAGGAGGCCGGCCGCTGGTCCGAGCCATGGCTGAGCCAGCTCATCCTTGACCACGCGCGCGACGGAATTGCGGTGCTGGACATGGCCGGGCGGATGCGCTGGATGAACCCGGCGCTGGAGCGGATGCTGGGCTGGAGCCTGGCCGAGATGCGCGGGCGCAATCCGTCCGAGATGATCATGCCGCCCGAGACGCGCCCCGCGCCCGAGGCGCTGGCACGGTTTCGCTATGCGCCCGGCAGCCCGATATTCGACACGTACCGCGTCACGCGACACATGCGGCGCGACGGCAGCCGCTTTTGGAATCAGCAAAGCCACGCACTGATAGATCTGGGCCCCTCCGACTCGGAAAAGATGGTGGTGGTCACTTGCCGCGACATCTCGACCGAGATCGAGGTGCAGACGGATTTGCGCAGGGTGAAGGACGATCTGGAGCATGCGGCCCATCACGACGACCTGACCGGCCTCGGCAACCGCAAGAAACTGTCGCAGTTCCTGGCCTCGGGTACCGCACGCGACAGCCTGCGCAGGGGCTGCATGGGCGTGCTGCAACTGGACATGGACCGCTTCAAGGAGATCAACGACACGCTGGGCCATGACGCAGGCGATGCGGTGCTGCGCCATGTCGCTGCCGCCCTTCGCGAGGCGGCGGGCGAAGACGATCTGGCCTGCCGGATGGGTGGCGACGAGTTTGTGCTGATCTGTCCCGATATTGGCAGTCGCAGCAGCCTTGTGCGCCGCGCCGAGGCGATTCTGACGGGGGCCAGCCGCCCGCTGCGCTGGCGCGACCAGACCATCATGCCGGGTATCTCGATCGGCGCCAGCATGCCTGGCCACGAGGGGTCCGGATCCAGCACCGATGGAATGGAAACGCCCGCAACGCTGGATGGGGAGACCTTGATCCGGCAGGCCGATCAGGCCCTCTACAGCGCCAAGGAGGCAGGCCGGGGGCGCGCCATCCTCTACACGCCCGAATTGGGGCGGCGGCACCGGGACGAACAGCAGATCAGCCGCGATCTGAGCGCAGCGGTCGAGCACGAGCAGCTTTGTGTCCACCTTCAGCCCATCGCGCATCTGGGCACGAACCGCATCACCGGATGCGAAGCGTTGCTGCGCTGGCGCCATCCCACGCGCGGTTTGCTGCACCCGGCCACATTTTTGCCGGCCGCGCATCAGACCCAGCTTTTGAGCGAGATCGATTATCTGGCGATGAACGCCGCGCTGGATGCGCTGGCCGATCTGCACGCGCAGGGCTTTGCGGATCTGGGCATGTCGCTCAACGTGTCCAGCTCGATCCTGGTCGATGCGGATTACCCCGCGCTGCTCGATTGGGCGCTTCAGTCGCGCGATCTGCCTGCGCACGCCATCTGCATAGAGGTACTGGAGACGGCGATGATGATGGGCGGCGCGCTGGATGTGACGGGCGCCATCACCCGCCTGCGCGCGCTGGGCGTCCGCGTGGCGCTGGATGATTTCGGGTCGGGCTATGCCGGACTTACGCATATGTCCTCGGTCGAGATCGACGCG
The DNA here is from genome assembly GCF_900156535.1 of Roseovarius nanhaiticus. NCBI lineage: Bacteria > Pseudomonadati > Pseudomonadota > Alphaproteobacteria > Rhodobacterales > Roseobacteraceae > Roseovarius > Roseovarius nanhaiticus. Next base: position 1,172,184 of record NZ_FTNV01000001.1, on the reverse strand, counting down.
ATCAAGCTGGACCGCACCATGGTCTGCCGGCTCGGACGCGACCCGCGGGCGCGGGTCGTCACGCGCGCAATCATTCGTCTTTGCGCCGTGCTCGGGATGGATGTGATTGCGTCAGGGGTCGAAACACAGACCCAGGTGGAGGTACTGCGCCGTGCGAAATGTCCTCAGGTTCAGGGCTTTGGCCTCGCGCGGCCCATGGACCCGTCCGCGATGGTGGAATGGCTGCGCGCAAGGGCATCGTTGGACGGGCCGCTGGTCCTGCCCGACACGCCAAACGGAGCCGACACAGATGTCGACGACCCTGCTGGCAACACGGATGTGGACGGCATCAGCCGGGCCTAGCCCGCGTGACCCCGGCATCGGGTCCGGCGCTGGCATGTCCTTCCCACAGATCCAATTGAATTCGGCGCGCCGGGCGGTTACATGGCCCTTGAACGCATAGCCGGAGCCCGTACCGGCGCCAAATCTCGCACGCCCGCACCCGGTCACAGGAAAGAATAGCATCATGTCAGCCAATAAATACGTCTATCACATGCAAGGCGTCTCCAAAGCCTATCCCGGCGGCAAGAAATGCTTTGAAAACATTCATCTCAGCTTCTTGCCCGGCGTCAAGATCGGCGTCGTCGGCGTCAACGGCTCGGGTAAGTCGACCCTGATGAAGATCATGGCAGGCCTCGACAAGGATTACTCGGGCGAGGCATGGGCCGCCAAGGACGCCACCGTCGGATACCTGCCGCAGGAGCCGCATCTGGACGAAAACCTGACCGTGCGGGAAAACGTCATGCTGGGCGTCGCGGCCAAGAAGGCCAAGCTGGATCGCTTCAACGAGCTGGCGATGAACTATTCCGACGACACCGCCGACGAGATGGCGGCGCTGCAGGACGAGATCGACAGCGACAACCTGTGGGATCTGGACAGCCAGGTCGAGGTCAGCATGGAAGCGCTCGGCTGCCCTCCGGGCGAGTCGACCATCGACGGCCTGTCGGGCGGTGAGCGTCGCCGCGTCGCGCTCTGCAAGCTGCTGCTGGAAGCGCCCGACATGCTGCTGCTGGACGAGCCGACCAACCACCTCGACGCCGAAACGATTGCATGGCTGCAACAGCACCTGATCGACTACAAGGGCACTATCCTGATCGTCACGCACGACCGCTATTTCCTCGACAGCATCACCGGCTGGATCCTCGAGCTGGACCGTGGCCGCGGCATTCCCTACGAGGGCAACTATTCCAGCTGGGTCGAGCAGAAGGCCAAGCGCCTGCTGCAGGAAGCGCGCGAGGACAAGTCCAAGCAAAAGACGCTTGAGCGCGAACTCGAATGGATGCGCCAAGGCGCCAAGGCCCGTCAGGCCAAATCCAAGGCCCGGATCAAATCCTATAACGAACTGGCGGACCAGTCCGAGCGCGAGAAACTGACCAAGGCGCAGATCGTCATCCCGAACGGTCAGCGGCTCGGCTCGAAGGTGATCGAGGTCGAGAACCTCAGCAAATCCTATGGCGGGCGCAAGCTGATCGACAATCTCAGCTTCTCGCTGCCGCCCGGCGGCATCGTGGGCGTGATCGGCCCAAACGGTGCGGGCAAATCGACGCTTTTCAAGATGATCACCGGGCAGGAGCAGCCCGACGAGGGCACGATCGAGCTGGGGACCACCGTCGATCTCAGCTATGTCGACCAGTCGCGCGATGATCTGAAACCCGACGAGAACGTCTGGGAAGCCATCGCCGACGGTCAGGACATCATCAAGCTGGGCGACGCCGAAGTGAACGCGCGCGCCTATTGCGGCGCCTTCAACTTCAAGGGCAGCGACCAGCAAAAGAAGGTCTCTCTCTTGTCGGGCGGTGAGCGGAACCGCGTGCATATGGCCCGTTTGCTGAGGTCCGGCGGCAACGTTCTGCTCCTTGACGAGCCGACGAACGATCTGGACGTCGAGACGCTGCGCGCGCTCGAGGATGCGCTGGTCGATTTCGCGGGCTGCGCCGTCGTCATCAGCCACGACCGCTTCTTCCTCGACAGGATCTGCACGCATATGCTGGCCTTCGAGGGCGACGCGCATGTCGAATGGTTCGAGGGCAACTTCGAGGACTACGAAGAGGACAAGATCCGCCGCATGGGCGATATCGAGCCGTCGAAATCCAAGCACAAGAAGTTCGCGCGCTGACGCGCCGGATTGTGATGCGGAAAAAAGACGCGCAGCCCGGCCCGGCTGCGCGTTTTTCTTTTGCAGGGATCGCAAAGCGCGTAGACGGACCACATGCCGACGCCCACATGCCCTGAACGTCACATCTTCGATATTCTCATCATCGGCGCCGGTCCCGCTGGAACCGCCGCCGCGATAACAGCTGCGCGCGCGGGCCTCAGCACAGCGATCATCGACAAGGCGCGCTTTCCCCGTTCCAAACTCTGCGGCGGACTGATCAGCGGACGCGCCGCCACGCTCTACGCTCAGATTTTCGGCGGCGCACTGGACCCAAACCTTTTTGAGCCGCGCACGCGGATTTCTTTTCACGCAGGCGGCGCGCCTCTGGGCTCAGCAGTAGAAAGTCCGGAAATGTTCCTGTCGATGCGCTGCGATCTGGACGCGCATCTGTTGTCACTGGCCATTGCCGCCGGGGCGGTCGATCTGACCGGCCATCGGATCGAGGCGCTCGAGCTTGAGGGCATCCCGTCCGCGCGACTTGCCGATGGCAGGTGCGTCATGGGCCGGATCCTGATTGGCGCCGACGGCGTCAACAGCATGGTGGCGCGTGCGCTCTATGGGCGGGCCTACAACCCGGCGCGCGTTGGCTTTGCGATGGAGGTTGAGGCCCCGCCCCTGCCCAAGGCCGAGCGCACCACGATCCGCATCGATCTGGGCGCCGCTGACTGGGGCTATGGCTGGCAATTTCCAAAGGCGTCCAGCACGACCATCGGCGTCGGCGGCATCGCATGCGCAAACCCTGATATGCGGGCGCGTCTCACCGACTATCGCCGCGTCTTGGACGAGCAGAGCGTAGTGCCGGTCAAAGGCCATCACCTGCCGTTCGGGGAGGTGCGACACGTGCCGGGGCGCGGCGCGATCCTGCTGGTGGGCGATGCCGCGGGCCTAGTCGATCCGATCACTGGCGAGGGCATCGCCCATGCCATGCAATCGGGCGCCGCCGCCGCAGATGCCGCAAGCGCGGCACTGGCGCGCGGCAACACCGCCGCTGCGCTGCCCGCCTACCGGCGCGCGCTGCGGCCCCTGCACCGATCATTGCGCCTCGCGCGCTGGCTGCGCCCCCTCCTTTACGGGCGGCGCACACGCGCGCCCGTCCTGCGCGCCTTTGCCGCGTCATCGGTTCTCAAGGCGATGTATCTGGACCTTTTGGCCGGGCGGGCCGAATATCCCGCGCTCTGCAGGCGGGCGCTTTGGCGCATGCCCGGTGCGCTTTGGCGGCACAGGCGCGGCGCCGAGACGCAGGCAGAATCCGGCAAGACACTTGCAAAAAGGCGCAAACCGGGGTAAACGACTCGCGCGACGTTACCACTATCGACCAACTGCTCCTTACGGCTCAGGCACTCGATCTTGCACTGACTAGCCGAGCTGCCGCACTGACGCGGGCAGCATAAGACAAGGAGACTACGGTATGGCCACTGGCACCGTGAAATGGTTCAACTCGACAAAAGGCTACGGCTTTATCGCACCCGATGGCGGCGGCAAGGACGTTTTCGTCCACATTTCCGCTGTTGAGCGCGCTGGCCTGACCGGCCTGGCAGACGACCAGAAAGTGACTTTCGACATCGAAGCAGGCCGTGACGGCCGCGAGTCGGCATCGAACATCGTTCTGGCGTAAGCCTTTCGAGACATGTGGTAAATCGGGGCCCCGCGGGGCCCCTTTTTCGTTTCAGCAGAGCATGTTGCGCGCGGCGATCAGTTCTGCACCGCTTCCGCGCGATCCTCCAGCACTCGCTCGATCAATGCTTGCACGCGCGGGCCCATATCGGCCACGACCTTTGCAATGCCCTCGGCGTTGGGATGCGTTCCGTCGCTTTGCAGGTAGGGCACCTGATCGGCATTTTTCTCGGGCAAGGCGCCAAAGAAATCCACCTGCAGCAGCGTGCCGTACTTCTCGGCAAGTTCCGGGTAGATGGCGTTGAACGCCTCGCGGTATTCGGGCCCGTAATTATCCTTGGCGACGAGGCCGACCAGCAGCACCTCAATCTCTTCGTCGGTCGCGCGGGCCAGAATGGTATCCAGATTGGCGCGCGTTTCGGATGGATCCGTCCCGCGCAGCAAGTCATTCCCGCCAAGCTCCAGAACCATCGCGTCGGGCGCATCGCCCAGCGCCCAGTCAAGGCGCCGCACACCACCCGCCGTAGTGCTGCCCGAGACAGAGGAATTCAGAATCCGCACAGGTACGCCCTCCGGCGTGCCGTTCTGCTGTAGCCACGTCGACATCTGCGCCGCAAACCCGTTTTCACGCTTGAGACCGTATCCGGCTGTCAGGCTGTCGCCGAAAAGCATGACACGGACCTCGCCGGGCTGCGCCTCTTGCGTCATGGCGGGGTTGGGCGCGGCCAACAGCAGGGCGATGGCGCCGAGGGCGGCAATCATCGGCTTGCTCCGGGCGCGCGCGGCCCCATATTGCAGGCAAGTTCCAAAAAGCAGGCGCATATTCATGTCATCTCCCATAGTGTCGCTCAAGAATGCTGGTCTAACACTTAGATCCGGCACCGGCGACGTCGACATCCTTCACGAAATCTCGCTGGATGTCGCCGAGGGCGAAACCCTCGCATTGGTCGGCCCGTCCGGTTCGGGCAAATCGTCCCTCTTGATGCTGATGGGCGGGCTTGAGCGCGCGACCTCCGGCACGGTGACTGCATTGGGCGAGGATCTGGGCGCGCTGGGCGAGGATGCGCTGGCGCGGCTGCGGCGCGGGCATATGGGCGTGGTGTTTCAATCCTTCCACCTCATTCCAACCCTGACCGCGCTGGAAAATGTCGCCGTTCCCCTGGAGCTATCGGGCGTGCCCGATGCGGCCGAGCGGGCCGAGGCTCAAATGAAGGCTGTCGGTCTTGCGCACCGGACCGGGCATTACCCCTCGCAGATGTCTGGCGGCGAGCAGCAGCGCACCGCGCTGGCCCGCGCCACCGCGCCCGCTCCGCGTCTCATCCTCGCCGATGAGCCGACGGGCAATCTGGACAGCGCCAGCGGCGGCGCGATCATGGATCTGCTCTTTGATCTGCGTGCGCAACATGGCGCGACGTTGATCATGGTCACACATGACCACGACCTCGCCGCGCGCTGCGACCGGACAGTATCCCTCTCGGACGGGCGTATCGCATGAATTTCAAAGTTGCCGCACGTCTGGCCGGGCGCGAATTGCGCGGCGGTCTGGCCGGATTTCGTATTCTGTTGGGCTGTATCATTCTGGGTGTCGCCGCCATCGCCGCCGTAGGCACGATCCGCGCCAGTATCGAGGCGGGGCTGAGCGAAAAAGGCGCCGAGCTTTTGGGCGGCGATGCCGAGATCGGCCTGACCTACCGTTTTGCCACCGAGGACGAGCGCGCTTGGATGGACGCGCAGGCGGATACGGTGTCCGAGGTCGTCGACTTTCGCTCCATGGCCGTGGTCCGGGACGAGCGGGCACTGACGCAGGTCAAGGCGGTCGATGGCGCCTATCCCCTTCTGGGCGATGTTGGCCTCGATCCGGCCATGCCGCTCGGTGCGGCGCTTGACGGCGAGGGGGAACTGCCGGGCGCCGTCATGGCGCCTGCCCTGATCGCGCGCCTTGCGCTTGAGCCGGGGGATGTGGTTCGCCTTGGCACGCAGGACTTCGTGCTGATGGCTGCGCTGGTGGACGAGCCTGACGGCGCCGCCGCAGGCTTCGCGCTTGGCCCGCGCACATTGGTGCGTACCACGGCGCTGCAGGCGTCGGGCCTCTTGCAGGAGGGAACGCTCTTTTCCACTGACTACCGGCTGAATCTACCAGAGGGCGCCGATCTGGCCGCGCTCAAATCCGAGGCCGAAGAGGCGCTGGGCACCAGCGGAATCGAGTGGCGGGACGCGCGCGAGGGCGCGCCGGGCATCTCTGAATTCGTGAACCGGCTGGGGGCGTTCCTGGTGCTGGTCGGGCTGAGTGGCCTTGCGGTGGGCGGTGTCGGCATATCCTCGGCCGTGCGGGCCTATCTGGCGCGCAAGACGGCCACCATCGCAACCCTGCGCACTTTGGGCGCGGATCGCGGCACGGTGATGGCCACGTATTTTCTGCAAATCGGCGCTCTGGGCGGGCTTGGCCTTGTTCTTGGGATCCTGCTGGGCGCGGGCGTGCCCGTGGCCCTCTCGCCCATCATCGAGGCGCGCCTGCCGGTGCCGGCCCAGTTTGCCTTCTACGCGCGCCCCATGGCCGAGGCGGCAATCTACGGCGCGCTCGCGGTGCTGATCTTCACCATCGCGCCGCTGTCGCGGATCGAGGAGATCCGCGCGGCCAGCCTCTTCCGGGACGGGGGCAGCGATGGGCGCCGCCTGCCCCGCTGGCCGATGCTGGCAGTGATCGGCGCGCTGACGGCGCTTCTCATGCTGGCGGCGGCTGCATTTTCGGGCGATCTGCGCCTGACGCTCTGGACGGCGGGCGGCATCCTTGGTGCGCTGACCCTGCTGTGGCTGGCGGCCTGGGGTGTACAGGCGCTGGCGCGCCTCGCGCGGCCCCTCGGACGGGGGCGCCCGGCCGTCGGCTGGGCACTTGCCGCGATAGGCGGGCCGCGCAGCACGGCAGCACCGACAATGCTCGCGCTGGGCCTTGGCCTCACGGTACTCGCCGCTGTCGGGCAGATCGACGGCACGCTGCGCGGCGCAATCACCGGCAATCTGCCGGACCGCGCGCCGTCCTTCTTCTTTGTCGATCTGCAGGCCGACCAGATGGAGGGCTTTCGGGATTTGACCGAAGCCGATCCCGATGTCAGCCGTGTCGACAGCGCGCCGATGCTGCGCGGGATGATCACGGCCATCAATGGCCGCGATCCCAGCGAGGTCAGCGAGTCGCACTGGGTGCTGGATGGGGATCGCGGCCTCAGCTATGCCGCCGCCTCCCCCGATCCCGTCACCAAAGGCACCTTCTGGCCCGAGGATTACAACGGACCGCCTCAGATCAGCTTTGCCGAAGAAGAGGCGATGGAGCTGGGCCTTGATCTGGGCGACGAGATCACCGTCAACATCCTCGGCCGCGACATCACCGCCCCCATCACCAGCCTGCGCGAGGTCGATTTTTCGACCGCTGGCATCGGCTTCATCATGGTGATGAACCCCGGCGCCCTGATGGGCGCGCCCCATAGCGTGATCGCCACGGTCTATGCCGACGCAGGCGCCGAGGCCCGTCTGTTGCGCGAGGTGTCGAACACCTATCCCAACGTCACCGGCATCCCCGTCAAGGAGGCAATCGACCGGGTGGCCGAACTGCTCAAGGGGCTTGCGGCGGCCACCTCGTGGGGCGCGTCCGCAACGCTTCTGACCGGGTTTCTGGTGCTGATCGGCGCGGCGGCGGCGGATCAGAACGCCCGCGTCTTCGAGGCGGCGGTTCTGAAAACGCTGGGTGCCTCGCGGACGCGCATCCTGGCCAGCCTTGCGCTGCGCGCGATCCTCCTGGGCGCCGCTGCGGGGGCCGTGGCCCTTGGCGCCGGTGCGCTGGGTGGGTGGGCCGTCAGCCATTTCGTGATGGAAGTGGAGTACCGCATCCTCTGGCCATCGGCGCTGATCATCATCGGCGCGGGTGTTTTGGTGACGCTGCTCACGGCGCTGGCCTTTGCGCTGCGCCCCCTGGGCGCGCGTCCGGCCCAGGTGCTGCGCGCCCGCGAATAGGCGGTCATGAAAAAAGCGGGCCGCAATCGGCCCGCTTTTCCCTCTCATTTCCGATGCTGCCTATTCGGCGGCTTCGGCATATTCCTCCATCGGCGGGCAGGTGCAGACGAGGTTCCGGTCGCCATAGACGTTGTCGACGCGGTTGACCGACGGCCAGTACTTGTCGACCCGGAACGCCCCCGCCGGGAAGCAGCCCTGCTCGCGGCTGTAGGGGCGATCCCAGTCGCGCACGAGGTCTTCCATCGTATGCGGCGCGTTCTTGAGCGGGTTATTCTCGCCGTCGATCTTGCCGTCCTCGATGTCGCGGATCTCGTCGCGGATCGCCAGCATCGCGTCGCAGAAGCGGTCCAGTTCGGCCTTGGTCTCGCTCTCGGTCGGCTCGACCATCAGCGTGCCGGCGACCGGCCAGCTCATCGTCGGGGCGTGGAAGCCACAATCGATGAGGCGCTTGGCGATATCGTCCACCGTTACATGCGCACCTTCGGCAAAGGGCCGCGTGTCGAGGATGCATTCATGCGCCACGCGCCCATTTTGACCCTTGTAGAGCACGTCATACGCGCCCTCCAGCCGCTTAGCTATGTAGTTGGCGTTGAGGATTGCCACCCGCGTCGCCTGCGTCAGACCCTCACCGCCCATCATCAGGATATAGGCCCAGCTGATCGGCAAAAGCGAGGGCGAGCCGAAGGGCGCCGCAGACACCGGCCCCTCGGTGCCGCCGGTATGCGGATGGCCGGGCAGATGGGGGATCAGGTGTTCCTTGACGCCGATCGGCCCCATGCCGGGACCACCGCCGCCATGCGGGATGCAGAACGTCTTGTGCAAGTTGAGGTGGCTCACGTCGCCGCCCAGATCGCCGGGGCGCGACAGGCCCACCATAGCGTTCATGTTGGCCCCGTCGATATAGACCTGACCACCATGCTCGTGCGTGATGCGGCAGACCTCGATCACCGTCTCCTCGAACACGCCATGCGTGCTGGGATAGGTGATCATGCAGCCGGCCAGCGTCTCGCTATACTTGTCGGCCTTGGCGCGGAAATCCTCCAGATCGATATCGCCGCGATCGTCGCATTTGACGGGCACAACCTTCCAGCCGACCATCTGCGCGCTGGCGGGATTGGTGCCATGTGCGTTGTTCGGGATGAGGCACACGTTGCGATCGTTATCGCCATTCGCGCGGTGATAGGCGGCAATGCTCAAAAGGCCTGCATATTCCCCCTGCGCGCCCGAGTTGGGCTGCATCGAGATCGCGTCATAGCCGGTGATGTCGCACAGCTTGGCGCTCAGATCGTCGATCAGCTCATGATAGCCTTCCGCCTGATCCTTGGGGACAAACGGATGGATACGGCTGAATTCGCGCCAGCTGACCGGCATCATCTCGGCCGCCGAGTTCAACTTCATCGTGCAGGACCCCAGCGGGATCATCGCGCGGTCCAATGCCAGATCGCGGTCCGCAAGGCGACGCATGTAACGCATCATTTCCGTCTCGGCCCGGTTCATGTGAAAGACCGGGTGCGTCAGGTAATCGGACGTGCGATGCATGTTGTCGGGCACACGGTATTCGGGCGTGAAATCGTCGTCATGATCGGTGATACCAAAGGCGCGCCAGACGCTCTCGATATTCTCGGGGCGCGTGCATTCGTCCAAGGAGATGCCCACACGCGTCTCGCCCACACGGCGCAGGTTGATGCCCTCATCGACCGCCGACTTCATCACCGCCGATTGCAGCGGTCCCACATCCACGGTGATCGTGTCGAAAAACGCCTTGGGATCGACGGCAAAGCCCGCCGCCTCCAGCCCCTTGGCAAGGCGAACCGTCTTGCGGTGGATGCGCTGCGCGATGGCCTTGAGGCCCTTCGGCCCGTGGAACACCGCATACATCGACGCCATGACAGCGAGCAGCGCCTGCGCCGTGCAGACGTTGCTGGTGGCTTTCTCACGGCGAATATGCTGTTCGCGCGTCTGGAGCGACAGGCGATAGGCGCGGTTGCCGTGGCTGTCGATCGAGACGCCCACGATCCGGCCCGGCATCGCGCGCTTGTAATCGTCGCGGCAGGCCATGTAGGCCGCGTGCGGGCCGCCATAACCCAAAGGTACACCGAAGCGCTGGGTCGAGCCTACGGCGATATCGGCATCCATCGCGCCCGGCTCTTTCAGCAGGGTCAGGGCCAGCGGATCGGCCGAGACGATGCCGATCGCGCCATGCTTGTGCAGCTCGGCGATGTGATCGGTGAAATCGCGCACATGACCGTAAGTGCCAGGATACTGGAAGAGCGCGCCAAAGACCTTGTCCGCCTCCATCTTGTCCGGATTACCGACGATCACCTCGATCCCCAGCGGCGCCGCGCGGGTCTGGACCAGCGCGATGTTCTGTGGATGGCAGTCGCGATCGACGAAAAACGCCTTGGCCTTCGATTTGGCCACGCGCTGCGCAGTGGTCATCGCCTCGGCGCAGGCCGTCGCCTCGTCCAGCAGCGAGGCGTTCGCGATCTCGAGGCCGGTCAGGTCGGAAATCATCGTCTGGAAGTTCAAGAGCGCCTCAAGGCGACCCTGCGAAATCTCGGGCTGATAGGGCGTGTAGGCCGTGTACCAGGCGGGGTTCTCAAAGATGTTGCGCTGGATCGCGGGCGGCGTGACCGTGCCATGATAGCCCTGCCCGATCAGGCTCACCAGAACCTTGTTCTTGCCCGCCACGCGCCGCATGTGATGGAGAAGCTCGCGCTCGGACTTGGCCTTGCCGAAATCCAGCGGCTCCTTCTGGCGGATCGCCTTCGGCACCGTCTCGTCGATCAGCGCATCGAGGCTATCCGCCCCCAGCACCTTCAGCATCTCGGCCATTTCCTCGGGCGAGGGGCCGATATGGCGCCGGTTGGCGAAATCATAGGGCAGATAGTCGGTGGGCTCGAACGCCATGTCACACTCCATCATTGAGGATGCCAGGCAGGGCAACCGCGCGCCCCGCCCGTCTTTCATTGTTCCGCAAATACTCCCGCCGGAGGCGTCCCCCAGCGGGCCAAGGGCGCCTAGCCGATGAATTTCTTGTAGGCGGCCTCGTCCATCATGTCATCGAGCTGGCTCATGTCGTCCGTCTTGATCTTGAAGAACCAGCCGTCGCCGATGGCGTCGTCGTTCACGGTGCTGGGCGCGTCGGCGAGCGTTTCGTTCACCTCGATAATCTCGCCATCGATGGGCGCGAGGATGTCACTTGCGGCCTTGACGCTTTCGATCACGACCACCTCGTCATCCTTGGCCACTTCGGTGCCAACCTCGGGCAGTTCGATAAAGACGATATCGCCCAGCTGCTCGGCCGCATGCTCGGTGATGCCGACCACAATGCCGTCATCCTCGACGCGCAGCCATTCATGTTCTTCGGTGTATTTCATGTTCGGATCTCTCCCTTGGAAGTCAGCGTTTGAAATTGGCGGGTGTGAAAGGCAGCGCCGTGACAGTCGCGGCCATGCGCTTGCCCCGGACGTCTCCATATACCGTCGTCCCCGAGCCTGCCAGATTGGTCGGCACGTAGCCCATCGACATCGGTCCTTCGATCGTCGGTCCGAAGGCGCCCGATGTGATCTGGCCGATCGCCTCACCGCCTTCTTCACTTTCGTACAGCGCGGTACCCTCGCGCATCGGCGCGCGGCCTTCGGGGCGCAGGCCGACGCGGCGCCGCGCCGCGCCATCCCGCAGTTGCGGCAGGATTACGTCCGCGCCGGGAAATCCGCCCTCGCGGTCCCCGCCGCTGCGGCGCACCTTCTGAATAGCCCAGCCGAGGCTGGCCTCGACAGGGGTGGTGCCGCTGTCGATGTCATGGCCATAAAGGCAAAGCCCCGCCTCGAGACGCAAGCTGTCGCGCGCGCCCAGGCCGATAGGCTCGACCGCCTCCTGATCGAGCAGCGCGCGGGCGAAGGCCTCGGCTTGGCCTTCCTCGACCGAAATCTCGTAGCCATCCTCGCCCGTGTAGCCCGAGCGCGAGAGCCACAGCTCGCCCCAGTCCGAGTCCAGCTTGGCGATGTCCATGAAGCGCATGCCCGCGGCGCCCGGCGCGACAGCCTCGAGCGCCAGCGCCGCCGCCGGTCCCTGCAGCGCCAGGAGTGCGCGCTCGGCCACTGGCAGCACGTCGCATCCGGGCATGCCCTTGGTCATGCGCTCTATATCGGCCTCCTTGCAGGCGGCGTTGACGACGACGAAGAGATCCTCCCCCCGGCGCGCCACCATCAGATCGTCCTCGATCCCGCCCTGATCGTTGGTGAACATCGCATATCGTTGGCGCCCATCGGCAAGGCCCGCCACATCAACGGGCACAAGGCGCTCCATCGCGCCCGCCACCTCGGCATAACCGCCCGGCGCACGGATGATGACCTGGCCCATATGACTGACATCAAACAGACCGGCATGCGCGCGGCAGTGCAGATGCTCCTTCATCACGCCCATCGGATATTGCACGGGCATCTCATAGCCCGCAAAAGGCACCATCTTGGCCCCCAACTCGCGATGCAGCGCGTTCAGCACCGTCACCTTCAGATCGCTCATACCGGCCCTCCTGCCATGGCTGCCGGGTCGATTCGGGAAATCAACTGCGGCATCGCAAAGGCGCAAATACCTGAAAAACAGGATGCGCCACGATGCCCCCTCTGTCCTTTCGCCTGAGATCGCTATCCCTTCGGCGCCCTTGTCCGGGGCGGGCCCGAACGCGGATCTCTCCAGAGTCTGTCGATCGAAAAGGTCCTGTCGCCTGAGAGTTTCCGGGGCGGTTGCTCCTTCGGCACCGGCTGCTGCCAGTTCTCCCGATTCAATCAAGGTGGACGGTAGTATACCGGCCCTCGCGCGGCAAGGGTTTTTGCGCGTGCTGCGCGGGGACATCTCCGCCCGTTGCGCTCGGCGTCGGCCTGAGGCAGAAAAGCGGTATGGAGACCGCACCGCACGCTTATTTCTTTGGGTATGGCAGCCTCGTCAATCGGGGCACGCATGACTTCACGGCGGCGCATCCCGCTCGGCTGAAAGGCTGGCGGCGGCGCTGGCGGCCCACCAATCTGCGCGAGGTGGCGTTCCTGTCGGTCGTCGAGGACACCGGCACCATTATCGACGGTCTGATCGCGCCGGTGCCCGATGCGGATTGGCATGCGCTCGATCTGCGCGAGGGGGCCTATGACCGCGTTCCGGCCGAGCATATGGTCGAGCATCCCCTGCCCCACCGCCCGCAGATCGCCGTCTATGCGGTACCCGGGTACGGCACGCGCGCGGCAGTGGAGGAGCGCGGGTATCACCTGCTGCTGAGCTATATCGACGTCGTGATCCAAGGCTATTTGCGCGAATTCGGCCCTGCCGGCGCGCAGCATTTCTTCGACACGACCGATGGCTGGGAGGTGGACGTCATCGACGACCGCGCCGCGCCACGGTATCCGCGCGCCTGCACGTTGACGCAAGGCGAGACGGATGTGGTCGATGCGGGGCTGGCGAGCTTGCCGGTGCGGATGAAGCGGGCTTAGAGGGTTTTGGCGTCAATCTCGCCAGACCAAGCTATTCGCGTGGTGATGCTTTCGTCCGAATAGCGCCGAAGGCGCCGGACGAGCGCCTGCCCGTCCCGGCGGGCTGGCGCTTTGGCAAGGGAGCGCAACCACGGGACTGACGCAATGACCTTGCCAGCATGAATCGCTCGGAAGCTGTGGTGCGGCGCCATCCCACGGGCAGGCGCTCGTCCGGCTCCGGTTTCGGGTTTGATCGCCCCTCACCCCCGCGCGCGGATCACTTGCAAAAGTGGCAGAACCTGTGCCATCTCCGGCCCGTGCGCCTGACCTGTCAGCGCCTTGCGCAGCGGCATGAAGAGGCCCTTGCCCTTGCGCCCGGTCTCTTCCTTGACGGCGGTGGTCCAGGTGCCCCAGCTGGTCTCGTCCAACGGGCCTTCGGGCAGCAGGGTCATCGCAACGGCGATGAACTCGGCATCCTCATCGTCGATCACAGGCTCGGCCCCGTCGCGGAACATCGTCCACCAGGCATCGAGATCGCCCAGAGTGGTGATGTTGTCGCGCGTCACCTGCCAGAAGAGCGGCGCCACATCCTCGGGCACACCCAGCTCGGCGATGCGGTCCTTGACCGACGCATAATCGAGCCCTTGCAGGTAATGCGCGGTCAGCGGGTAGAGATCATTCACGTCGAATTTCGTCGGCGCCGAGCCGAAGCGCGAGATGTCGAAGCCATCGAGCAGGCTTTGCATATCCGTGCGCAGCTCGATCGGGTCAGCCGAGCCGAGACGCGCCATGAGGCTCAGCAGCGCTGCGGGCTGGATGCCCGCCGCGCGCAAATCGCGCAAGCTGAGCGTGCCGAGGCGTTTCGATAGCGATTCGCCCTGCGGGCCGGTCAGCAGCGAGTGATGCGCAAAGTTCGGGACATGACCGCCCAGCGCCTCGATGATCTGGATCTGGGTCGCGGTGTTGGTCACATGGTCCGAGCCGCGCACGATATCCGTCACGCCCATCTCGGTATCGTCGACGACCGAGGCGAGCGTATAGAGCACCTGACCGTCGCCGCGGATCAGAACCGGATCACTGACCGACGCCGCGTCGATGCTGATCGGCCCAAGGATGCCGTCGGCCCACTCAATCCGCTCCTGATGCAGCTTGAAACGCCAGACGCCGGGGCCGCGCTCGGCGCGCAGACGGTCCTTCTCGGCCTCGTCCAGCGCCAGCGCCGCGCGGTCGTAAACCGGCGGGCGGCCCATGTTCAGCTGCTTTTTGCGCTTGAGATCGAGTTCGGTCGGAGTCTCGAACGCCTCGTAGAACCGTCCCATCTCGCGCAGTTTGTCTGCGGCCTCGTGATAGCGGTCCAGGCGCTCGGACTGGCGCTCGACCCGGTCCCAGGTCAGGCCCAGCCATTCGAGGTCGTATTTCAGACCGTCGACATATTCCTCTTTGGAGCGCACGGGATCGGTATCGTCGATGCGCAGGATGAAGGTGCCGCCCGCCTTGCGCGCGATAAGCCAGTTCATCAGCGCGGTGCGCAGATTGCCGACATGGATATAGCCGGTGGGCGATGGGGCGAAACGGGTGATGGTCATTGGCGGCGCTCCTTGGGTGGCGCAGGATGTGTCACAGGGGGCGGCGCTTGTCCAGATTGGGCCGGCCGGGCGGCGCGCCTCAATCCATCCGGCGCACCATCAGCTGATTGCCCTCGCGCCGCGTTTCCAGCACCTTGATGGCGGCAATGAGATCGCTCAGCTTCTTGTGGCCGTAGCTGCGCGTGTCGAAATCGGGGTTGGCGGTAGTGATCTGCTGACCCAGACGGCCCAGCGCATACCAGTCGCTGTCCTGATCGATGCTGTCCATCGCCTTGAACAGCAGGTCGCGGGCCTCGTTGATGTTCTGCCCAGATGGCTTGCTGGGCGCATCCTCGGGCGCGCCGCCGAGGTTTTCGAGGTAGATGAACCGCTTGCATGCCTGCCGGAACGCCTCGGGCGTCTTCTTGGCGCCGATGCCGAACACATCCAGCCCCTGTTCGCGGATGCGGCTAGCCAGACGGGTGAAATCGCTGTCCGACGAGACCAGCACAAAGCCGTCGAAGCGGCCCGAATGCATCAGGTCCATCGCATCGATGACCAGCGCGATGTCGCTGGCGTTCTTGCCCACGGTATTGGCCGGCTGGTGATGCGGCACGAGGCCGAACTCGGCCTGCACCTTGTTCCAGCCGCTCATCTGCTGGGACGAAAAATCGCCGTAGCAGCGGCGCACCGAGGCCTCGCCGATACCGGCGATCTCGTCGAAGATCGCCTTGGTCCATTTGGGCGATGTGTTGTCCGCGTCGATGAGGACGGCGAGAAGAGGGGTGCTGTCGCGCATGGGTGTCTCCTTTGTCGCCTTACATGCCCTATCCGCGGGCGCGGCGAAAGCGGCACGGCAGGATTGAGTATTTTTAGAACAATGAAAGCCGCGCGCGGCGCCTAGCGGCCAAGATGCGCAAGGATTTCGGCGGTAAGCGCCGCCACCTCGGCGGCGGCGGGACCTTTGGGCGCGGTGTCGCGCACGCCCTGCCCGCGGCCCAGCGTCTCGGCATAGGCGATGCGATTGGCCAGAACGGCGGTTGCGAGCGCGGCATCGACCTTGGCCGCTTCCTCGGCGATTTCGGCGCCAAGACGGGTGCCCGCGCGGGTGCGGTTGAGGACGATCATCGCGGGTGTATCGGCGCGGCGCGCAAGGTCCAGCACGCTTTCGGTGGCCCAGAGATCGACATGGCTGGTGGCAACGGGCACCAGCACCAGATCAGCCTTGCGCAGCGCCGGGCGCAAATCGCTGTCGGCCTTGGGGGGCGTGTCGACCAGCACGAAGTCATGCGCATCGGCGAGTTTGCCCGCCTCGTAATCGACCCCCCAGGCGGAGGAGGTCGAGAATTCCAGTCCCGCATCGCCCGATGCCTCGCGCCGGGTCATGAACCAGCGCCCAAGGCTGCCTTGCGGGTCGGTGTCGATAATCGCCACCTTGTAGCCGCGCGCCACCAATTCGACCGCCAGGTTTGCCGTCAGCGTTGTCTTGCCGCTGCCGCCCTTTTGCTGTGCCACCGTAAGTACCGTGCCGGTCATACCTGCCTCCGCGATTGTCGCTGCGTCGCAGCATATCGCGAAAATGCGCCGAACGCACTAGGGGATGTGCGAAGGCCGAAAGCGGGGGCTGGCCATGACCATGCGCCACCGCTATTTTCACCGCAAAAGAGACGGCGCAAACGAGCGAGGCAGCGATGACGACACGTCGGGCAATGATCCTGGGGCTGGGCGCGACGACGCTCCTGTCCGCTTGCGGCGGCGCCCCCGCGCGGATCGGCACCCAAAACGGACCCGAGAGTCTGGAGGCCGCTCTTATGGCACTGGGGCCGAATGTGGACCCGGCCGAGGCGGCGCGGGCCGCGCGCCTGGCCTATTCGGTGTCATCGGATCTGGCGCGCGAATACGAGATCGTCGATCCCCCGCTCGTGCATAACGCCAAGGTCAATGTCGGTTTGAAAGAGCGCGGCCTCTGCTATCACTGGGCACGCGATATCCAGACCCGCATGACCCACGCCCGTTTCGCCACGCTGCAGTTCAATCGGCTGGTGGCCAATGCCGACAATCCATTCCTTCTGGAGCACTCGACCGCCGTCGTTTACGCGCGCGGCGCCGATTGGCGCACGGGCATCGTGCTGGATCCGTGGCGCACGGGCGGCACGCTGCATTGGGACCACGTGCGCAGCGATACCAAGTATAATTGGAAGCTGCGGGCCGATGTGCCCGTACGCAAGCGCGGCGCGGGCGTGACATTGACCCGCGCCGATGGCTGACGATCAGCCACTCTTGCCGATCTTGTCCTGAGTCTGCGTCTCGAAATCGGCGGCGCTGTGCCGCTCGTGCAGCTGGCTCTCCGGCTCGCCAAAGCTGCGGTTGACCATGCGGCCCCGCTGAACGGCGGCGCGCGCGTCGATCGCCTTGGCCCATCGCTGGACGTTCTCGTAGCTTTCGACATCCAGAAACGTCCCGGCATCGCCATATTGCCGACCAAGCGCGAGATTGCCGTACCAAGGCCAGATGGCGATGTCGGCGATACTGTAGGCGTCGCCGGCAATATGCTCGCGCGTGGCCAGTTGGCGGTCCAGCACGTCGAGCTGGCGCTTGGTCTCCATCGCGAAGCGGTTGATGGGGTATTCCCATTTTTCAGGCGCGTAGTGGTAGAAATGGCCAAATCCGCCGCCCAGATAGGGCGCGCTACCCATCTGCCAGAAAAGCCAGTTGAGCACTTCGGTGCGCGCCGCGCCTGACGCGGGCAGGAAGGCGCCGTAGCGCTCGGCCAGGTGCATCAGGATCGAACCCGATTCAAACACCCGCACGGGCGTCTCGCGCGAGCGGTCGAGCAGCGCGGGGATCTTGGAGTTCGGGTTGATCTCGGTAAAGCCGCTGCCGAATTGGTCGCCCTCGCCGATGTCGATGAGCCACGCGTCATATTCGGCGTCATGGCCGGCCTCGAGCAGCTCTTCGAACATCACCGTGACCTTGACGCCATTCGGGGTCGCCAGCGAATAAAGCTGAAAAGGATGCTTGCCCACTGGCAGTTCCTTGTCATGGGTGGCGCCCGCGATGGGGCGGTTCGTCGAGGCAAATTTTCCGCCGCTCTCGGCGTCCCATGTCCAGACTTTCGGCGGCGTGTAGGTATCGTCGGTCATGTCGGTCGCTCCTTTTGCGATGCGCTTGGCTGGGAAACTATGCCTTTCCGGGCGTGGCACAAGGGATGATCGACTCGGACGCAGAGTTGAACGAGGACACGCCTTGCGCAGTCAGGGAGACGGCATAATGCCGCGTCGGGACGAAGTGCTTGGCGTTGATACTGCGAGGTGGGGACATCGGCTCTGCGTGACAAAAGGCATCTTGATAGCAATTGCCCCGTCGGTCGCCATCGGTGGCCTTGCGTCGGCTCAGTCAGGACAGGGCGCTTTTTCAGCTCGCTCCAGAAACCACGCCACCACTGCATCGATCGCGGGGTTCTGCCTGGATTTGCGCCCGGCAAGCAGGTAGAAATTCTGTTCGCCGGGCAGGATTTGCGGAGTAACCTGGACCAATCGCCCGGCTTCGAGTTCCGCAGCAACAAGAAAGCGGCTTACCAGCGCCACGCCTTGACCAAATAGGGCCGCATCCACAGCCAGGGACGTTTGGCTTAGGCGCAGTCCACGACCTGCCTTATCCTCGATGTTCAGCAGTCTCAGAAAGTCTGGCCACAGATCATGCGAATCGTGCAGCTTGAGAACGGATGACAAAACCTCTGGGCTGACGGGTAAACTGTGCCCGTCCACAAACCTTGGCGACGCCACTGCGATCACCTCCTGACGAAACAGAAGGTGGGCGTCGAGGGAGGCACCAAAGGGTGGCTTTCCCTGCCTTACCGCCAAGTCAATCCCGTCACCGTGAAAGCTTGAAACCTTTTCGGTTGCCAGAATGCGCAGGTCGATCTCGGGGTGCCTGGCAGAGAAGTCAGGCAAATTGGGAATCAGCCATTTTGCGGCGAATGTCGGGGTGACACTGACAAGGACTTTGCCATGTTCTGGCTTGAGTTGGCTTGTTGCACTGCGAAGCGCCTCGAACGCGGTTGCGACATTCATGTGATAGCTCCGCCCCGCCGACGTGAACGCCAATCCCTTGGGCAGTCTTTCGAACAAGGGCACTCCCAAATGCGCCTCAAGCTGGCGCACCTGTTGTGCGACGGCACCTTGGGTGACACCCAGTTCATCGGCAGCAGCTTGAAAATTCAGGAACCTGCCAGCCACATCAAATGCGCGCAGACCGTTGAGGGGAGGGAGTTGTGACATTTGGCGATAGATTTCCTACAGGCATGAAGCATGAATTCTCAGGAGATGGATCCGATTATTTCTGGTAATAATAGATCAAAGTAGAGATGGAGAGAAAAATGTCAGTAGAAAAAGTAGCACTAATTACCGCAGGCGGCAGTGGAATGGGCGCAGAGGCCGCCCGCCAGCTGGCCGCCGACGGATTCGCTGTGGGCATCCTCTCTTCGTCGGGCAAAGGCGAAGCGCTCGGCGTTGAGTTAGGCGGCTTTGGCGTCACCGGGTCCAACACCAACCCCGATGACGTGTCCGCATTGGTTCAGGGCGCCGTTGACCGCTGGGGCCGTGTCGACGTTCTGGTCAACTCCGCAGGCCATGGACCCAAAGGGCCGGTGCTCGAAATCTCGGATGAAGATTGGCATGCGGGCATGGAAGTCTACCTGCTCAACGTCATCCGGCCGACGCGGCTTGTCACCGCTCTCATGCAGGCGCAGGGCGGCGGCACGATCATCAATATCTCGACTTTTGCCGCGTTTGAGCCTGATCCGCTCTTCCCGACTTCGGGCGTCTTCCGGGCGGGTCTTGCCGCATTCACCAAGCTTTATTCCGATAAATACGCGGCTGACAACATCCGCATGAACAACGTCTTGCCGGGATTTATCGACAGCCTCCCCGAAACCGAAGATCGCCGCGCGCGCATTCCGTTGGGACGGTATGGGCGCGCGCAGGAAGTGTCGTCGGTGATTTCACTTCTGGCCTCAGACGGTGGCGGCTACATCACGGGCCAAAACCTGCGTATTGACGGGGGATTGACCCGTGCCGTGTGATGCGATCGTCGCACGCCCTCAATTTGACCGCATGGTTTTCTTGGTCAAATGGGGCGCATCGATCATCCAGATCATGGGCTACACGGCGACAGGGTTCGGATGGACGCCGTGGAACCTGTACCTGTTCATCATCGGCGTGTTGGGATGGTTTGCCGTCGGCGCCATGTGGAACGACAAGGCCCTGATGCTGGTCCATCTCGTTGCGCTCGGTGCAATGATTGCTGGCATGGTAAGCGGCTGACCCGTGAGAGCGGGCCGTTGCGCAAGGCGCCGCTCTGGCATCAAGGGCTGAAAGCGGAGATTGACCCGTATTTTTCCTTCATCCTCCTGCGCTTTGAAACACCAAGGGCGGCCATTGCGGGCCGCCCCTGAAATCAGAGCAATTCGGGCGGAGCTTTAGTAAACCACCACACTCCGGATGCTTTCGCCCGCGTGCATCATATCGAAGCCCTTGTTGATCTCTTCCAGCTTGAGGATGTGGGTGATCATGGGGTCGATCTCGATTTTGCCGTCCATGTACCAGTCGACGATCTTGGGCACATCCGTCCGGCCCCGCGCGCCGCCGAAGGCCGTGCCTTTCCATGTGCGGCCCGTGACCAGCTGGAAGGGGCGCGTGGCGATCTCGGCGCCCGCAGGGGCGACGCCGATGATGACGCTTTCGCCCCAGCCCTTGTGCGACGCCTCCAAAGCTGTGCGCATCACGCCCACGTTGCCGGTGGCGTCGAACGTGTAGTCGCCGCCGCCGCCCGTCAGCTCGACCAGGTGGCCGACCAAATCGCCCTTCACTTCGTTCGGGTTGACGAAATCGGTCATGCCGAACCGCTTGGCCATCTCGACCTTTTGCGGGTCGATATCGACGCCGACGATCTGGCTCGCACCCGCCATGCGCAGGCCCTGGATGACGTTGAGGCCGATGCCGCCAAGGCCGAAGACGATGGCGCGGCTGCCGAGTTCCACCTTGGCGGTGTTGATGACGGCGCCGATGCCGGTGGTCACGCCGCAGCCGATATAGCAGATCTTGTCAAAAGGCGCGTCCTTGCGGACCTTGGCCAGCGCGATCTCGGGCAGGACGGTATGGTTCGAGAAGGTCGAGCAGCCCATGTAATGCAGGATCGGCGTGCCATCGAGCATGGAAAAGCGGCTGGTCCCGTCGGGCATGACGCCCTGCCCTTGGGTCGAACGGATCGACTGGCAGAGGTTCGTCTTGGGGTTAAGGCAATACTCGCACTCGCGGCATTCGGGCGTGTAGAGCGGGATGACATGATCGCCCACATCCAGCGAGGTGACACCCTCGCCCACCTCGACGACGACGCCCGCGCCCTCATGGCCGAGGATCGCCGGGAACGCGCCCTCGGGGTCGGCGCCCGAGAGGGTGAAATCATCGGTGTGACACAGGCCGGTCGCCTTTATCTCGACCAGAACCTCGCCCTTTTTCGGGCCATCGAGGTTCACTTCCATGATTTCCATGGGTTTTCCGGCCTCGAGGGCCACGGCGGCTGTGGTGCGCATGATGCTGTCCTTGCTGTTTTGTCGGTTGTGCAGAGTTTGGGCGAAATGGCCGGGTGTTTCAATGCGCCAAAGGCAAGGGGCTTGAAACCTTGGGGCCAGTAGGCGACGCTGGGCTTCGCAATCTCAGGAGGATGCCATGCCTCGCCCGAATCTTTCCACCTTTATCCTGCCCGCTGCGCTGGCACTGGCCGCATGCGGCGGCGGTGCGCCGGACGGGCCGCGCGGCGCGCAGGCGGTCTTTACACCGGCGGCCTCCGACAGCTGCGGCGCGACGGGCTATTCGGACCGCATCGGCAAGGCGCAGAGCGCGTTCGATTTCAGCGCACCGGGGCGCGCGGTGCGCATCATCGGGCCGGATATGGCGATGACGATGGATTACAATCCCGCCCGGCTGAACGTGGATACGGATGGCCGAGGCCGGATCACGCGCATCTGGTGCGGGTGAGTTCAGCGCGTCCGTGATGTGATGTCGTGACATGGTGACGTGGCAATGGGCGCTGCGCGGACTCGACTCGGCTTTTCCCTCGCTATAGAAAAGTGAACAAATAGCGAACAAAGCACTGCCATGCCCGCCCGCCGAATCCTCTCCGTCTGGTTTCCCCGCCTCGGGGCCGACCGCCTGCTGCGCCGTCTTGGCGACCAGCACGGCGCGCCTTTTGCCGTGCTGGAGGAGACGGGGCAGATGCAGGTGATCTCATCGCTCTGCCCGCTGGCCACGGCGGCGGGGCTGAGGGTGGGACAGCCCGCGCGCGATGCGCATGCGATGTGCGCGGGGCTGATCACGCGGGTACAGAACCCGCATGCCGAGGCGTCGTTTCTGAATGCGCTGACCCGCTGGGCCGGGCGCTACAGCCCCTGGGTCGCCGCGCAGCCGCCCGATGCGCTGATGCTGGATGTCACCGGCTGCACACATCTTTTCGGCGGCGAGGCGGCGCTGATGGCTACGGTGCTGCAGGATGCCGCCGATCTGGGCGTGCATGCGGAATGCGGCCTGGCCGATACGCCCGGCGCGGCCTGGGCGCTGGCGCGCTATGCCGGGCGCGGCGTGGTGCATGACCGCTCGGGCGATGCGATCGACCAGGAGGCGCGCGCGACCCGGTCCCGCGCCGCCAAGCGCCGCCATTGGGAGCGGGGCGGCACCGCGCCCGGCAATTCCCCGGGCACGCAGGGCCAAGGCAGCGCGCCGCGCATCGCCGCGCCCGGCATGACGCGGCAGGCGCTGGCCCCCCTGCCCGTCACCGCGCTGCGCCTCGATGGCGATACGGCGGCGGCGCTGGCGCGGCTTGGCCTGCGCCGCATCGGCGATCTGACGGGCCAACCGCGCGGGCCGCTGGCGCGGCGCTTTGGCAAGGGTCTGCTGATGCGGATGGATCAGGCCCTGGGCGCGGTGCCCGAGCCTGTCTCGCCCCAGGCCGCGCCGCCGCGCTTTGCCACGCGGCTCAGCCTGCCGGACCCGATCGGCCTGCGCGAGGATGTCGAGGCGGCGCTGGCGCGCCTCATCCCGCGCCTGTGCGATCTCTTGCGCGCCAAGGGGCAAGGCGCGCGCGCCATCCGGCTGGAGGCATACCGCGCGGACGGCACGGCAGGCTGGGTGCAGATCGGCCTTGCGCGCCCCGCCGATCAGCCGGACCGCATCACGCCCCTCTTGGCGATGAAACTGGACGATCTGGACGCAGGATACGGCATCGACATCCTGCGATTGGAGGCCACGCAGGTCGAGCCGATCTATGCGGCCCGCCCCGCTGGGCATCTGGACGCGGGCCGCGCCGCGCGCGAGCGGGCGGGCCGCGACACCGCGCTCGAGGATCTGATTGGGCGGATCGGCGCGCGTGTGGGTCTTGATGCCATCACACGGCGCCATCCTGCCAGCAGCCATATCCCCGAGAAATGCAGCACGGTGCAGCCCGCCGCCTGGTCCGAGCCTGCCGCGGCAGGCGCCTGGCCCCTGCCCCCCGGCCCGCGCCCCCTGCTGCTGTGGCGGCCCGAGCTGGTCACGGCGCCCGACACGCCCCGCCCGCCTGCCACGTTTCGCTGGCGCGGGCAGGATCACGCGCTGGCGGATGCGACAGGCCCCGAGCGGATCGCGCCCGAATGGTGGCTCGATGATCCCGAATGGCGCAGCGGCGTGCGCGACTATTGGCATGTGGTGACGCAAGGTGGCGCGCGGCTGTGGCTCTTTTACGCGCATGGCGCGGCGCTCAGCTCGGGCTGGTTCTGCCAGGGGCAATTCGCATGATCCGGGCTTAAGGCTTGATCTGGACTGATTTCGGCGCAACTCTGAAAGTATGAGTTACCAATCGCCCTCCCCCAGCTTTGCCGCGCCCGATCAGGTCGCGTTTCACCGCACCGAGCTGGGCGTGATCCTGTCGCTCTACGGGCGCATGGTGGCGGCGGGCGAATGGCGCGACTACGGCATCTCCAGCCTGCGCGAGGTCGCGGTCTTTTCCGTGTTCCGCCGCACCGCCGAGCACCCGCTTTACCGCATCGAAAAGCGCCCCAAGCTGCGTTGCAAACAGGGCCAATACGCCGTGATCGGCATGGACGGGCAGATATTGAAGCGCGGCGCCGATCTGCGCCAGGTGCTGCGGGTATTGGAGCGCAAGCTGATCCGCGCGGTGGAGTGATCCGGAAAGGATATCTGCGATGAGCCTCGAGACCTACCTGCTCTATCTCGCTGCCGTCGCCGTTTTCTTTGCCACGCCGCCTGACACGAGCCAGCTCTTGATCATCTCGAATTCCATCCGGCACGGGGTGCGGCGCAGCCTCTGGACGGTATTCGGCGATCTGAGCGCGAATGCGATCCAGATGACCGCGGCAGCCTTCGGTCTTGCCGCAATCATCGCCACCTCGGCCACGGCCTTTGCCCTGATCAAATGGCTGGGCGTCGCCTATCTGGCGTGGATCGGGCTGCAACTGATCCTGTCGAAAGAGAGCTCGATGGATGCGAAACCAGCAAAGAACAGCGCCGCGCGGCTCTACCGCCAAGGCTTCCTCACCTCGATGGCCAACCCGTTTGCCGTCGTGTTCTTCGGCGCGCTTTTCCCGCAATTCATCGACCCCGCCGCGCAGGTGCTGCCACAGCTGGCCATTCTCGGCGCGACCTATCTGGTCGTGGATGGCGTGATACTGATGCTCTGGGGCTGGCTGGGCGCGCGGTCGGCGGGCGCATTGCGCGGCGCGCGTTTCGGTCTGGTGAACAAGATTTGCGGCACCCTGATGCTGGCCGCCGCGGCGCTACTCGCGCTCAAGGACATGCGGCCAGCCCAGTAGCTACTCACGCCAGTCGAAGAACCCCGGCCCGGCCTCGCGCAGCATGTCCGCCGCCATCGCACGGCCCAGCTCGGCGCGATCCTCGATGGGCGCGCTGCGCGCGTCCTTGATGGATTGCGAGCCGTCGGGGCGCAGCACTTCGCCGCGCAGGTGCAGCGTGCCGCCGTCCAGCTCGGCGAGGCCCGCGATGGGCGTCTCGCACGAGCCATCGAGCGCGGCCAGAAACGCGCGCTCCGCCGCAAGGCGCTGGCCCGTCTCCTTGTGATGCAGCGCGCTCAGCATCTCGGCGGCGCGACTGTCATCGCTGCGCCGCTCGATCCCGATGGCGCCCTGCGCGATGGCGGGCAGCATCACCGACGGGTCGAGCGCGCTTTGCGCCACATCCGCGCGGTCCAGTCGATTGAGCCCCGCCATGGCGAGGAAGGTGCAGGTGGCCACACCCTCTTCCAGTTTCTTCAGGCGGGTCTGCACATTGCCGCGAAATTCAACGACTTCCAGATGCGGATAGGCCACCAGCACCTGCGCGCGGCGCCGCAAGGAAGAAGTGCCCACCTTTGACCCTTCGGGCAGGTCGGCCAGCGTGGCATAGCCGGGCGAGACGAACCCGTCGCGCACATCCTCGCGCGGCAGGTAGGTGTCCAGCAGCAGCCCCTCGGGCTGCAGCGTCGGCATGTCCTTCATCGAATGGATCGCAATGTCGATCCCACCGGACAGAAGCGCGTCCTCGATCTCGCGGGTGAAAAGGCCCTTGCCGCCAATCTCTTTCAGCGGGCGGTCGATGATGCGATCCCCGGTCGTCTTGATCACCACGATCTCGAACGCCTCGAAGGGCAGATCGAAAGCACCAGCAAGACGCGCGCGCGTCTCATTGGCTTGGGCAAGCGCGAGCGGCGAGCCGCGCGTGCCCAGTTTCAGCGGGGCCATCGGAGTGGGCAATTGCAATGTCATAAGCCACGTGTAATCAGGCTTTTCGCGCAGGGCAATAGACGCCGCGCTTGACTTCTGCGGCCTCGGACGCGACCAAACTTGCAAAGAAGAGGACGTATCATGGCCAGCCCCAAACCTACCAAGACGATTCTGCGCGCCCTGGCGGGCGAGACACTGCCGACGCCGCCGATCTGGATGATGCGGCAGGCGGGCCGCTACCTGCCCGAATACAAGGCGACACGCGCCGAGGCCGGGGATTTCCTGTCGCTTTGCTACAACCCGGATCTGGCAACCGAAGTGACGCTGCAACCGATCCGGCGCTATGGCTTTGATGCCGCGATCCTCTTTGCCGATATCCTTCTGGTGCCGCAGGCTTTGGGTGCGGATCTGTGGTTCGTCACCGGCGAGGGCCCGCGCCTGAGCACGATCACCGGCGAGGCCGAGCTGGCACAGCTGCGCCCGGTGGAAGACATCCACGAGACGCTCTCGCCCATCTACCAGACGGTGCGCAACCTGGCCTCGGCCCTGCCGAAGGAGACGACGCTGATCGGCTTTGCCGGCGCGCCCTGGACCGTGGCCACCTACATGATCGCGGGCAAGGGCACGCCCGATCAAGGTCCGGCGCACGCGCTGAAGGGCACGCACCCCGAGGTGTTCGATGAACTGATGACGCGGATCACGGCGGCAACGATCGAATATCTGAGTGCGCAGATCGAAGCAGGCGCCGAAGTCGTCAAGATTTTCGACAGCTGGGCGGGATCGCTGAAAGGCCCCGATTTCCAACGCTATGCGCTGGAGCCGACGCGCGAGATCATCGCGGCGCTCAAGGCCCGTCATCCGGATACACCCATCATCGCCTTCCCGCGTCAGGCAGGGGACAACTACATCGGCTTTCATGCGGCCACGGGCGCCGATTGCGTTGCGGTCGACGACTCGGTCGATGCGGCGTGGGTGGCCGAAAATGTGCAGACCGGCGGCTGTGTGCAGGGCAATCTGGCCTCGCGGCACATGGTCACGGGCGGCGACGATCTGGTGCGCGAGACGCGGGCCATCACCCGCGCCCTTCGGGGCGGCCCGCATATCTTCAACCTCGGGCATGGCATCACGCCGGATGCGGATCCTGCGAATGTGCAGCTGATGATCGACACCGTCCGGGAAGGCGCGCGCGGCGATTGATCACTTGCGCTTGCGCAGCCGCTTGGGCGTCTTTGAATGAAACGTCGGCGGGCGCTTGCGCACCCAGGCGATGAATTTCGCAAGACGCGGATGCGCGCGCAGTGCTTCGGGCGTATTGTACTCGCGCGCCAATTCCGCCTCGCTGAGTGTCGCGTGGATCTCGTTATGGCAGATCTGATGGACCAGCACGACCGGCCCGCCCTTGCCGCCCTTCAACTTGGGCGTCAGGTGATGCAGGCTCTGCTTGGCGTCCGGCGGGATGGGCCGCAGGCAGATCGGGCATATTGGGATGGTGTCCTCTATCGCTTGCTCCTCTGGCGGCTCCGGTCCAAGAGGGTGGCGCAACGCCGCGCGGAGGCAAGGATATGACAGCTGAAAACGCACCCGACGCGCTGGTGATCGGCGCGGGCCCCGCCGGGCTGATGGCCGCCGAGGCGCTGGCAGGCGCGGGCCATTCGGTGCTGGTGGCCGAGGCCAAGCCCTCGCCCGCCCGCAAATTCCTAATGGCTGGCAAGTCGGGCCTGAACCTGACGAAGGCCGAAGGGATTGAGGCTTTTCTAACCGCTTATGGCGATTGCGCGGCGCCTCTTGAGGAGGTCTTGCGCGCATTCGATTCCGAAGACGTCCAAAACTGGGCCCGCGGTCTGGGCCAGCCGCTTTTTACCGGCTCGACGGGCCGCGTTTTCCCCGAAGCCATGAAGGCATCGCCCCTTTTGCGCGCATGGCTCGCGCGGCTGGACGGTTTGGGCGTGCGCATCATGCGGCGCTGGCGCTGGCAGGGTTGGGACGGCGATGCGGTGCTGATGGAAACGCCCGAGGGGCTGCGGCGCCTGACGCCACGCGCGACGGTGCTGGCCTGCGGCGGGGCCAGTTGGGCGCGGCTGGGATCGGACGGCGCCTGGGCCGCGCATCTGCTGGACAAGGTGGTGCCGTTTCAGCCGGCGAATATGGGTTTTGCGGTGGATTGGTCGGCCCATATGGAGCGGCATATCGGCCAGCCCGTGAAGGGCATCGCGCTGCACGCCAAAGACACGGCCTCGCGCGGCGAGATCGTGATCAGCCGCGCGGGCATCGAGGGCGGCGGCATTTATGAGGTCTCGCGCGCTGTGCGGGGCGGCGCGCCGCTGACGCTGGACCTCATGCCGGATCTGACCACCGAGGAGATTCGCCAGCGCCTCACCCGCAAGCGGGGCAAGCAAAGCATGGCGAACCACCTGCGAAAGGCGCTGAAATGGACGCCGGAAAAGCAAGCCCTGCTGATGGAGTTCGTGCGCCCCCTGCCCGCCGATCTGGCGCCTTTGATCAAGGCCCTGCCCGTCACGCATCAAGGCCCGCTGCCGATGGATCAGGCGATCTCCACGGCGGGCGGTCTGCGCCTCGATGCGCTGGACGGCACGTTGATGCTGAGGGATCGCCCCGGCACCTTCGCCGCGGGCGAGATGCTGGACTGGGAGGCGCCGACAGGCGGCTATCTGATCACCGCCTGCCTTGCGACGGGCCTGCATGCCGGGCGCGGTGCAGCAGCGTGGCTGGAGGCGCGCAACGATGGCAAGGCAGAAGGCTGTTTGTCGTCCGAATAGCGCCGAACGCGCCGGACGAGCGCCTGCCCGTTCGGGCGGGCTGGCGCTTTGGCAAGGATGTGCGCCGCAAATATTGTAGTTGCATTGCAGGTATAAACTGCGCCGTTCAGCCGTTGCAGCGCCGCCCCACGGGCAGCCGCTCATCCAGCGATCGCTGTGCCCCCAGCAAAACCTCTAAACCACCTCGCCCTCATCCATCCGCTTGAGGAACGCCTCGGCGGTGTCCAGAACATCGCGGCGCTTTTCGGCATCCATCTTGTCCCACGTTCGAAACACCATGCCCATGCGGTGATTGCCCTCGAACCGTTGGCGGTGCCGATCCAGAAACTGCCAGTAGAGCGTGTTGAACGGGCACGATCCCTCGCCCGTCTTTTGCGTCACCGAGTAGTGACAGCCTTTGCAATAATCGGACATCTTGTTGATGTAATTGCCGGAACTCACGTAAGGCTTAGACGCGATGATGCCGCCGTCGGCCCATTGGCTCATCCCTATGACATTGGGCGCCTCGACCCACTCGTAAGCGTCGACATAGACCGACAGATACCACTCGTGCACCTCTTCGGGCGCGATCCCGGCCAGAAGGGCGAAATTCCCGGTGACCATCAGACGCTGGATATGGTGGGCATATCCCTCATCCCGCGTCTGGCCGATGGCGGCCTCCATGCAGGCCAGCTTGGTGTCGCCGCCCCAATACATCCACGGCAGTTTGCGGTCGTGCCTCAGGATGTTGCGCGACGTGTAGTCCGGCCCCTCGCGGAAGTAGATCCCGCGCATGTACTCGCGCCAGCCGATGATCTGGCGGATATACCCCTCGGCAGCGTTGATCGGCGCGTCGCCGTCCTGCCACGCCTCTGCGACCCGCTGACATACCTCAAGCGGGCCGAGGAGGCCGAGATTGATGTAGGGCGAGAGGAGCGAGTGATTGAGAAAAGGCTCGCCCGTCAGCATCGCGTCCTGATAGTCGCCGAAGCCTTCGAGCAGGTATTTCACGAAGTGATCGAGCGCACGAAGCGCCTGCCCCCGCGTGACGGCGAAATTGAACGGGCGCAGCGTGCCGAAATTGTTGTCGAACCGGCGCTCCACGAGGTCGAGCACCTCTTCGGTGATCTCGTCGGGCGTGAAGGACATCGGCGCGCTGCGCAGCATGTCGGATTGCGCGGGTTTGCGATTGTCGTGATCGTAGTTCCACTTGCCGCCCGCCGGCTCGCCATCCTCCATCATGAGGCCGGTCTTGCGCCGCATGTCGCGGTAGAAATACTCCATTCGCAGCTCTTTGCGGCCCTCTGCCCAGTCGTTGAACTCGTCAAGCGACGCGATAAAGCGGTCATCGGCCAGCGTCGTCAGGTCCAGCGGCATGTCATTCAGCGCCTCGATCAGGCGCCATTCGCCGGGTCGGGTGCAGATCACTTCGCTGGCGCCGTGCGCATCCGCGCGGCGCAGAAGCTCGCCGGGGATCGAGCCGCTGTTATCTTCGGCGTCCAGCTTGGAATACTCGACGGTCCAGCCATCGCCGCTCAATTGCTCTGCGAAATGGCGCATGGCCGACAGGATCAGCGCGATCTTCTTGGGGTGGTGCGGGACATAACCGGTCTCGTCCGTGACCTCGGCCATGACGACGACATCGCGGTCCTTGTCGGCCTTGCGCAGCGCCGACAGACCCTCGCTCAGCTGATCGCCCAGCACCAAGATGAGGCGCGGCGCTACCACGCGACGCGCTCGCCCTGCCAGTCAAAGAAGAGGCCGGTGTCATCCGGGCCCAGACCTTCGAGCACGGACAGCAGGTTGTGCGCGGCCTCGCTCGGCTCGACCGTTTTGTGGCGGCCCGCGTATTTCGCGGTGAAATCCGTGGCGACGGTGCCGGGGTGCAGCGCGACGCAGACGGCCTCCTTGTGGGTCCGTTTCAACTCGATCGCGGCGCCGTGGACCATCTGATTCAGCGCCGCCTTGGCGGTGCGGTAGGAGTACCAACCGCCGATCTGGTTGTCACCGATCGAGCCGACACGCGCCGAAAGCGCGGCAAAGCACGAAGGCCCCTTGCGCGGCAGCATCGGCAGCGCGTGCTTCATGATCAGTGACGGTCCGATGCAATTGACCGCGAACTGATCGGCTAGCGCCTTGGCGCTGACGTCCTTCAGCGCCTTTTCAGGCTCGGCGCCGTCGATTTCCAGCGCCCCGGTGGCGACGAAGATCAGCTGAAATTCGCCCTCTGCCTTCTTCATACACTCGGCAACGCTGGCCTCGTCAGTCACGTCGAGGCCATCCTCGCTGCGCGAGATCGTGGTCACGTCACTGCCGTTTTCCTTAAGCCGCGCGGTGATCGCGCTGCCGATGCCGCCCGAGGCGCCGATGATGAGGGATCTATGTGTCATGGGTTGGATGGTAGAGGCCGCGCCCCCGCCTTCAACGGCGCCAAGGCAAAAAAGCGCCTTTTCATCGCGCCGCGCTTTGCGTAACGTGCCGCACATGACGATGACGCAGCATATCACCCCCTTCGCACATGGCCCCCGCCATGCGCCGGTTGCTGCACGCCTGTTGCTAAGCCGCCTCTGAGCGTGCCGGTCCGGCGCGAACGCTCAGGGGATGTGCCATAGCGCGCCGGAAATTTCACCCGGATTAGCATCAGGACCGAAGACCATGCAAAAGATCAATCTTGCCGCCAAGCTGGCGCAATTTGACACCCATTGGGATCCCAAGGTCGTGGCCAGCTACAATGGCAATGACGTGATGGTCGTCAAATTTCAGGGCGCATTTCCCTATCACAGCCACGCGGACACGGACGATTTCTTTCTCGTGCTCGCAGGTGACGTGACCATGGATTACGAGGGCGCCGAAAGCGTGACCTTCGGCCCCGGCGAATTGGTGATCGTGCCCGCGGGGACCGTGCATCGCCCCCGCGCCGAGGACGAGGCGCATGTCCTGCTGATCGAGCCCAAGGGCGAGCCCAACACCGGCAATAGCGGCGCACCTGCGGCCGCCAAAGACCATATTTGAGACGGAACAACTGACATGACAGATAGCACCAAAGACCGCGTCTATATCTTCGACACCACTTTGCGCGACGGCGAGCAGTCGCCGGGCGCCACCATGACCCATGCCGAAAAGCTGGAGATCGCGCAGCTTCTGGACGAGATGGGCGTCGACATCATCGAGGCGGGCTTTCCCATCGCCTCCGAGGGCGATTTCCGCGCCGTCAGCGAGATTGCCAAGCGCAGCCAGGACGCAGTGATCTGCGGCCTCGCGCGGGCGAACCTCAAGGACATTGACCGCTGTTGGGAGGCGGTGAAACACGCGCGCCAGCCGCGCATCCACACCTTCATCGGCACCTCACCCCTGCACCGCGCCATCCCGAACCTCACACAGGACGAGATGGCCGAGCGCATCCACGAAACGGTCACCCACGCGCGCAACCTTTGCGACAATGTGCAATGGTCGCCGATGGATGCGACCCGGACCGAATCGGACTACCTGCGCCGCGTTGTCGAGATCGCCATCAAGGCGGGCGCGACCACGGTCAACATCCCCGACACGGTGGGCTATACCGCGCCCGTGGAATCGGCCGATCTGATCCGCCGTCTCATCGCCGAGGTGCCGGGCGCGGATGAGATCATCTTTGCCACGCATTGCCATAACGATCTGGGCATGGCGACGGCCAACAGCCTTGCCGCCGTCGAGGGCGGCGCACGGCAGATCGAATGCACGATCAACGGCCTCGGCGAGCGCGCGGGCAATACCGCGCTGGAAGAGGTCGTGATGGCCATGAAGGTGCGCGGCGATATCATGCCCTATCAGACCGGCATCGACACGACCAAGATCATGAACATCTCGCGCCGCGTGGCGACGGTCAGCGGCTTTGCCGTTCAATTCAACAAGGCGATCGTCGGCAAGAACGCCTTTGCCCACGAGAGCGGCATCCACCAGGACGGCATGCTGAAAAACGCCGAGACCTTCGAGATCATGCGCCCCGCCGATGTGGGCCTTGCCGAGACGAATATCGTGATGGGCAAGCATTCGGGCCGCGCCGCGTTGCGCTCGAAGCTGAAGGATCTGGGCTATGAGTTGGCCGAGAACCAGCTGAACGATGTGTTCGTGCGGTTCAAGGAACTCGCCGATCGCAAGAAGGAGGTCTATGACGAAGACCTCATCGCACTGGCCACCACGGACGCCGCAGAAGATGAAAACCGTCTTGTGATCAAATCCCTGCGCGTCGTTTGCGGCACCGAAGGGCCGCAATCCGCCGCGCTGACGCTTTTGATCGACGGGGCCGAGCACAGCACCGAGGCCACCGGAGACGGCCCGGTCGATGCCAGCTTCAACGCGGTCAAGGCGCTTTTCCCGCATGAGGCGCGCCTGCAACTCTATCAGGTGCATGCCGTGACCGAAGGCACCGACGCACAGGCCACCGTATCCGTGCGCATGGAGGAAGGCGGGCGGATCGTGACCGGCCAATCTGCGGATACCGACACCGTGGTCGCCTCGGCCAAAGCCTATGTCCACGCACTGAGCCGCCTGATCGTGCGGCGCGAGAAGGCCGGCAAGGACACGCCCGAAGTAAGCTACAAGGACGTAAGCTAGGCCGCTCGAGATTTTTCGATGAAAAATCTGCCCAAGGGTTTTGGTTGAAACCCTTGGGTCGCACCTAACCGACGATCATGTACATCTTGCGCAGTTTCTCGGTGATCTCCCACACGACATGCTGGCCCTTGGCGATGTAGAATGTATCGCCGGGGCCGAAACTCTCGCTGCGGCCATCGTTGTGGGTGAGGGTCACGGCGCCCTCGACCACCGTCATCATCTCATGCACGGGCCAGGACGGCACCACCTCGCGGCAGGGCGCGCATTCCCAGGTGCCGACGGATATGCTCTCGTCCGGCGCCTCAAAATGCGTGTGGTTTCCCTCGGAATGATCGCCGGTCGTGAAGGCGCCTTCGCCCGTCAGGGCCGATGGCTCCATGGCGGGATCGGGATCAATGCGGAATGTCGTTTGGGTCATTCTCGGGTTTCCTTGCCAGATGTTTCTTGCGCGCCGTCTGCCCACTCCCATGGCCGGGTAAATTCGCCCAATGTCTTTGCGACCTTGGCATCTTTCCTGTCCCCGTCGATCTGCGCGACCAATCCACGTTTCTTGTCATCGACCACCTGCGCCACACGCGCGCTGCTGCCTGCCGTCTCGAGCGCGGCATCGTAAACGCGGGTGATCGCACGTTTGCGAAGATCCGGCTTGAACACCTTGCCCACGGCGGTTTTGGGCAGTTCCTCCAGAACCTCGATATGCTTCGGGATCGCGGCCCGCTCGCGCACGCGCTGGCGGCAATGCTCCAGCAGCTCCTCGGCGCTCGCCTCGCCGCCCTCGACCAGTTCGACATAGGCGCAAGGCAGCTCGCCCGCATGGGCGTCGGGCTGCCCGATGGCGCCCGCGCCGGCGACAGCGGGATGGGCCATCAGTGCCTCCTCGATATCAGCGGGGTCGATGTTGTGACCGCCGCGAATGATCAGATCCTTGGCGCGGCCGGTGATCCAAAGATAGCCATCGGCGTCGATCCGGCCCAGATCACCGGTGCGCAGGTAGTCGCCATGAAAGAGCTGCGCGTTGCGGGCCGGATCGGTATAGGTCGCACCCACCGCCACGCCCGGATTGCTGATGCAGATCTCGCCCACCTCGTCCGGCCCGCAGGTCATCGGGCCATCGTCGGTGGCGTGGATGATGCGCACATCCGTGTAAGGCAGGGGAATGCCGACCGAGCCGACTTTCTTGGCCCCTTCCGGCGGATTGCAGGACACGAGGCACGTCACCTCGGTCAGGCCATATCCCTCGATCACCTTCATGCCCGTCGCACTCTCGAACCGCTTGAAAAGCTCAAGCGGCATGGGCGCGCTGCCGGAGAACGCGTTTTTCACCCGGCTGATATCCGCGTCCACCTTGCGCTGCATCAGCGCGGCGACGGCGGTGGGCACAGTGATGACGAAGGTCACGCCCCAACGCTCGCACAGCTTCCAGAAATTGGCGACCACACCCTCGCCGCGATAGCCGGCAGGGGTGGGCAGGATCACGTGCGCGCCGGATTTCAGCGCGGACATCAGCACAACATGACAGGCGAACACATGGAAAAGCGGTAGCGGACACATCAGCACGTCCGTCTCATCGAAGAGCAGCGTGGCGCCCAGCCAGCCGTTATAGACCATGCCTGAATAGCGGTGCTGCGCCATTTTGGGCATGCCGGTGGTGCCGCCCGTGTGGAAATAGGCCGCGACGCGGTCCTCGGCCGTCTCTTCGAAATTCAACTCCGAGGGCTGGCGGGCCGTCTCGGCCGCGTAATCCAGCACATCGGCGCGGTGGGTGCTCGTGTCGCGCGGGCGAATGAACGGCACGATCCAGCTTTTCGGAAAGCTCAGATAGCGATTGAGGTCGATCTCCAGCACCGTGCCCACCTTGGGCGCATGTCGCACCGCCTCGGCCGTCTTGGCGCTGATATCGGTCTTGGGAAACGCCTTCAGCGTCACGACCACGCGCGCGCCTGTCTCGCGCAGGAGGGCCGCGATCTGCTCGGGCTCGAGCAGCGGATTGATCGGCGCGACGATGCCCGCGATCATGGCGCCCAGCGTGGCCGACGCCGTCTCGAGGCTGTTGGGCAAAACCAGCGCCACGGCGTCGCTTTCACGCACGCCAAGACTGCGAAAAAGATTCGCAGCACGGCAGACATCCGCATGGAATTCAGCCCAGCTAAGTGTCTTGGCCGGGTCGCGCGCGCCTGCGGTCAACTGATAGCTGATGGCGGGCCGTTCGGGATGCGCCCGCGCGGTCGCAGCCAGCATGGCGTGGATCGTTTTTGGCACGTCCCGCGCCGACCACGGCATTTCCTCCTGGATATCAAGCGCGTCCTGACGCACGGCAAATGTCATCTTGGCCTCCCTCGCCCGTGCCGAGCCCGGCACCGCGGGCAGGATGGGCGCGAATGACGGATCGTGCAAGGCGAAGCAGCCCCAGATCACCACTTGACTAATTTAGTCGGGATATTCAAAGGTAACCTATCATTTTTGTCGGATAAAAGGATCCCTCGTCCATGACACCCAGATTCGCAGCGCGGCTTGCCGCCGCAACATCGTTGATCGCCATCGCCGGAACCGCCATGGCGGCCGAGGTCAATGTCTATTCTTCGCGCCACTATGACAGCGACGATGCGCTCTATGACAAGTTCACCGAAGAGACCGGCATCACCGTAAACCGCATCGAGGGCAAGGCCGACGAGCTGATCGCGCGCCTCGAGGCCGAGGGCAACAACAGCCCGGCGGATGTGTTCATCACCGTGGATGCAGGCCGCATGGCCCGCGCCGAAGAAACCGGCATCCTGCAGCCTTACGCCTCGGACACCATCAACGGCGCGGTGCCCGAGTATCTGCGCCACCCGGACGATCTGTGGTTCGGCGTCAGCCAGCGCGCGCGCATCATCTTCTACGACAAGGAGCGCGTCGAAAACCCGCCTCAGACCTACGAGGCGCTGGCCGATCCTGCCTATGAGGGGCAGATCTGCATCCGCTCCTCCTCAAACGTCTATAACCAATCGCTGCTGGCCTCGATCATCGAGGCGGATGGCGCCGAGGCGGCCAAGGAATGGGCGGCGGGCGTCGTCGGCAACCTGGCGCGTGCGCCGCAGGGCGGCGACACCGATCAGCTGCGCGGCCTTGTCTCGGGCGAGTGCGACATCGCGGTCGCCAACCATTACTATTTCCTGCGCGCCTATCAGGAGGATGTCGAAGGCCTGTCCTCGGACATCGACAGCATCGGCTGGGTCTGGCCCAATCAGGACGGGCGCGGCACGCATGTCAACCTGACCGCCGCGGCGATGGCCGCAGCGGCGCCCAACCCCGAAGAGGCCAAGGCGCTGCTGGAATTCCTGGTCAGCGATTTCGCACAGGCGCATTTCGCCAACCAGAACAACGAATACCCTGCGGTCGAGGGCGTGCCCGCCAATGAGGTGACCGAGCGTCTGGGCGAATTCAAGGCCGACAGCACGACGCCTACGGCAGCCTTCTCGGCCAATGCCAAGGAGGCGCAGGCGATCTTCAACGAGGTCGACTGGCAGTAAGCGATCGCGCTGATCGAAACGATATCAAGGCGGGCCTTCGGGCCCGCTTTTTTCATGCGCGTCCTACTCCGCCCGCAGGACGGCACCGGGATTCATGATGCCCTTCGGGTCCAGTGCTGCCTTGATGGCGCGCATCGCCGACAGCTTGGCCGGATCGCCATAACGCTCCAGATCGGCCACCTTCAGCCGCCCGATCCCGTGCTCGGCACTGACCGAGCCGTCCATCGCGTGGA
Organism: Roseovarius nanhaiticus; assembly: GCF_900156535.1. Lineage (NCBI taxonomy): Bacteria > Pseudomonadati > Pseudomonadota > Alphaproteobacteria > Rhodobacterales > Roseobacteraceae > Roseovarius > Roseovarius nanhaiticus. Next base: position 1,135,488 of record NZ_FTNV01000001.1, on the reverse strand, counting down.
CCAGATCATGGACGCAGGCGGTGACCGCCTCTCGCTGGCCCGCATGATCGGCGCGATTCCCGCCCGGCATAGGGAAGACGTTGTAATGCAGATTGCCATCGCCCAGATGGCCGAAGCAGTTGATGCGGAACTGGCCGATGCGCGCCAATGCGCCCGGCGCCGCCGCCACGAAATCCGCCACCGCGCCCAAGGGCAGCGACACGTCATGCGAGCAGATGGCCCCGATATGGCGGTTCGCCTCGGGAATTGTCTCGCGAATGTTCCAGAACTCGCTGCGCTGCGCTTCGGATTGGGCGATCATGCCGTCGCTGACCAGCCCCTCGTCCAGCGCCGCCTCGAACAGAGCCTCCAGCGCGCCCGCCGGATCCAGGCCGCGGGCGAGCCCCACGTGGATCAGAACGAACCACTCGGGCGGCTCGGGCCAGGGCTGACGCACCTGCGGCATCGTCTCGACCAGAAAATTAAGGCCCTCGCGGTGCATCAACTCGAACGCGCTGACGCCCTCGCCCATATGGTCGCGCGCCATGGACAAAAGGCGCAGCGCCGCCCCCGGCCCGTGCACCACCATCAGCGCCGTGCCCTCGCCCGCCGGCCTCGGGGCGAGCTTCAGCGTGGCGGCGGTGATCAGGCCCAGCGTGCCTTCGGACCCGATCAGAAGATTGCGCAGATCGTAGCCCGTGTTGTCCTTGCGCAACCGTTTCAGCCCGTGCCAGATGTCGCCCGAGGGCATCACCGCCTCCAGCCCGAGGCACAGATCGCGCGCGTTGCCGTAGCGCAGCACGTTGACGCCGCCCGCATTGGTGGCCAATAGCCCGCCGATCCGCGCGCTGCCTTTGGCCGCGATGCTGAGCGGAAACAGGCGCTGAACCTTCTCGGCCGCGTCATGCACATCCGACAGGATTGCCCCCGCCTCGACGATCATCACGTTTTCGTCTGGATAGACCTCGCGGATGCGCGTCATCCGCTCGAGGCTGATCAGCAGCGGCGCGGCGCCGCCTTCGGCCAATTGCCCGCCGACAAGACCCGTGCCGCCCCCATAGGGAATAACCGGCACGCTCGCCTCCGATGCCAGACGGACCGCAATTGCGGCTTCCTCGGCGCTACCCGGTACCACCACGGCCAGCGCCCGCCCCTGCCAGCGGCCTCGCGGCTCAGCCAGGTAATGCGGGGCCACCTCGCGCAGCGCGGGCGCTGGCAAAGCGGCGGAAAGACGGGTGAGAAATTCGTCAGGATCAGTCATGCGGGTAATCTAGCGCCGGGGGAGCGCGCCGGAAATGGCAAAAGCCGCTTAGAGACCTGCGTCGCTACGCCCGCGCCTGTCGCTACGCAGCGCGGCATAAAGCACATGGGTGCGCCAGCGCCCGCCGATCTGCAGATAGCTTTGCGCGACGCCCTCGTATTTGAAGCCGGATTTTTCCAAAAGACCGCGCGAGGCGGTGTTGGAGGGCAGGCACGCCGCCTCGATCCGGCTGAGGTCCAGCCGGTCGAAAGCATAATGCACAACCGCCGGAATCGCCTCGCGCATATAGCCTTGGCGCGCGTAATCCTCGCCGATCCAATAGCCCAGCGTCCCTGACTGGCTGGGCCCGCGCCGGATATTGTCCAGCGTGATCGCGCCGATCAGGCGTTCATCCTCGCGGCGGATCAAAAAGAGCGGCAGTGCGGTGCCCCCGGCAATGCTGCGCTGCGCCCAGTAGACGCGATTGGTAAACCCCTTGCGCGACAGATGGTCGGCGGCCCAAGTCGGCTCCCACGGGGTGAGGAAGTCGGCACTGTTGCGGCGCAGATGCGACCAGTCGCGAAAGTCGGTCATCACCGGCTGGCGCAGGCTCATCCGCTCGGTCTCGATCCGGATTTTGCGCCGCGTCAGCAGCATCACGCGGCGCGCCGGGTTTGCAGGGTCTCCAGCGACGGCGCATCCTCGACCGGGCCATAAAGGGCCAGCGCAGCAGGCGCACGGGACGCCGTCTGCTCGGCAATGGCGCGCACGTCGGCCAGCGTCACGGCGTCAATCTTCTCGACCACCTCCTCGACGCCGGGCACGCGGCCCCATATCTGGATCATCCGCGCCAGACGCTCGGCCCGGTTCGACGGGCTTTCCAGACCCATCAGAAGTCCCGCCTTCATCTGGGCGCGCGCGCGCTCGATCTCGTCGGGGCGCATGTCGCTTGCGGCGCGCTTCATCTCGTCGATGGTGATCTCGGCGAGGCCCGCCATCGAATCGCCCGAGGTGCCCGCATAGATCGTCATCATGCCCGTATCGGCATAGGCGCCCGCCTGCGCGTAGATGGTGTAGCACAGGCCCCGCTTCTCGCGGATCTCCTGAAAAAGGCGTGAGGACATGCTGCCGCCCAGCGCGGTGGAATAGATCTGCGCCGCGTGAATGGCCGGATCGCCGTAGTCGGGCGATTCGAAGGCCAGCGCCATATGCGCCTGCTCCAGCACCTTGACGGTCCGGCTCTCGCCGCCGCGGAACTGCGCGCGGGGCGCGACCTGCACTTCCTTGGGGGTCATGTCGCCGAACATCGCCTCGGCTGCCTTGACCAGCGCGTCGTGATTCACCGCGCCCGCCGCAGACAGCACCATCTGGCCAGGGTTGTAATGCTGATCGACAAAGCCGGTCAGATCATCACGGCTGAACCGCGCAACACCCTCGTGCTGGCCCAAAATGGCGCGGCCAAGGGGGTGATCGGGATAGGCTTTCTCCTGCAGCCAGTCGAAGATGATGTCGTCCGGCGTATCCAGCGCCTGTCCGATCTCCTGCAGGATAACGCCGCGCTCCGTCTCGATCTCGGCCACGTCAAAGACCGAATTGCGCAGGATATCCCCCACGACGTCCAGCGCCAGCGGGACGTCCTCTTTCAGCACCCGCGCGTAATAGGCGGTCACTTCGCGGCTGGTATAGGCGTTGATATAGCCGCCCACATCCTCGATCGCCTCGGCGATCTGCAGCGCGTTACGGCGCCCGGTGCCCTTGAAGGCCATATGCTCGAGGAAATGGGCGATGCCGTTCTGCTGCGGCAGCTCATTTCGCGCGCCGGCCAGAACCCAGACGCCGATGGCCGCCGATTGCAGCCCCGGCATGTTCTCGGTCACGATGCGAAAGCCGTTAGGAAGTGTGGTGAGATTGACGCTCAATGCGCGGTCCGTTCTTTGATCAGGGATTCGATGGCACCCAGATCGTTGGGCACCTCGGTAATGCGTTCCTCGCGGTCATAAAGGTCCGCCATATGGCTCGGCAAGGGGGGGTGCTGGCCGCTGGCCTCCTCGACCGCCGCCGGGAACTTGGCAGGATGCGCCGTGGCCAGCGTGATTATCGGTACGTCGGGGTCAAGATGCGCCTCGGCCACATGCACGCCGATGGCGCTGTGCGGGCAGAGAAGCTCGCCTGTTTCGTCCCATGTCCGCTTGATCGCGGCGCGGGTCTGATCCTCGTCGCAGCGGCCGGACGAGAAGCTCTCGCGCAGCGCCTCGAGCGCGCCCTGGCTGACGGTAAAGCCGCCCGATTTCAGCTCGTCCATCAACTGCGCGACGGCGGCGCCATCGCGGCCATAGGCCTCGAAGAGGGCGCGCTCGAAATTCGAGGATACCTGAATATCCATCGACGGGCTGATCGAGGGGATAACGCCATCGGGGGTGTAGTCACCCTGACTGAGGCAGCGATGCAGGATGTCGTTCTGGTTCGTCGCCACCACCAACTTGTCGATAGGCAGGCCCATCCGCTTGGCAATGTATCCCGCAAAGATATCGCCGAAATTGCCAGTCGGCACGGTGAAGCTGACCTTGCGGTGCGGCGCGCCGAGCGCAACGGCGGAAGTGAAGTAATAAACCACTTGCGCCAGCACCCGCGCCCAGTTGATCGAGTTGACACCCGCAAGACCGACCGCATCGCGGAACTCGAAATCGTTGAACATGTCCTTCACGCGGGCTTGGCAATCGTCGAAATGCCCCTCCATCGCCAGCGCATGCACATTGGCCTCGGAGGGCGTGCTCATCTGGCGGCGCTGCACTTCGCTGACGCGGCCATGCGGGTAAAGGATAAAGACGTCGACCGCCTCGAGCCCACGAAACGCGTCGATCGCGGCCGAACCCGTATCGCCGCTTGTCGCGCCAACGATACAAACGCGGCTGCCGCTGCGCGTAAGCGACGCCTCGAACAGCTGGCCGATCAGCTGCATCGCGAAATCCTTGAACGCGAGCGTGGGGCCGTGGAACAGCTCTAACAGGTGATGGCCCGGCGCCAGCTGCACCAACGGCGCGCGCGCCGCATGGGCAAAGCCCGCGTAACTGCGCGCGATGATGTCCTGAAATTCGGTATCGGTGAAGGCATCGCCGATGAAGGGGCGCATCACGCGAAACGCGACCTCCTCATAACTGAGGCCCGCCAGCGCGGCGATATCCGCATGGCTCATCTGCGGAATGCTCTCGGGCAGATACAGCCCGCCATCGCGTGCGAGGCCCGTCAGCATCGCTTCCTCGAAGCTCAGGATCGGGGCCTGTCCCCGCGTGGATACGTATTTCATCGCTCAGCCTTCCGTCTCTTGCCGGCGCGTCACGCGCCAGATCAGATACCCGGTCATCGTCAGCCAGATCGCGGCAAGGGAAAACCAGGTGATCGCATATTGCAGGTGATTGTTCGAAATTGCAGCGGTGTCCACCGGCAATGCGGTAATCTCGTCGCTTTGCGGTCCCGCCTCCTGCCGGCGCACCACTACGAGTACCGGCTCGGTCCCCAGCGCATTTGCCATGGCAGGCACGTCGCGGGCAAACCATATGCCGCGCGCGATGTCCGGCTCGGGCGTGTACCCGTCGATCTCGTCCGGCCAGTGCAGATTGCCGACAAGACCCACCTCACCGGTTTCACGCACCGCCGCTTTGGCGTCGAGCGGAATCAGACCCCGGTCCACCATGATCCGGCGTCCGCCGTCCAGGACCAGTGGCTGGATCAGGCGATAGCCTGCGCCAAGATCTTTGGCCCCCACTAGAACGTGCAGAGCGTCCGGCTCCAACGTGCCGGACACCCTTACTGGCAAATATTTGTCATCTTCAGGATCAAGGGTTTCGGGCAGATCGACCGGCGCCGCCGACAGGCGCGCGTCGATCGTCGCAAGAATATTTTCTTTCCAGGCCAGGCGCTGCACCTGCCAGACGCCGAGGCCGATCAGGATGCCGGCACCGACCACACCAATCAACAAAGGCACCAGAATCCGCCGCATGACACCCCGCTTCAAAAGGCAAAATGCGGGAGGTCCATCCCCCCGCATTTTCACTGTTCCAAAAATACTCTCGCCGAAGGCGTCGGATTTTTACTCAAAAATCCGCATATCGCCCTGCTTTTACTGTCCCCAGATGTAAACCGCGGCAAAGAGGAAGAGCCAGACGACGTCGACGAAGTGCCAGTACCAGGCCGCCGCCTCGAAGCCGACATGGTTTTCGGGGGTGAAGTGACCCTTGACCGTGCGCAGGTAGCAGATGAAGAGGAAAATCGTGCCGATGATGACATGCGCGCCGTGAAAGCCTGTCGCCATGAAGAAGTTGGCGCCGTAGATATTGCCGGAGAAGCCAAAGGCGGCGTGGCTGTATTCATAAGCCTGGAAACCGGTGAAGATGAGGCCCAGGGCCACGGCCAGAAGCAGTCCCTTTTTCATGTCCTCGCGGTTGTTCTCATGGACCAGCGCGTGGTGCGCCCATGTCGCGGCAGCACCCGAGCACAGGAGGATCAGCGTGTTGATCAGCGGCAGGTGCCAAGGATCGAACGTCTCGATACCAGCGGGTGGCCAGACGCCATCAATGCCGGGCGACAGCTCGCCCATCGGATACATGGCGTGCTTGAAAAAGCTCCAGAACCACGCGGCGAAGAACATGACTTCGGACATGATGAACATGATGAAGCCATACCGCAGGCCGATGCGCACGACCGGCGTATGATCGCCAGCCTGGTTTTCGGCCACCGTTTCAGCCCACCAGCCATACATGACGTAAAGAACGCCGACAAAGCCGATCAAGAACACCCAAGGCTGGTTGTTCTCGACGGCAGGCGACATCCAAAGCACTGCGCCGAACAGCATGATGAAGCCCGCGACCGCGCCTAGAAAGGGCCATATAGAGGGAGTCAGGATGTGGTAGTCGTGGTTCTTTTCATGTGCCATATCGGGCTCCCTCGTGGTCGGGCTTGTCATTGGGCGGCGCCTTGCCCCGTGCGGGCGCCGGGCGGGCCGTGTCAGTTCACGGTTCTACCGGTTTCCGCGTCATTCGCAAGTGCCGCCTGCTGCTCGGGCAGGTCGATCTCGTAGAATGTGTACGACAGGGTGATGGTGTGCGTGTACTTTGCGTCGCGGTCATTGACGATCTCGGGGTCGACAAAGAAGGTTACGGGCATCTCGACCCGTTCGCCTGGCTGCAACACCTGCTCGGTAAAGCAAAAGCACTCGATCTTTTCGAAAAAGCCGCCGGCCTCGTAAGGCGTCACGTTATACGACGCCTGACCGGCGATCGGGCGGTCCGTCGGATTATAGGCCTCGTAGAAGGCCAGCCCGGTCTCGCCGATGCGGACTTCCATCTCGACCTGCATAGGCTTGAACGACCATGCCATGTCGCGCGACAGGCTGCCGTCGAAGCGCACCTTGATCGTCTCGTCCAGAATGACATCCGAGTCGCCCTGCGCGACGCCAGTCACACCGCCAAAGCCGGTGACGCGGCAGAACCAGTCGTAGAACGGCACAGAGGCCCATGCCAGCGCGCCCATGGTGACGACCACGCCCACCAGCTGCAACACGGTCTTGCGCATGCTTTTGGGGCGCTCACCGCGCGTTCTGGGCATGTCCGCGCCCTTTTCGTTTTCGTTGTCAGTCGCCATATCCAGCTCCCTTCGCGGTATCGGGGATCACGAACTCATCTTGGCTTACCTTGGCAACGGTCAGGCCGAAAACCAATGCGACAAATGCTGCCAGAACAACGCCAAGACCGAGGTTGCGACTGAACCTGCGGCTGTGCATCTCGTGGCTTTTGCGGAAAAATGCCATCAGATGCCCCAACCTGCCAGCGGCATCAGGCCGCCGTCGACGATAACGCCCATGCCGCGCAGGGACGCGTCAATGAGAATCGCGGTGAAGAGGCCAAAGAGATAGTAAAGCGAATGCTTGAAGACCTTCTTTTCGACGCGGTAGTGATCGGCCTCGGCCGCCGTTTCGTCCCGGCGCCAGATACGCCAAGCCCCGCGCAGGAAGAGCGCATTCAGAGCTACCGCCGCGATCAGATAGGCCGGACCACCGATAGACGTTGCCAGCAGCGCGAAGGACACCGGCACCAGTAGCACCGTATAGGCCAGGATATGGTTGCGTGTAACGCGGCGACCATGGGTCGAGGTCAGCATGGGCACGCCCGCCTCGTCGTAATCCGACTTCATGAAGAGCGCGAGAGCCCAGAAATGCGGCGGCGTCCACATGAAGATCAGCGCGAACATCAGGACCGATTCGATGCTGACACCGCCAGTTGCCGCGGCCCAGCCGATCATCGGGGGAAAGGCGCCTGCGGCACCGCCGATGACGATGTTCTGCGGTGTCCACCGCTTGAGCCACATCGAATAGATCACGACGTAGAAAAAGATGGTGAAGGCCAAAAGGCCCGCCGCAACCATGTTGGTCGCGAGGCCCAGCATGATGACCGAAATCGCCGACAGCGCGATGCCAAAGCCGAACGCCTCGCCTTCGGTGATGCGCCCCGAGGGGATGGGCCGCTTGCGCGTGCGCTTCATGATGCGGTCGATGTCAGCGTCCCACCACATATTCAGCGCGCCCGATGCCCCGCCGCCGATGGCGATAAAGAGGATCGCGGTAAACCCGACCACCGGATGCACGCCCACGGGCGCGGCCAGAAGGCCAACCAATGCGGTAAAGACGACCAGCGACATCACGCGCGGCTTCAGCAGCGCGACGAAGTCAGAAAATCCGGCATCCTGCGGCTGGGCGGTGCCCGTCTGCGATTGGCTTGCGTTGAGGCTTGCGTCGCTCATGTCGAACTCCGGTCGCGGGCGGCGCAACCGCGCGGCCCTTCAGGATGGGATCGTATGACATCCGCCCGCCCCGATTGCGCGGGACGGGCGAAATGCGGTGCCGCTAGGGCAATTATTGCGCCGACGCGACCTTGTAGCTCTCCTGCACGGGCAGGCCTGCGAACTCTTCGATCGCGCCTTCAAGCCACTGGTCATAGGCCTCCTGGCTGACGACCTTGACCGTGATCGGCATATAGGCGTGATCGGCGCCGCACAGCTCGCTGCACTGGCCGAAATAGACGCCTTCGCGCTCGGCCTTGAACCAAAGCTGCGCAAGGCGGCCGGGAACGGCGTCCTGCTTCACCCCAAAGGCAGGAATGGTCCAGCTGTGGATCACGTCCGCGCCGGTGACCTGCATCACCACGGTCTTGCCCACGGGCACGACAACGGCGGTGTCGGTGGCCAGCTTGAACTCATCCTTCGAGTAGCCTGCCTCCTGCAGCTCTGCGATGACTTCGTCATTCAGGATCTTGCCGCTGCCGATCATGAAGCTTTGGAAGCCGAAATCGTGATCGGTGTACTCATAGCCCCAGTACCACTGGTAGCCGGTCACCTTGATGTTGATATCCGCCTCGGGAATTTCCTGCTGCTTGAACAGGACGGGCAGCGAAAAGGCCCCGATGAAGACCAGGATCATGATCGGGACCACGGTCCAGGCGACCTCGACCGGCGAATTGTGCGTGAACTTGGCCGGGTTGGGGTTGGCCTTGCGGTTGAAACGCACGATCGCATAGAGCATCAGGCCGGTCACCAGGACCGTGATGGCCGTGATGATGACCAGGACCATCCCGTCCAGCCACTGCAGATCGCTTGCCAGCTCGGTTGCGGCGGGCTGAAAACCGATACCGCCCTGCGTCGGCTTGCCCACGATCTCGAGATTGTCCTGCGCCAGCGCGGGAAGGGCAGTAAAGGCTGCCATCGTGGCAAGCAAAGAAGAAATGTATCGCATAAGGCACCTTGATCGGTTGAAGCGGATATATCGTTGCGCGGGCGCCGCGCCGTCCTGCCGGGGACCGGCCCCGTTGTATCTGGCGCTGTTAAAAACATATATCTTCGGGTGAGACAAGATTGACGGTTGCGGCAAACAGACGCTTTGCTTGATTTAGATCAAAAAAGCGGGCGCAGCGTCGCCGCGGTCGGACCTTTTCCAAATCGGCCACGTTGGCGCGGCCAATACGTCAGACATAGTGCGCGGCGCCGGTTTTTCCGGCCCATGCCTTTAGTAGTAGGAAAAACCCCATGACCGGCAGCCCCTTTCGCCCCTTCGAGGACAATCTGGACAAGGATGCGGCGTTGTCCCACCTGAGGCGCGCCACCGCGGGCGCCGACGACGGCGAGCTGTTCTTCGAGCGTGCGCGCAGCGAGGCTCTGGTTTTCGATGACGGGCGGGTCAAGACGGCCAGCTATGATGCAGGCGAGGGATTCGGCCTGCGCGCCGTGCGCGGCGAGGCGGTTGGATATGCCCATAGCTCGGACATAAGTGACGCGGCGCTTGGCCGTGCGGTGGATACCGCGCGGCTGGCCGTCGGCGATGGCGGCGGCATCATGGCCCCTGCCCCGCAGGCCACGAACCGGCACCTTTACACGGATGTCGATCCCATCGCCGGCGCGGCCTTTCCGGTCAAGATCGAGACCCTGCGCGAGATCGACGCCTTCGCCCGCGATCTGGACCCGCGGGTGGTGCAGGTCACCGCGGTCATCTCGGCCTCCTGCCAGGAAGTCGAGATACTGCGCCCCGATGGCACCCACCTGCGCGACGTGCGCCCGATGACCCGTGTCAACGTGTCCGTCATCGTCGAAGAAGATGGCCGCCGCGAGCAAGGCACGGCTGGAGGCGGCGGCCGCGTGGGCCTCGACGGTCTGATCGCGCCCGAAGGCTGGCAGGGCAAGGCGCGCGAGGCGCTGCGCATCGCGCTGGTCAACCTGCGCGCCGAGTCTGCGCCCGCCGGCGTGATGGATGTTGTGCTCGGGCCCGGCTGGCCCGGCATCCTGCTGCATGAGGCGATCGGGCATGGCCTTGAAGGGGATTTCAACCGCAAGGGCGCCTCGGCCTTCGCGGGCCTGATGGGCCAGCGGATCGCGGCGCCGGGCGTGACCGTGCTGGATGACGGCACCATACCAGACCGGCGCGGTAGCATCTCGATTGACGACGAAGGCACGCCCTCGCACCGCAACGTCCTGATAGAGGATGGTATATTGGTGGGCTACATGCAGGACCGCCAGAACGCGCGCCTGATGGGCGTCGAGCCCACGGGCAACGGGCGCCGCGAAAGCTATGCCCACGTGCCGATGCCGCGCATGACGAACACCTACATGCTGGGCGGCGATGCAGCGCCGGACGATATCGTGGCGGACCTCAAAGACGGGATCTATGCCGTCGGCTTCGGCGGCGGGCAGGTCGACATCACCAACGGCAAGTTCGTCTTCAGCTGCACCGAGGCTTACCGCGTCAAGGACGGCGTCGTCGGCGCACCCGTCAAGGGTGCGACCCTGATCGGCGACGGCGCGACCGCGCTTCAACAGATCCGGGCCATCGGCAATGACATGGCGCTGGACCCCGGTATGGGTAATTGCGGCAAGGCGGGCCAGTGGGTGCCGGTGGGCGTGGGCCAGCCGACCTTGATGATCGGCGGGCTGACCGTGGGCGGATCGGGCGGCTGATGTATTTCTTTTAGGTCGTCTTGGCATTTCGGGTTATCCTGCCAGCGGTCCAAATTCCGCTGGCAAAGGAGGCTCTGCAATGCGCCGATTTTTCCTGATAGCCTTGCTTGCGCTATGTGCCTGCAAGGAGGAAACGAAAGCCGATGGCGCGATTGCTCTGCCGCGCCCGGAGGCTGCGCCCTTGGCCTATTGGGAGCCGGCGGAATGGCAACGCACGGGCGACGAGCTTCTGCCGCTCGATAATATCGGCGCTCAACTTGCCCCGATATGGCGTGAGGTCTCGTCCTGCGGCGAAGTCGCCTATCAATCGCCGGGACGCAGTGACGCCTTCGAGATACGCCTTCTCTACATCTACGACCGAGCCGCGCAGCGCTTTGCGAACCTTGCCTGCGATATGGAGTCGCATGGCTATTACGTCTCGCATGTCGCGCGCGTCAAAAAAGACGTCTGGAGCGATTACGAAATGGCGGTCCAGCCGCGCCATTTCACTTTTTTGCGCATCCAGTCCGCCGACGGCCTCGCAGATTTCATGCTATATCATGTCGCCGGCTATCATCCGGGCAGCGAGAGCCCTCAGGTCGGCGGCTGCAATCGCGACGAAGGCTATTGCTGGCTCGACTACTACCCAGGTTACGTGACCAACCTGTCCAACGGTCTTTATACGCGTTTCAAAATCGCCCGAACCGATCGGAACGATCATATCGAGGATAGCGGCGCGGTTGCCCTGCTGCTGGGGAAGGACATGCCCGAGGTTGCCGCCTTTGTCGGAGGCGCCACGGACGGCATCCCGCGCGCTCTGGCGCAGCGCGCGCTTGTGCGCGAAGTGCAGCGGCAGTATCCCGAAGGCTTGGGCGAGGCGCTGGACCTCTACGGGTATACCAGGCCCATGACAAACGGTGTGGTGATCGAAGATGTCGGTGCCAATTTCGGCCTTGCCGGCACTGACGCGTCCTATCTGATCACCACGATAGGCGAGCCAGTTTGCGAGCCGACCGAAAACGAAGCCGTGCGCCAGTGCAAGCTGATCGTGGAAACCAGCCTTTTCGCCTATAATCGCGCAACCGGATCGCGGCAGACAAAATTTGCGCAGATCGCGAATGTTGCCGCCTCGGGCAACCAGCGCGGTGAGATCGAGGCACTCTTCGTGCGCGGCGAGGATGGCTGGCGAATGATCATCACGGATCAGATCGCGCGATTCCTGTCGGGGGTGGATCGCAAGAATGACTGGGTCGTGGTCACCAGCGACGGGCGCACCCTCAGCGGGGCGCCGGCGGTGTCCTGCATTGCCGATCCGTCCCTTTGCTAGGCGGAAGCCGGGTGCGGAAGATATGTGGTTTACGCTATGTTAACCACCCGTGCGCTACACATGATTCTGCAAGCAGGCGGAGCCATGATGTCCGAGGAAACACATCCTTCCACTCACCCCCCACTCCCACCCACCACGGAAGATGATCGGGTATCGTGGCTTCGTCTCTTGCGCTCGCGGCGCGTCGGAGTGGCAACTTTTTATCGCCTCCTGGCCGAGCATGGCACCGCGCAGGCCGCGCTGAAGGCGCTGCCCGAGGTGGCTCGCGCCGCCGGGATCGACGATTATACCATTTGCCCCGAGGGCGTCGTGATTGCCGAGATGCGCGCCGCGCGGATGGCCGGGGCGCAGCTGCTATTCGTAACCGATCCGCTTTATCCGGACGCATTGCGCGATATCCCGGACCCGCCCCCCATCCTCTGGGCGATGGGTGATCTGGGCGCTTTGGCGCGGCCCAAGCTGGCCATGGTCGGCGCGCGCAACGCTTCGTCACTGGGCACGCGCATGGCGCGCGCACTGGCCGCCGATCTGTCGAAGGCCGGCTATGTCATCGTGTCGGGCCTCGCACGCGGCGTTGATACGGCGGCGCATCATGCAAGCGTCGAAGGTGGCACCATCGCCATCATGGCCGGGGGTGTCGACGTGCTTTACCCCGCCGAGAACGCCAAGTTGGCGGGCGAGATCCTGCGCTGCGGCCTGCGCCTCTCCGAGATGCCGATGGGCACGGTGCCCCAGGCGCGCCATTTTCCGCGCCGCAACCGCATTATCAGTGGCCTTGCCAGCGCCGTTGTCGTCGTCGAGGCGGCGGCCAAGTCCGGCTCGCTCATCACCGCGCGCAACGCCCTGGATCAGGGGCGCGAGGTGCTGGCAGTGCCAGGCCATCCTTTCGATGCACGCGCGGCAGGATGCAACATGCTGATCCGCGATGGCGCCCGCCTGGTGCGCAGCGCTGCCGATGTGATCGAGGCGCTTCCCGCCGAACGCGAAGATTATGCACCCGATCCGCAGTTGGACCTGCCCACCCCACAGCCCACCAAGGAGCGCGGATTGCGCGAAGTGGCCGATCTGCACAGCCGCATCCTGGACCGGCTCGGCCCCTCGCCCTTAGCCGAAGATCAGCTGATCCGGGACTTGCAGGCGCCGGTGCGCAGCGTCGCACCCGCCCTCATCGATCTGGAGCTCGACGGGCGGATCCGCCGGCAGGCGGGCGGCCTTTTGTCGCTGGCAGACTAAGCGACACGGCCCTGCGGCCTGTCCGCGCCGCGCATTGACAATCCCTCTTGCGCCACCACATGGTGCCCCGCCATAAGCGCCACTCGACCGGTCCATGCCGGAGGTCACGGGATTCGCAACCAGATTACCGGCTCGGCCCGCGCCTGCAAGATACGCCACGTGTCGCCCATGCCCGCCCATTCAAGGCTGGGGGCGAGACGAAAGACTGAAGAGGAAGTCCATGCCCGTCGTCGTCGTCGAATCCCCCGCCAAGGCCAAGACCATCAACAAGTATCTTGGCCCAGGATACACCGTTCTGGCGTCCTACGGCCATGTGCGCGACTTGCCTCCAAAGGACGGCTCGGTCGATCCCGACAACGGATTCGACATGAAATGGGAAGTGGGCGCCGACAGCCGCAAGCACGTCAAGGCGATCGCCGATGCGCTGGCAGACGACAACGCGCTGATCCTCGCAACCGACCCTGATCGCGAGGGCGAGGCGATCAGTTGGCATCTGGAGGAGGCGCTGCGCAAGCGAAAGGCCATCAAGAAGGACACACCCGTCAGCCGCGTCGTCTTCAACGCGATCACAAAGACTGCCGTCACCGAGGCGATGGCCAACCCCCGGCAGGTCGATGCGCCACTGGTCGAGGCATATCTGGCGCGCCGCGCACTGGATTACCTCGTCGGCTTCAACCTCAGCCCCGTTTTGTGGCGCAAGTTGCCGGGCGCCAAATCGGCGGGCCGTGTGCAATCGGTATGTCTGCGCCTCATTGTCGAGCGCGAGATGGAGATCGAGGCGTTCAACCCTCGCGAATACTGGTCGGTCAAAGCGCTGCTCGCCACGCCGCGCGGACAGGAATATGAGGCGCGGCTGACCACGCTTGCGGGATCGAAACTGGACAAGTTCGATCTGGAAAATGCGACACAGGCCGAAATGGCGGTGCAGGCGGTGTCGTCTCGTGCGTTGAAAGTGACATCGGTCGAAGCAAAACCGGCCAGCCGCAACCCCAGCGCGCCCTTCATGACCTCGACACTCCAGCAGGAGGCCAGCCGAAAGTTCGGCATGGGCGCGCGCCAGACGATGAGCGCGGCGCAGCGCCTCTATGAGGCGGGGTACATCACCTATATGCGGACCGACGGGATCGACATGGCGCCCGAGGCCGTGACCGCTGCGCGTGATGCCATCGCGGACCGCTATGGCAAGGATTACGTGCCGAAAGAGCCGCGCATCTACAAGAACAAGGCCAAGAACGCGCAAGAGGCGCATGAATGCATCCGCCCTACCGAAATGTCCAAGGACGCCGCCGCGCTGAAGATCAGCGACCGCGATCAGGCGCGCCTTTACGATCTGATCTGGAAACGCACGCTGGCCTGCCAGATGGCGGGCGCCCGGCTGGAGCGCACGACGGTCGAGATCGGCTCGGATGACGGGCAGGTCGGCTTGCGCGCGACGGGCCAGGTCGTCCTCTTCGACGGCTTCCTGCGCGTCTACGAGGAAGGCCGCGACGATGTCGAGGGGGATGAGGACGGCGCGCGCCTCCCGCAGATTGCGGAGGGCGACAAGGCCTCCTTCGGCAAGTCGGGTCTGCGCGATCAATTCGCCAAGGCCGACAAATCCGATAGCCTTGTCGAGGATAGCGCCAAAGGCATGGCCCGCCATGATGCCGCGATCCTCGCCGAGAATGCCGCTGTTCTGGGCCTGCAATCGCATACCCAGCCGCCGCCCCGCTATACCGAGGCGACGCTGGTCAAGCGGATGGAAGAGCTTGGGATTGGCCGCCCTTCGACCTATGCCAGCATCGTCACGACGATCCAGGACCGCGAATATGTGCGCAAGGATGGCAACCGCCTGATCCCCGAGGATAAGGGCCGCATCGTCACGATCTTTCTGCTGAACTTCTTTCGCCAATATGTCGGCTACGAATTTACCGCCGATCTGGAGGAGGAGCTGGACCATGTCAGCGCCGGGGAAGCAGATTGGAAGGACATTCTGACCCGCTTCTGGCGCGATTTCTCGGCTGCGATATCCGAGACCTCCGAGCTGCGGATCTCGGAGGTGCTGGACGTGCTGGACGACGCGCTGGCGCCCACGCTCTACCCGCCGCGCGAGGATGGCACCGATCCGCGCACCTGCCCGCTTTGCGGCGAAGGCAAGCTGCACCTCAAGACGTCAAAGTCCGGCGGCTTCGTCGGCTGCGGGCGCTATCCCGAGTGCCGCTACACCCGCCCTATCGGCGGTGATGCCGCCGAAGCGGGTGACCGGGTGCTGGGCGAGGATAACGGCGACGAGATTTCCCTGCGCTCGGGCCGCTTCGGACCGTATGTCCAGCGCGGCGAGGCGACCGAAGAGAACAAGAAACCGCCGCGCGCGTCCCTGCCCAAGGGCTGGACGCCGGATGCGATGGATCTGGAAAAGGCGCTGACCCTGCTCAGCCTGCCCCGCGAGATCGGCGAGCATCCCGAGGGCGGTATGATCAGCACCAATTTCGGTCGCTTCGGCCCCTATGTCTTCCACAAGGGCCCCGAGGATGCCAAGGGGATCTACGCCAACCTCAAGGATCCGGCGGATGTGTTCGAGCTGGGCATGAACCGCGCCGTCGAGCTTTTGGCCGAAAAGCGCGCCAATCCCGGCGGACGCGGGCGCACGGCAGCCAAACCGCTGAAGGAGCTGGGCGAGCATCCCGAAAGCGGCGGCGCGATGTCCGTCATGGAAGGGCGCTATGGCCCTTACGTTAAATGGGAGAAGGTCAACGCGACCATCCCCAAGGGCACAGAGCCCGAGGACGTGACCGTCGCAATGGCTGTTGATCTGATCGCGGCCAAGGCGGCAAAATCGGGCAAGGGCAAGAAGGCGCCGGCCAAGAAGGCCGCCGCGCCCAAAAAGGCCGCCACCAAAAAAACCGCTGCCAAAAAGGCGCCCGCCAAGAAGACTGCCGCGAAAAAAACCGGGACCGACTGACCCGGCCGCCGGGGCACCGAATGCAGGTCGTATAGAACAGCGGCGGCGCATTTTTGCCGCTGCGCACGGCTTTGTTATTGGCCACGCGCCAAAGAATGCCCATATACGAGGCTTGGGGGCGGAATGCCGCCCAATACTATTCGAAAGGACACCGTGCCATGAAACAGTCAGGTCTCAGCCGCCGCGCGGCATTGATCGGGGGCGCTGCCGCTCTTGGCGGTCTGGCCGCGCCCAGCATAGTGAAAGCGCAAAATCTCGAGGGCACGCGGCGAAATGCGTCCAGCTTTGTCACGCAGAACTGGCAGGATCATTTCGACACGCTGGGCAGCGGCGCAATCGTCTGCGATACAGGCTCGCGCGCGCTGCATTACTGGAATTCGGACGCCACCGATTATCGCGTCTACCCCTCCTCCGTTCCGATGACGGATGAGTTGACGCGTACCGGCTATACCAAGATCGTGCGCAAGAAGGTCGGCCCCGACTGGACCCCGACCGCCAACATGAAGGCGCGCGACCCGTCCCTGCCCGATTACATGCCGCCGGGCCCCGACAACCCGCTGGGCACGCATGCGATGTATCTGACATGGCCCGCCTACCTGATCCACGGCACGCATGACACGCGCAAGATCGGGCGCCGTTCGTCCTCGGGCTGCATCGGTCTTTACAACCAAAAGATCGAAGAGCTGTTTGCGATCACGCCTATTGGCATGCAAGTTCGCGTTATCTGAGCCTCGCGCTTTCACGGTCGCCCGTACGTTTCGGGCGGCCGTAGTATCGGCTGATACCCCCATATCCGGAACCATCACGCGGGGCTGGCATTGACTCTGGCACCTAGGCTGCGCACAACCGCAGGAACCGTGCTTGAGAGGGGATCTTCATGAAAAAAGTGTATGGAAATGCAACCGAGGCGCTGGAGGGTTTGCTGCGAGATGGCATCACCATCGCAGCCGGCGGTTTCGGCCTTTGCGGTATTCCCGAACTGCTGCTGCAGGCCATCAAAGAGCATGGCGCCAAGGATCTGACCTTTGCCAGCAACAATGCGGGTGTGGATGACTTCGGCATTGGCATCCTTCTGCAGACCAAACAGGTCAAGAAGATGATGAGCTCTTATGTGGGCGAGAATGCCGAATTCATGCGCCAGTATCTGGCGGGCGAGCTTGAGATCGAGTTCAACCCCCAAGGCACTTTGGCCGAGCGCATGCGCGCCGGCGGTGCGGGCATTCCGGGCTTCTACACCAAGACCGGCGTCGGCACGCAGGTCGCCGAGGGCAAGGAGCACAAGGATTTCGACGGCGAGACCTATATTCTCGAGCGCGGGATCGTGGCGGATCTTTCGATCGTCAAGGCGTGGAAGGCCGACGATACGGGCAACCTGATTTTCCGCAAGACTGCGCGCAACTTCAACCCGCCCGCCGCGATGTGCGGCAAGGTCTGCGTCGCCGAGGTCGAAGAGATCGTCCCGCGCGGCAGCCTTGACCCCGATCACATTCACCTGCCCGGCATCTACGTGCACCGCCTGATCCAAGGTGAGCACGAGAAACGCATCGAGCAGCGCACGACACGCAAGAGGGAGGAAGCCTGATGCCCTGGGACCGCAACCAAATGGCCGAGCGCGCCGCGCAGGAGCTGGAAGACGGCATGTATGTGAACCTCGGCATCGGTATCCCGACGCTGGTGGCGAACTATGTCGGCGACAAGGAAATCACCCTGCAATCCGAGAACGGCATGCTGGGCATGGGCGCCTTCCCCTATGAGGGCGAGGAAGACCCGGACCTGATCAACGCCGGCAAGCAGACCATCACCGAGCTGAACCGCACCGCCTATTTCGATAGCGCGACCAGCTTTGGCATGATCCGGGGCGGCAAGATCGCCGCGGCAATCCTCGGTGCGATGGAAGTGGCCGAGAATGGCGATTTGGCGAACTGGATGATTCCCGGCAAGCTGGTCAAGGGCATGGGTGGCGCGATGGATCTGGTCGCGGGCGTGGGCAAGGTCATCGTCGTGATGGACCACACCAGCAAGCATGGCGACAGCAAGCTGCTCAAGGAATGCAGCCTGCCGCTTACCGGAACCGGCGTTGTCGACCGGATCATCACCAATCTGGGCGTGCTCGACGTGGTTGAAGGCGGTCTGAAGATCGTCGAATGCGCTGACGGCGTCACCGAGGACGAGATCCGCGCCGCGACCGAGGCGACCATCGTTTAACCCCAAGTCTCCTTGCGGGGTCTTGCCAAGAAAATTCGAATTTTCTTGGCGCTGAACATAGAGGGCGGTGCCATCCGGCGCCGCCCTTTTCAGTTGGCCGCCGTCAATTCGCCATCGCCATGTTCAGCGCACATCCGTCCGAAATGAACTCCGGCCGGGTCTTGCAAAGCCCACGTGCGAGATCATAGGCGGCCAGCACCTTGGGGACGTAATCACGCGTCTCGGCATAGGGCGGCACGCCCTCATTCGCCTTCACGGCATTCTCGCCCGCGTTGTAGCCGGCCAGCGCCAGAATGGGATCGCCCTCGAACTCGCGCAGCAGCCAGTCCAGATACGCGACACCACCGCGGATATTCTCGGCTTCGGACAGGCTGTCAGTGACGCCAAAGCGCGCGGCGGTATCGGGAATAAGCTGCATCAGGCCCTGCGCGCCCTTTTCACTGACCGCCGTGCGGCGGCCGCCCGATTCCACCGCGATCACGGCAAGGACCAATGCCGGCGACACCTCCGTGCCAATCGTCGCCATCAGGATGTTCTGCCCCTGCGCAATGGCAATCTCCTGCAGATCCTGCAAACGGTAGCGCGGGCTGGGCAGCCCCTCGGGCGGTTTGGCCAGCACGCGCAGGGCCTCGTCAAAACGGATCGTGCCGGCATCGGCATATCCTGGCGGGACCTTTTCCCAGAACCAGCCGTAACTGGCCGTGCGCGCTGGCGTCTTGGGTGCGGCGGCGGCTGTCTCGCCGTCATCCACTCGCGGAGTGCTGCGGGCCGGGGCGGGTTGATCGCCCGGCTTGATCTGAACGTCGATGCGCTTGGACGCCCCCTTGGCCGGCGGCTTACCCATCTTGAAGGTAAACTCGGGAAACGGGGCCGGATCCGCCACGGCGGGCGCGGCAGGCCATAGCAGCAGCGCCGCCGCGAGAGGGGCAAGGATATGGTGCACGTGTATGATCTGCCTGTTTGTGCTGTCGATCTGCGTCGGTCTTTTGCACAAATCATCGCAAATAATCGCCTCCGGCGCCAGATAACTTGCACAAATGGCTTGTTTTCGTCCCGTGCGGGCAGGCGATCGAGCAATCGCACCAGATTTTTTAGATTATTTTCACAAATAAAAACAAAGTCTTAACATTAACCGCATCTTTAAAAACACCGCGCGCCAAAATCGAACCAATCGCGCCCAATTTGCGCCTTCATTGACCGGCAAAAACTACTCATCCGAGGCGCTAGGGGCCAACAGAGAGAGGCGGCCCCAGACAGCAAACCGGTTAGAAACCTGACTGAACTTATGATCCTTTGGAGGGACAACACATGATCAATTTCATCAAGACTTTCCGTGCAGACGAAGATGGCGCCGTGACCGTTGACTGGGTCGTTCTGACCGCAGCTGTCGTGGGCCTGGGCGTCGCCGGTGTGGCAACTGTCAAGGGCTCGGTCTCGACATTGGCCAGCAAAATTGAACAGGGCGTGGAAGCGACTTCCGTCGAGGGTGTGGCTAATTAATCCCGCCGGATTTGCCTTGAGCTGACCACCTGATATCGAAGAGCCGCAGGTCATCGATTTGCGGCTCTTCCACCCTTCGGGGTTTAGTCGTGGCGTCGCCCGCAGACCATCGCTCGCGCACCCGATGCATCTCTCAATGATTTAAGAACACAGAGAGCGAGCATATTATGTTGAATTTCATCCAATCCTGGCTCGACGACGAGAGCGGCGCAATCACCGTTGACTGGGTTGTTCTGACCGCAGCCATCGTCGGCCTTGGCGTCATCGCCGTCGCCGCGGCGCGCGATGGCGTGGACAGCCTGACAGCCGATATCGACACTGGCGTCACCGCCACAAAAGTTGCCGGCGTAGAAGCCGAATAAACCGGGCCCAGCCCTGCGCCGCAGTCTTGCCGCAAGGTGGCCTCGTTCATGACATGCCGGCGGACCATAATGGTCCAAACGGCAGGCTCCCCCGCGTTGACGCGGGCGCAGCACCTGCGAAATGATCGAAAGGAAATGCCATGCGCCTCATTTTTGGACTAGTGTTGATTCTCGGAGTGGCGCTCGCGGGTTTTGCCGTCTACATGGCCAAGAGCTATATTCAAAATTACCAGACGGCCCTCGAACAGGAGCGCAAATCGCGCCCCGATCCGATCAAGACCGTCGATATCTACGTCGCGACCCGCACCCTGGAATACGGTGAGCGGATCTTGATGAAGGACGTGAAATCCGTCGCTTTCCCCCAAGCATCCCTGCCGGAGGGCACCTTTAGCGCCGAGGAAGACCTGTTTCCGAAGGGCGATGAAGAGCCCCGCACGGCCTTGCGCGCCATGGAAAAGGGTGAGGCGATCCTTGCCGTCAAGGTGACCGCGCCGGGCCAGGATGCCGGTATCTCGTCCAAGCTGGGCCGCGGCATGCGCGCATTTGCCATCAAGGTCGACAGCACATCCGGTGTGTCGGGCTTCCTGCGGCCAGGTGATCGCGTCGATGTCTATTGGACCGGCAATATCGGCCGGGGCAACATGCGCACCGAAGGCGACAGCGAAGGCGACGTGACCAAGTTGATCGAAACGGGAGTTCAGCTGATCGCCGTCGACCAATCCGCCAACTCGGACATGGCCGAAGCCAGCATCGCCCGCACCGTCACAGTCGTTGTCCGCCCCGAGCAGGTCGCCGCTCTGGCGCAGGCTCAGGCAACCGGGCGCCTTACGCTCAGCCTGGTTGGCACACAGGATGATATCGTGGCCGAGCGGATCGAGGTCGATCAGCGCCAACTCTTGGGTCTTTCGGCCGCCCCCGTCGAGGCCGAGGCCCCCCGCGCCGAGATTTGCACAGTACGCACCCGCCGCGGCGCCGAGGTGATCGAGACTCCGATCCCCTGCACCAATTGAAGGCCAAGTGCCTAAAAAGACACGCATGATTTGGGGCGCCCTTGCCGGGGCGCCCCGATTTGTTTGATCCGGGCTGTGGCCGTAAAGCCTACAACTTCCGGCTAAGTGTCATTGATTCTTGATAAAAAGAAAAAACTGACGCACAGTGACGACAATCGTGGGCACCAAGACCCATAAAACAGAGGCGTGATCGGAAGGCAGGTCACATGAAAATGACGAATTTAGTTGCGGCGGCCCTGATCGGGTTGACCGCCTCAGTGGCCAGTGCGCCAGTGCCCGTTCATGCAGAAAACCTGCAGGTCGTGCGCAAGGGCACCGGGCGCAATTTGAGTGTACCGATGAACAGCGCGGTTGTCGTCGAAAGCGACGTTCCTTTTGCCGAGCTGAGTATCGCGAACCCGGCGATCGCCGATTTCTCGACGCTGTCTGACCGCACGATCTATGTGCTGGGCAAATCGCCTGGCCGCACGACGCTGACCCTTCTGGACGAAAACGGGCGCCTGATCGCCAATGTCGAGGTACAGGTCAGCGCCGACATTTCGGAATTCAAGGAACGCCTGCGGCAGATCCTGCCAAATGAGCAGATCGAGGTGCGCACCGCCAATGACGGTTTGGTCATGTCAGGCACGGTCAGCAGCACGCCGCGCATGCAGCGCGCTCTGGACCTGGCCGAGCGTTATGCCCCCGAGCGCGTGTCGAACCTGATGAGCGTGTCCGGCAAGCAGCAAGTCATGCTGAAAGTCCGGTTTGCCGAAATGCAGCGCAGCGTCGCCAAGAGCCTGTCGACATCGCTGGCCATTGACGGCCTCTCGACCGGCGGCTTGGGCGCGGGTGTCGCGACGAACGGCATCGCTTCCAACGTGGCGCCCAGCGGCGTCGCACCAGGCACGTCGACCAATCTCGGCACCAATAACGGTGCCGCCTTCTTCGGCATCAACGCCGGATCGGCGCAGATTGGCATCTTGCTACAGGCTTTGGAAACCAAGGGCGTCGTACGAACCCTGGCCGAGCCGAACCTGACCGCCCTTTCGGGCCAGGAGGCGAAATTCCTTGCCGGCGGCGAATACCCCATTCCGGTCAGCCAAGAGGACGGCGCGATCACCGTCGAGTTCAAGCCTTTCGGCGTAGAGCTCAATTTCGTGCCCCGCGTTCTGGATGACAACATCATCAATCTGGAAATGGCAGCGGCCGTTTCCTCGTTGGACCCGACCAACGGCTTTACCAACGGAACCCTGACGATCAGCGGCTTCCGCCGCCGCGATACATCGACCACTGTCGCATTGCGCGACGGCGAAAGCTTTGCGATTGCGGGCCTTTTGCAGGACGATTTCCGGGACAATAGTGGCCAGGTGCCTTGGCTGGGCGACGTGCCCGTGCTCGGCGCGCTTTTCCGCAGCGCGGATTACGAGCGGTCGCAGACCGAGCTGGTGATCATCGTCACCGCGCACTTGGTGACGCCCACGCGCGGCGAGGCGCTGGCCCTTCCGACGGACCGTGTCAGACTGCCCTCCGAGGCGGATCTGTTCCTGAACGGGCGCGTTGCCCGCGATGCACGCCCCACCACCGGCGGCGCCGGTGAAGTGGCCAATCAGGATTTCAGCGGCTCTTATGGCTATGTAATGGATTGATGGGAGCAGCAGGAACATGAGAAAAGCGCTTACACTCCTTCCGGTCCTGGCCTTGACGGGCTGCGCCAACAGCGATCCGGTGATGCACCGGTCCTATTTCGGCGAGGCGGGCGCGCTGGTCGATGGGGGCAATTTCGGCAACGCCGTAATGCAAAACACCCAAGTGATGACCGGTGAACGCAGCTACGTCTATGATCTGTCCAACCGGTTTGCGAACGAAGTCCTGACGACAGTCAATTTCGCCTTCAACTCGGATGTGCTGGACGCCGGCGCCCGCGACACCCTGAGCGAGCAGGCCGCATGGATCCGCCAGTTTCCCGAAGTGCGGTTCAAGGTCTACGGTCACGCCGACCTCGTCGGATCAAGCGCTTACAACAAGAATTTGGGCCTGCGCCGTGCCCGCGCCGTCGTCGATTATCTGACCAGCCATGGCATCAGCCGCGCGCGTCTGGAAGCGGTCGTATCCTTCGGCGAGGCGCAGCCGCTGATCGTGACCCAAGGCCGCGAGCGTCGCAACCGGCGCACCGTGACCGAAGTGTCGGGTTTCGTGAAGTCGCACCCCATCATCATGGATGGCAAATATGCCGAAGTCGTCTATCGCGAAACGATTACCAGCGCGGCGCCTGCCTCGACCATCGTGATGGCACCCACGGGCAGCACGGTCGGATCAGAATAGCCTTCGGGCGATAGGTTTCTCCCTGCCCGGCTTGCCGGGACATCTCAAACCCGCCGCACCGCCGGCGGGTTTTTTTTGGCCATTATCACGCGTCGCGGATCCACAATTACGGCCACGCTCGACGCACAATTACGATAATGCGGCCCTATTGTTGCCCAGATTTTCAGCGAGTTTGCCATGAGGAAAAACCGGCAAGGTGCGTTCTGCGCAGCCGGGATTCGGATAATCGTGCCGCGCCAGGCAAGGACGCCCGCCCCAAGAGGCGGCCTGCCCGCAAGACACGCAAGATAGGACGATGACGCCATGAGCAGTGCGACCAATCAACCTGAGCCCAGCCCGCTTGTCGCGTGCACCATCAGCCGTGACGTGACCAATTTCGATCTGTTGATCGAAGATATGGAATCGGCCGTCGGCGAGGCATGGGGCGATCTGGGATTCCCCGAGGCGCTCGCCTTCATGGGCCAGCTCGACGCGCAAACGCTGGAATTCATCGCCATCGCCATTGACGAGGATGACGAGGCCGACCTGGCCACCATCGGCGATATCATCACGCTGGCCGGGCAGCTGAAAATCAAGGTGATTTTGATCGCCGACGACGTCAGCCCCGCCGCGCTGCACAGCCTGTTGCGGCAGGGCGCGGACGAATTCGTGCCATACCCCCTCCCCGAGGGCGAGCTTGCGGCCGCGATAGAGCGGCTGCGCAAGCCCGCCGAGACGCCCGCGCCCGAAGGTCCGGCGCCGCGCACCAATGGCGGTGACGGTGTCGTGATTGGCGTGCACGGCCTGGCCGGCGGCACAGGCGCCACGACGCTGGCGGTCAATCTGGCGTGGGAGCTGGCGACCGCCTCCAAGGACAAGCCGCCGCGCGTGTGCGTTCTGGATCTGGGCCTGCAATTCGGGTCAGTCTCGACCTTCCTCGATCTGCCGCGCCGCGAGCCGGTCTTCGAGATGTGGTCGGATACCGAGAACATGGACGAGGATATCTTCAAGCAGGCGCTGGTCAGCTATCAGGACCGCCTGTGGGTGCTGACCGCCCCGCCCGAAATGCTGCCGCTGGATATCATCAGCCCCGAGGACGTGACCCGCGTTCTGGATCAGGCACGCAAACATTTCGACTATGTCATCGTCGACATGCCCGGCACGCTGGTTCAGTGGACGGAAACGGTGCTCTGCACCGCGCAGCTCTATTTCGTGACGCTCGAGATGGACATGCGCTCGGCGCAGAATACGCTGCGCCTGAAACGCGCGCTCAAGGCCGAAGACCTGCCGCTGGAGCGTTTGCGCTACTGCATGAACCGCGCGCCGAAATTCACCGACATGAGCGGCAAGAGCCGGGTCAAGCGGATGGCCGAAAGCCTCGAAATCTCGATCGAGCTGCACCTGCCAGATGGCGGCAAGGCCGTCAGCCAGGGCGCGGACCACGGCCTGCCATTGGCCAATTCGGCCCCCAAAAATCCGCTGCGCAAGGAGATCGCCAAGCTGGCGGGGTCCATCCACGCGCTGGGCAAAAGTGACGTAGAGGCCGCCTGAGCGCCCTCCAGAAAGGTAACGATCCGATGTTTTCACGTTATAAAAAGCCAGCGCCAGGACAGGCCACCCCGGTCAAGCCCGCAGCCGCCCCGGCCCCCGCCGCCGCGGCCAATGCGGAGCCTGATCACAGCAAACGCGCGACCGCACCGAATGCCGCCAGCCTGCGCCGCCCCTCTGCGCCGGCAAAGGCCGATCTGGCGCCCCAGGACCGCGAGCGCAAGCGCAAGGAGCGTCTGAGCGAGATCAAGCTGGACATGCACCGCGCCCTTCTGGACAATCTGAACCTTGGCGCACTCGAAAGCGCGACCGAGCAGGACCTGCGCGAAGAGATTGGCGCCATTACCGCCGAAGTGCTGGAAGAACGCAGCATCGTCCTGAACCGCGAAGACCGCATGACGCTGACGCAGGAGCTTTATGACGAGGTGCGCGGCCTCGGCCCGCTGGAAACGCTGCTCAAGGACGACACGGTCAACGACATCCTGGTGAACGGCCCGCAGCAGATCTTTATCGAACGCGCGGGCAAGCTGGAACTGAGCGACGTCACCTTCAAGGACGAAAAGCATCTGCTGCGTATCATCGACAAGATCGTCAGCGCCGTGGGCCGGCGCGTCGACGAGTCGAACCCTTATGTCGACGCCCGTCTTGCCGATGGCTCGCGTTTCAACGCGATGGTGCCGCCGGTTGCAGTGGACGGCAGCCTCGTCTCGATTCGTAAGTTCAAGAAGGACAAGCTGGGCATCGACGACCTGGTGAATTTCGGCGCCTTCTCCGAAGAAATGGCCGCCTATCTGCAAGCTGCCGTCGCATGCCGTCTCAACGTGATCGTCTCGGGCGGTACCGGCTCGGGCAAGACGACGACGCTGAACGCCCTCAGCTCGTTCATCGACAATGCCGAGCGGATCCTGACGATCGAGGATACGGCGGAACTTCAGCTGCAACAGATCCATGTCGGCCGCATGGAATCGCGCCCACCCAACGTCGAAGGCAAGGGCGAGGTCTCCCCCCGCGACTGCCTGAAAAACGCGCTGCGGATGCGCCCCGACCGTATCATCGTTGGCGAGACGCGCGGCGAGGAAGTCATCGACATGCTGCAGGCCATGAACACCGGCCATGACGGCTCGATGACGACGATCCACGCCAACAACCCCCGCGACGGTATATCGCGTCTGGAAAACATGGTGGCGATGGCCGGCATCGAAATGCCGCTGAAGGCCGTGCGCAGCCAGATCGCCTCCGCCGTGCATCTGATCGTGCAGGCCAGCCGACTGCAGGACGGCAGCCGCCGCATGACCTCGATCACCGAGGTGACGGGCATGGAGGGCGAAGTGATTTCGATGCAGGAGGTGTTCCGCTTCCAGCGCGTCGGCCTGACGCCCGAGAACAAGATCATCGGCCACTTCACCGCGACCGGCGTGCGCTCGAACTTCTCCGAGCGGTTCCGCCTCTGGGGCTATGATCTGCCCGCCTCGATCTATGAACCCGTGAAGCCGGAGTAAGCATCATGTCCATCAGTGCAGAGCCAATTATCTACGGTCTGATCTTTCTCGGCGTTCTCGTGCTGGTCGAAGGCATCTATCTGACCGTTTTCGGCAAATCGATCAGCCTTAACAATCGCGTCAACCGCCGCCTCGAAATGCTGGACAAGGGCGGACGCCGCGACGAGGTGATGGAGAAGCTGCGCAAGGAGATGCAGCAGCATCTGCGCGGGCGCGGCTTCCCGCTTTACTCGATCCTCGCGACCAAAGCGCAAAAAGCGGCGATCGCGTTCTCGCCCAAGCAGCTGATGATGCTGATGGTGCTGGTGTCGTTCCTGGCGTTTCTGGGCCTGACCATCGGCACCGCCACATCGCTGCCCGTGCGCATCGCCGTGGCTGTGGCCATGGGTGTCGGCGGCATCTTCATGTGGATTTCCATGAAGGCCAAAAAGCGGATGGATCTGCTGGAAGAGCAGTTGCCCGACGCGATCGAGCTGATGGTGCGCTCGCTCAAGGTGGGGCATCCCTTTACCTCGGCCATTTCCATCGTCGCTAGCGAGGTGGGCGATCCGCTTGCCACGGAATTCGGGATGATTGCGGATGAGGCCGCCTATGGCCGCGATATCGGCGAGGCGCTGAAAGATATGTCAGCGCGGCTCGACATGCAGGATCTGCGCTTCCTCGCCGTGGCCGTGTCGATCCAGCAGCAATCGGGCGGTAACCTGGCCGAGATCCTCGCGGGCCTGGCCAAGGTGATCCGCGCGCGGTTCCGCCTCTTTCGCCGGGTCAAGGCGATCACCGCCGAGGCGCAATGGTCGGGCAAGTTTCTGTCGGGCTTCCCGCTTCTGGCCCTCGTCGGCATCCAGCTGCTCGATCCCAATTACTACGATGGGGTGCTTGATCACCCTGCCTTTATTCCAGCGTGCCTCGTCGTGGGCGTATTCCTGACGGTCAACCTTTTCGTCATGCGCGCCCTCGTGAATATCAAAGTCTGAAAAGGATCACTCCATGGACTTTCTCAACGATATCCTGACCGGCGCGCTCGGCCCTTTCGGCCCGATCATCGCCGTCGGCACGCTGGGCGTCGTCTTGATCGCGCTGACGCTGATCCTCTTCATGAACCGGCCCGAGGATCCGCTGGACAAGCTCAAGCGCGACCAGAAGAACCTCGCCGCCGGCAACAGCCAGGCACAGCGCCTGCGCGGCTCCAAAAACGAGAAGCTGGACAAATACGCCGGTTTCCTCGAGCCGCAGGACGAAAAACAGCTGAGCGAAATGCGCAAGAAGCTGATGCAGGCGGGCTACCGCGACCGCGACGCGGTGCGCTATTTCCACTTTGCGCAGTTCGCCCTCGGGGTCGGCGGCCTGATCCTGGGCGTGATTTACTACGTCCTGTTCAAGTCAGGCGCGGAAACCACCACGACGCAGATTATCATGTACACGCTTGGCCCCGGCGCATTGGGCTATATGGCGCCCAAATACTGGGTGACCAAGCGCCAGCAGCAGCGCCAGGAAGAAATCACCGACGGCTTTCCCGACAGTCTGGACATGATGCTGGTCTGCGTCGAGGCGGGCCAGTCTCTGGACCAGTCCATCATTCGCGTCGCAAACGAGATCGAGGCTTCCTTTCCGGCGATCGCCGAGGAATATCTGATCGTCAGTCAGCAGATCAAGGCGGGCCGCGACAAGGCGGGCGTTCTCAACGAGATGGCCGAGCGCTGCGGCGTCCAGGATATCTCGAGCTTCGTGACAGTTCTGGTCCAGTCCCAGACCTTCGGCACCTCGATCGCGGACGCCCTGCGCGTCTATGCGGGCGAGATGCGCGACAAGCGTGTGATGCGCGCCGAAGAAAAGGCAAACAAGCTGCCGACGAAGATGACATTGGCCACCATGATGCTTACAGTGCCCCCATTGCTCATCATTCTGGTGGGGCCGTCCATCGTGGGTATCATGGAACTGACGGCCGCCGCGCAGTAAACTTCGGGGGCTGGGCCTCACTTCATGACTTTGACGCGTGCCACATTGGCCTTGATCGTGGTTTTCGGCGCGCTTGCCGCCTGCTCGAAGCCCGAGAGTGACAGCCCCTTCGCCCCCGGCGTCGCCCAAACGGGCGCCTCCGTCGATGCCGCGCTGGTGGGCCATCGCCTGATCAGCGCGGGCGAGCATGAATTGGCGATCAAGGCGTTCAGCCGCGCCGCGCTGGAGGATGGGCTGACTTCCGAGATCCTTCTGGGCCTCGGTAGCGCCTATCTGGGCCTTGGCCGCGTGGGACAGGCCGAACAGCTCTTGCGCGACGCCGTCGCCAAGGACGAAAGCTCGCCCGAGGCGTGGAACAATCTGGGCGTGACCTTGATGGAGCAAGGCGAAATTGCCGAGGCCGAGCAGATGTTTCGCCGGGCCTACGCGCTGGATAATGGCGAAAGTGACTCAATTCGTGACAATTTGCGCTTGGCACTCGCAAAACAGGAAAATTCTGTCTATGCTGAAGCGGAAGAGCAAGACTATAAATTGGTGCGGCGCGGCAGCAGCGACTACCTGATCAGATCCATTCCCTGACAGGCACGGCTGCAAGGCGCGAAGACACCAAGTCGAGGCACGGCAGTAAAAGGACGCAAAAATGCGCCACCCTATCCTGATGACGCTCTGCGCGGCAGGGGCAGTTGCCCTGTCCGGCTGCGGGCAATCCAAAACCGAGGATGTCGATCGCGCCTTTCAGGGCGTCAATGTGATCGACGAGAGCAATCTCAACGATGTGATGCTGAACTCCTCCGATCCCGCCGAGGCGGTTGCCTATTTCCAACGTAGCGTGGGCGAAAAGCCAGAGCGGCTGGATCTCCAGCGTGGCCTCGCCAAAAGTCTGGTGCGCGCCAGCCGTGGCACCGAAGGCGTCGCCGCCTGGAAGAAGGTGGTCGATCACAAGGACGCCACGCAGGAGGACAGCGTTGACTTCGCCGACGCGCTGATCCGCAACAACGAATGGGACCGCGCCGAGGCCGTGCTGAACGCTATTCCGCCCACTTACGAGACCTACAAGCGCTACCGGCTCGAGGCGATGGTGGCCGACAGCAACAAGGACTGGAAGAAGGCCGACAGCTTTTACGAGATTGCCGTGGGCCTAACAACGCAGCCCGCGAGCGTGATGAACAACTGGGGCTATTCCAAGCTGAGCCGCGGCGACTATGCCGACGCCGAGCGCCTCTTCTCGGATGCGATCCGGCAGGATGCCTCGCTCTTTACTGCCAAGAACAATCTTGTTCTGGCACGTGGTGCGCAGCGCAATTACGCGCTGCCTGTCATGCCGGTCAGTCAGACCGAGCGCGCGCAGCTGCTCTATACCTTGGGCCTTTCCGCCATCAAGCAGGGCGATGTCGAGACGGGCAAAGGCCTGCTCCGCGACGCGATCGAAACGCATCCACAGCATTTTGAGGCCGCCGCGCGCAGCCTCGGCGCGATGGAAGCCAATGTGAGCAACTAAGGCCCAGCCGGCCAGATTGCGCGAGGAGCTGGACCCATGTTCATCACATCTTATGCCGCGACGTGGTTCCTGCCCTTCGTGCTGCCGATCTGTTTCTGGGTCGCCTACACAGACCTGCGCGATATGAAGATCACCAACAACGCGGTGATGACCCTCGTAGCGGTTTATGCTGTGGTCGGCCTGATCGTCCTGCCGCTCGATATCTATGCCTGGCGCTGGATCCATCTGGTCGTGGTGCTGATCGCGGGCATCGCGCTGAATGCCATCGGCGCGCTGGGAGCGGGGGATGCCAAATTTGCCGCCGCAGCCGCGCCTTTCATCGCCATTGGCGATCTCAAGCTGATCCTGCTGATCCTTGCCGCCACCGCCTTCTTCGGCTTCGTCATCCACCGCGCGGCCAAGCATAGCCCGCTGCGCCGTCTTGCGCCCGAATGGACCAGCTGGACCCGCGAAGGCAAATACCCGATGGGCCTGTCTCTGGGCGGCGCGCTGGGGATCTACCTGCTGCAAGGTGCGCTGAACGGCGCCTGACGCCAAGGCGCCCAGAGGCGGCCATATTTTGCCCAAGATTGGCGGTCACATTCCGACCATCAGGATCGCGATATGTGAGGGCCGCCGCAGATGAACATGCAAACCACACCGCAGACGGGCGTGCAGCCCCCACCGCCGCCTGTCACGCTGGAGGACATGCGCCTGAGCGTGGTGATGATGCGGGACATCCTGCTGAAAACGATCTTTCGCAAGAACGTGGATCAGGTCACCGAAATCGCCACTGCCATCTGCCTGCCCCGCACCGTCACGCAGGAACTTGTCGATCTCGCGCGCGAGCAGCGCCTGATCGAGGCGACGGGCACGATGAGCGCGACCGCCGGCAGCGAGATGGGCTATCAGCTGACCGATGCGGGCAAGGCGCGCGCGCTGGATGCGCTGGCGCAATCCGAGTATTTTGGCCCCATGCCTGTTCCGCTGGCCGTCTACGCCGAACAGGTCAAGCGCCAGTCGATCCGCAATATCCAGATCACGCGGCAACAGCTGACCGGCGCCATGGGCCACCTGGTCCTGCCGCCCACCCTTCTGGATCAGCTTGGCCCCGCTGTCAGCGCGGGCCGCTCGATCCTGATGTACGGCCCGCCGGGCAACGGTAAATCCAGTATTTCCAACGGCATCCGCGACGCGATGGGCGACAAGATCTACGTGCCGCTCGCCATCGAATATGCGGGCCAGGTCATTACCGTCTATGATCCCATCGTGCATTCCAAGGCCGAGGCCGAAACGGACGATCCCAATTCGCTGCGCCGCCGCCGCACCTTCGATGCGCGCTATATCCGCTGCGAGCGGCCCACGGTGATCACCGGGGGCGAGCTGACGCTGGACATGCTGGATCTGGTCTATAACCCGACCGCGCGCACCTATCAGGCGTCGCTTCAGCTGAAATCGACCGGTGGGATCTTCATCGTCGACGACCTTGGCCGTCAGGCCGAGCCGCCGCAGAACCTGGTCAACCGCTGGATCGTTCCGCTGGAGGAATCGAAGGATATCCTCGCGCTGCAATCGGGCGAGAAGTTCGAGGTGCCCTTTGATACGCTCGCGATCTTTTCGACCAACTTCCACCCGAACAAGATCTTCGACCAAGCCGCGCTGCGCCGGATCTTCTACAAGATCAAGATCGACGGCCCCAATCAGGCCGACTTCCTCAAGATCTTTGCCATGGTCGCGCGGAAAAAGCAGATCCCCCTGAACGAGCCTGCGCTGGTTCACCTGCTTAAGAAGAAGTATCCCGAGATCGACAACGTCTATGCCAACTATCAGCCGGTCTTCCTGATCGACCAGATGATCTCGATCTGCGAATTCGAAGGCATCCCCTACCAGATGACCCCCGAGCTGATCGACCGCGCCTGGGCCAACATGTTCGTCGAGGATAGCGATATCGTCCGCTGATAATTTTCGCGCGGCTCTGCGAAAATCGGGGCGCTGCCCTACATAGGCAGCATGACCGAATTGCCCGCCAAACTCACCGACTGGTTCGCCGCGCGCGGCTGGTCGGTGCATCCTCACCAGCAAGAGATGCTGGAGCGCTCATATGATCCCTCGCTATTGCTCATCGCGCCCACGGGCGGCGGCAAGACACTGGCGGGCTTCCTGCCCACGCTGGCTGAGCTGAGCGAGGGCGGGCATGAGGGGCTGCATACGCTCTACATCTCGCCGCTGAAGGCGCTGGCAAGTGACATCCGGCGCAACCTGACGACCCCGGTCGAGGAAATGGGCCTGCCCATTCGGATCGAGGACCGCACCGGCGATACCTCCTACACGCAAAAGCGCCGCCAGCGCGCCGATCCGCCCGATATCCTGCTGACCACGCCCGAAAGCCTTGCGCTGCTGACCTCCTACGAGGATGCTCCGCGCATCTTTGCGGGCCTTCAGCGCGTCGTGATCGACGAGGTTCACGCAGTGGCCGAATCGAAGCGCGGCGATCAGCTGATGCTGGCGCTCAGCCGGTTGCAGGCGCTTTGCCCCGGCCTGCGGCGCGTGGGCCTCTCGGCCACGGTCGAGGATCCGGACGCCATCGCGCGCTTTCTCGCGCGCCATCCCGACCCGTGCGAAATCATCGAGGCCGATCCCGGCCCCGAGCCAGATATCCAGATGCTGGAAGTCGCCGAGGCGCCGCCATGGGCCGGGGGCGGTGCGGCCTATGCGATCCCGGCCGTGCTGGAGCAGGTGAAGGCGCATAACACCACGCTGATTTTCCACAACACCCGCGCGCAGGCCGAGATCTTTTTTCGCAACCTGTGGCTGGCGAACGAGGGCAATCTGGCCATCGGCATTCATCACGGCAGCCTCGACCGGGGCCAGCGCCAGCGCGTCGAAGGCGCGATGCAGCGCGGCGAGCTCAGGGCCATCGTCTGCACCGGCTCGCTCGATCTGGGCATCGACTGGGGCGATGTGGATCTGGTCATTCAGGTCGGCGCGCCCAAGAACGTCAAGCGGCTGGTGCAGCGCATCGGGCGCGCGAACCATCGCTACAACGCGCCGTCCAAGGCGCTTCTGGTCCCCGCAAATCGCTTCGAGGTGGTCGAATGCGTCGCCGCACTTGAGGCGGTGCGCGCGCGCGATCTGGATGGGGATCCGCGCGGGCCCGGCCCACTCGATGTACTCTGCCAACACATTTTGATCGCCGCCTGTTCGGGGCCGTTCGATGCGGGCGCGCTTTATGACGAGGTGCGCACCGCCGGCCCCTACGCCGCCCTGACGCGGCCTGAATTCGACGATTGCCTCGATTTCTGCGCCACCGGCGGCTACGCGCTCCGCGCCTATGACAAATGGCAGCGGCTGGTGGAACGGGAAGGCAAATGGCAGTTGCGCGATCCGCGCAGCGCCCAGATCATTCGCATGAATATCGGCACCATTCAGGACAGTGACCTGCTGAAGGTGCGCATGCAGCGAAACCGCGGCGGCAAGCCCTTGGGCGAGATCGAGGAGGCGTTCGCGGCCACGCTCACCCCCGGCGATACCTTCCTGATGGGAGGGCAGGTCGTGCGGTATGAAAGCCTGCGCGAGATGACCGTCGAAGTCAGCCGCTCGGACGGGAAAAAGCCCAAGATCGCGACCTTCGCGGGCACGAAATTCGCCACCTCGACACAGCTCAGCCAGCGCATCATTGCGATGCTGGCCCAGCCCGATTGGCCCGCCCTGCCCGGCCATACCGCCGAGTGGCTGCACCTCCAGCGGCGCATGTCGAAGATGCCGACAGCGGGCCGCCTTCTGATCGAGAGTTTCCCGCATGACGGGCGCGAGCATGCCTGCATTTACGGATTTGCGGGCCGCAACGCGCAGCAGACGCTGGGCCTTCTCATCAGCAAACGGATGGAGGAGCTGGGACTGGACCCGCTGGGCTTTGTGTCGACCGATTACGCGACGCTCATCTGGGGGCTGGAGCCGCTGACCGATGCCGCGCCCCTTTTCGATGGCACCGCACTGCGCGAGGGACTGGACCAATGGCTGACGGGCAATGCAGTGATGAAACGCACATTTCGCGCGTCAGCCACCATCGCCGGGCTGATCCAGCGCAACCTGCCGCAGGCGCGCAAGTCGGGGCGGCAGGCGACGTTTTCGTCGGATATCCTCTACGACACGCTGGTCAAATATGACCCCGACCACCTGCTGCTGCGCATCACCCGGACCGAGGCGATGCGCGGCCTTGTCGATTTTGGCCGGATCGAGGAAATGATCGCGCGGATCGACGGCCGGATCGACCTGATGCGCCTGCCGCGTGTCACGCCCTTGGCCGCGCCTCTCTTTCTCGAGGCGGGGCGCACGCCTGTCAGCGGCGCGGGCGAAGAGCGTCTGTTGACCGAAGAGGCCGACAGGCTGATGCGCGAAGCGGGGCTGGCTCAGGTTTCCTGAATGCTCTCAAGATAGCTGAGCAGCGCGGCCAGAGGGCGCGGCGTCGGCGTCATCACACCGTCACCCACATCCACCGGCACGGTCTCGCCCGTCAGGAGCGCGCCGAATTCCGGCATCTGCTGCCCCGGCACCTGCGCGCGGTGATAGCCGTCGATCGTCGACAGCACGCGCGCGCGCGGGAAACTGCCGTTCTCGGCCAGCTGTGTCAGGTTCGACGGCGCCGGATTCATTCCCTCGGCCCAAGGACCATCGCCGCGCCCGACAGGCCCGTGGCATTGCGCGCAATTCTCCACATAAAGCGCGCGGCCCTCGCCCGCCTCGGGCATCGAGGCCATCTCGACGCAGGCGGCGAGTGCCCCCACGCCCGTCAATCCGCCCCAGATCCATGCCTGTTTCATGCCGCTCTCCTTTTGCTCGAGTCTGCCCTGCCCCGTCTCAAGCGCCTTGATCCAGCGCAAGCGGGGTTCAGACGAATTTGCCAGCCAGCGCGTCGTCGATCAACTGGCGTGTCTCATCCACGCCGTAAAGCGCGATGAATCCGCCGAAGCGCGGGCCTTGGGAGGCGCCCAGCAGTACCTCGTAAAGTGCCTTGAACCAATCGCGGAGCGGATCGAAACGGTCCCGGCCCACGCCGTAGACGATGGATTGCAGCGCCTCATCGTCGAGCGGGCCATCATAGGCCGCCAGCTGATCGCGCAGATCCTCCAGCGCCTCGCGCTCCAGATCCGTGGGTGCGCGGAACACTTTGGCCGGCTTCACGAAATCCTCGTAATAGCGCAGCGCATAGCCCACGGCGGCGTCCATATCGGGGTTCGTCTCGGCGCTGGCCTCGGGCGCATAACGCTGGATAAAGCCCCAAAGCTGGCTTTTCTCCTCGGCGCCGGCGACGGAGGCGAGGTTCAAGAGCATCGAGAACGGCACGACCATTTTGCTCTCGGGCACGCCATCGGGGTGGATGTGGAACACCGGATTGTTCGCCTGCTGCGCCGCGTCCTGCGTGGGATAGGCGCGCAGCTGTTGGTGGTATTCGTCCACCGCCTTGGGGATCACGTCGAAATGCATGCGCTTGGCCGTCTTAGGCTTGGCATACATGAAATAGCTGAGCGACTCCGTGGCGGCATAGGTCAGCCATTCGTCGATCGAGATGCCGTTGCCCGACGATTTGCTGATCTTCTGGCCATTCTCGTCGAGGAACAGCTCGTAGGTGAAATGCTCGGGCTTTTTGCCGCCCAGGATCTCGCAGATGCTGTCATAGATCGGCGTATTGGTGCTGTGATCCTTGCCATACATCTCGAAATCGACACCGAGGGCCGCCCAGCGCGCGCCGAAATCGGGCTTCCACTGCAGTTTCACATTGCCGCCCGTCACGGGCAGGGTCATTTCCTCGCCCTCTTCGGTGTCGAAGGTGATCGTGCCGTTCGCGGCATCGACATGCTTCATCGGCACATACATCACACGGCCCGTCTCGGGGTGGATGGGCAGGAAAATCGAATAGGTCTGCTGGCGTTCTTCGCGCAGGGACTTCAGCATGACTTTCATGATCGCGTCATAACGCTCGGCGGCGCGCAGCAGCACGTCATCGAACTGGCCCGAGCGATAGAATTCCGTGGCCGAGATAAACTCGTATTCAAAGCCGAACGTATCCAGAAAACGGCGCAGCATCGCGTTGTTATGCGCGCCAAAGCTGTCATGCGTGCCGAACGGATCGGGCACCGATGTCAGCGGCTTTTGCAGATGCTCGGCCAGTGCCTCGCGGTTGGGCACGTTGCCCGGCACCTTGCGCATCCCGTCCAGATCGTCGGAAAAACAGATCATCCGCGTCGGTATATCGCTGATCACCTCAAAGGCGCGGCGGATCATCGTGGTGCGCAGCACCTCGCCGAATGTGCCGATATGCGGCAGGCCCGAGGGACCATAGCCCGTCTCGAAAAGGACATGGCCCTTTTCCGGGGCGCCCTTCTCGTACCGTTTGAGCAAACGGCGCGCTTCTTCAAAAGGCCAGGCTTTCGAGGTCATCGCAGCGTCACGCAGATCGGACATGGGGGCTCTCCAGAAGTCATGCCGTTGCGCGGGTGCGCGCAAAGGTCCGCCGCTTCCTATTGCCGAGCCGTGCCAAGGTCAATAATCTGCGCGGAGGCGCCCGTAATGACAAAG
The DNA here is from genome assembly GCF_900156535.1 of Roseovarius nanhaiticus. Classification (NCBI taxonomy): domain Bacteria; kingdom Pseudomonadati; phylum Pseudomonadota; class Alphaproteobacteria; order Rhodobacterales; family Roseobacteraceae; genus Roseovarius; species Roseovarius nanhaiticus. Next base: position 1,098,881 of record NZ_FTNV01000001.1, on the reverse strand, counting down.
GATTTTCCGATGACCGATACCGAAACGCATCCACTGAGCGCGCAGGACTGCCTGGTGGCCGTGATGATCGCGGTTTCGGCCTCGGATGAGCGAATTCAAACTGCGGAACTGGTCAAGATCGAAAGCGCCGTCAACAATTTGCCGGTCTTTGGCCGCTACGATGCGGACCGCATCAATATTGTCGCGCAGACGGTGTTTGATCTTTTCTCGGACGAGGATGGGCTTGATGCCCTCTTCGGCCTTATCCGCGTGAGCCTTCCCGAGCGTCTGTTCGAGACGGCATATGCGCTGGCCTGCGACGTGGCCGCCGCCGATGGCGTGCTGGGCGATAGCGAGCTCCGCCTGCTGGAAGAGATCCGCTACGAGCTGAACCTCGACCGGCTGCACGCCGCCGCGATCGAGCGCGGCGCGCGCGCCCGGCACATGAGCCTTTAGGGGCCAAAACAAAGGACTTCCCACATGCGCTGCGTTTTCGTGAACATCCGCTGCAAGCCCGGCACCTCCTACAAGGTGGCCGAGGATATCGCCCTGCGCGAATTTCATTCCGAGCTTTACTCGACCTCTGGACCCTTTGATCTGCTGCTGAAACTCTACATTTCGGACAAGGATGACGTGGGCAAATTCATTAACGAGAACCTGCTGCAAATCCCCAATATCGAGCGGACTGAGACGACCCTGACCTTCAAGGCGTTCTGAGCGATGCTCGAGCGACTGCGCGAAATCGTCGGCACCGCCCATGTGCTGACCGGGGCCGATATGGCGGGCTATGACGCCGACTGGTCGGGTCACAAGCGTGGCACGCCGCTGGCCGTGGTGCGGCCGGGAACGACCCAGGAGGTCGCGGCCATCGTCAAGCTGGCCAACGAGACGGGCACGCCCATCGTGCCGCAGGCTGGCAATACCGGGCTGACCGACGCGACCGAGGCAGGCGGCGCGATCCTCCTGTCAGTGGGCCGCATGAACCGCATCCGCGAGGTCCGCGCCTCAAGCCGGATCGCCATTGTCGAGGCGGGCGCGATCCTCAGCTCGATCCACGATGCAGTGGCCGAGCATGGCCTCATCTTTCCGCTTTATTTCGGCGCGCGCGGCTCGGCCATGATCGGCGGGGCGCTCTCGACCAACGCGGGTGGCTCGAACGTGCTGCGTTACGGCAATACGCGCGATCTGTGTCTGGGGATCGAGGCGGTGATGCCCAATGGCGATATTGTCGATCTGATGCGCCAACTGCATAAGGATAACTCCGGCTACGATCTGCGCCACCTGCTGATCGGCGCCGAGGGCACGCTGGGCATCATCACCGCCGCCGTGCTCAAGCTGCACCCGGCACCCCTTGCCACGGCGACGGCGATGGTCGCCGTGCCGCGCGTCGCCGATGCGCTGGACCTCTTGAACCGGCTGCAACAGGAGACGGGCGGCGCCGTGCAGGCGTTCGAATACATGCCGCGCGCCTATATGGAGACCTATCTGGAGCTGTCGCCCGCGCATCGCGAGCCGTTCGAGGGGCGGCATGATGTGAACATCCTCGTCGAGGTCGGCGCCATTGCGCCGCGCGATGCAACCCCGGATGCCAGCGGCCAGATCCCCATCGCGGCGCATCTGGAGGAGGTGCTGGGCGCGCTTTTCGAGGAGGAGGCCATTCTCGCTGCGGTGGTCGCGCAGAACGAGGCGCAGCGCAGCGAGATGTGGGCGCGTCGCGAGGCGGCAGCCGAGGTCATCACCCTGCACGAGCCCTACGCGGACCGCGACATTGCCGTGCCGGTGGACCGCATGCAGGAATTCGTCGATGCGGTCGCCGCCATTATCGCGCGGCTCGATCCCGGCGCGCGCGACGTGTCGGTCGCGCATCTGGGTGATGGCAACATGCATCTGGGCGTCTTTCCCACGCGCCCCGACGCGGCGCTTTGCACCGAGATCGGCAATGCGGTGGAGGACGCGGCGCTGGCTCTCGGCGGCAGCTTCTCGGCCGAGCACGGGATAGGGCTGAGCAAGCAGCCAAGCATGATCCGTTACAAGAGCCCCACCGCCCTGGCCGCGATGCGCGCGATCAAGGCGGCGCTCGATCCGAACGGAATCATGAATCCGGGCAAGGTTCTGCCCCCGGTCTGAGCGGGTATTTGAGTATTTTTAGAACACTGAAAAAGCGGGGCCGGCCTGTCAGAGGCGCTTGCGTGCCGTGACCGGTCCGCCGCCCTGCTCCGCGATGCGGGTGACGGCGGCCTCCAGCGGCTCGGTGGAGACGCTCATCGAATGGGCGTTCGCATGAAGGATACGGGCCTCGTCGAGCACCCAGGCAACATGGCCTTTCCAGAACAGCAAATCGCCACGCCGCAGGAGCGCATCTTCCGCAAGGTCAGAGCCCAAAACCTCTTCCTGCTGATCGCTGTCGCCGGGACACGCGATGCCGCAGGCACGGCAACCGGCCTGGACAAGGCCGGAGCAGTCGATGCCAAATGCAGAATTGCCTCCCCAAAAGTAGGGCGCGCCTAAATAGATTTCGGCCACCGCGACGGGATCGGTCGCGGCCATGGGCAGCGGGCTGAGATGCTGGAGCGGGATATGACCCAGAGCGGTCTCGGCCCAGTTGTCTTGTGTCTTCGTCACCGCGACGCGGCTGAGATGGCTCAGCGCCATCCGCTCGGGCGATTTGAGGTCGGGCGCGTTATAGCTATGGCTGGCGCGGGCGCTGATCCAGTGGGTCGGCGCGGGACCATCGTGCAGCGCGGCCTCGGGCAGATAGCCCACATAGCCATCCTCGCCCTGCACGAAAGTGTGCCCCTCGTGCAGCTCGTAACAGGTGACGGGCGCGCCCATCAGCCATTGGCGCGTCCGTTTGCCGCCTGGCTTAAGCGAGAGATCGGCGACCGGGATAGCGACCCGGCGCGCGCTGCCCTCGGCAAAACGCGGCGCCTTGACCCGGCCGCGCAAGGACGCGGCCGCGACGCGCTCATTGGCTGGTATGGCGCGCGGGTCGCTCACAGATCCAGCGCCTCCGGCAAGGCTGCAAGCAACGCCCGCGCCCCCATGCCGACGCCCCCTTTGGGCCGGGCGGGCGCAGCGCTGGGGTTCCAGCCGTAGATGTCGAAATGCGCGTATCGCGTGCCGCCCGCAAACCGCCGCAGGAAGAGCGCCGCGGTGATCGAGCCCGCGAAACCGCCAGAGGGCGCATTGTCGAGATCCGCGATGCCGGGCTCGATCATCGCCTCGTAGGGCGCATGAAACGGCATGCGCCACACCGGGTCGGCTGCGCGCGCCGCGCCGCTCTCGATCGCCGCGGCGAGGGCGGCGTCATCGGCATAATAAGGCGCCAGATCCGGGCCGACCGCGACCCGCGCGGCGCCGGTCAGCGTCGCCATCGAGACCATCAGACCCGGCTCGCCCTCGGCCCCCAGCGTCAGTGCATCGGCCAAAACCAGACGCCCCTCGGCGTCGGTGTTGTTGATCTCAACCGTTTTGCCGTTGCGGGCGGTCAGGATATCCCCCGGCCGCATCGCATCGGCGCTGACCGAGTTTTCAACGGCGGGGATCAGCACGCGGAGGCGCAGCGGCAGCTCCAGCGCCATGATCATCTGCGCAAGGCCCAGAACGGTCGCGGCGCCGCCCATGTCCTTTTTCATCAGGCCCATGCTGGAACCGTGTTTGAGGTTGAGGCCCCCGGTATCGAAACATACGCCCTTGCCCACCAGCGTCAGGGTTGGCCCCGTATTGCCCCAGTGCATATCGATCAGGCGCGGCGCCTGCGCGGCAGCGCGCCCGACCGCGTGTATCAGAGGGAGGTTTTGCGCCCGGAGGTCTTCGCCGCGCGTCACTTCCATCTTGGCGTCAAAGCGCTCGGCAAGATCGGCACACGCGCCCTCCAGCGCATCGGGCCCCATGTCGTTGGCGGGCGTATTGATCAAATCTCGCGTCAGGATCTCGCCAGCGGCAACAGCCTCGATCCGGGCGGCATCGACGCCTTCGGGCGAGACGAGGCGCGCCTTGGCGCCCGATTGGGTGCGGTAGCGGCCAAAAGAATAGCCCGCCAGCAGCCAGCCCAGCGCCTCCTCCTCGGCCCGGTCCGCATCCATCCCCTCAAGACGGTAAGTGCCTTCGGGCAAGGCAGCGGCCACTGCGGCAAGGTGAAAGCGGCCGCGCGCCCGCGCATCCGTGGTGCCATATCCAGCCAGCGCCATCACCGGCGCACCCGCCTCCCCCGGCACCAGAAGACTGGCACCCAAGGCCGCCTCGAAGCCCGAGGCCGTCACCCAGGTGCGCACGGCGTCGGGCTGCGCCTGCAGCCACGTCTCCAACGCGCCCGCCTCAATCACATGCAGCGGCAGGGGGTCGGTCACATCGCGCGCGAATGTCAGGTAGGTCTGGGCGTCTGCCTTGGGGCTGGCGTCGGGTGACATGGGGCTGTTGCCTTTCGATCAGGTGCGTTGCGCGCGCAGCCTAACCGCGCCACCGGCGCCTGCAAGCGGTCAAATCGACAGATCCTGCATCTCCCATACCTCGCTGAGGCTGCAATCGCCGATCCGCAGAAGCCGCGAAAGGGTGGCAGCGATGGCCACGTGATCGCACCGGTCGGCGGCGATGGTAACATCCGCGGCCACCCGCGACAGGGCCTGCATGCCGATTTGATCGGCAATGGCGACAAGGCTGCGTGCGGATTTGCGCATATCGCCTGTTCGGCCCTCACGATAGCACCGCTCGGTATGCGAAAGGCGCAGCGCCAACTCCTCAAGCGCGCGGCAGACGACATCCTCGGCCCCCGCCTCACCCAGCTGGGCATAGAGTTCTTCCAGGCGGCTCGCATTCAGGCGCACCACTTCCTTTTGCACTAGCATTGTTACGTCTTTCACGGTCTCACCCCAATTCATGCCTTTGCGCGCAGCGGCCCCACAGCCGCGTCGAGTGGGGCAAAGATGCGCCTCTTTCGTTCCCAAAAGGTTTCGCTCGCCGCATTTTGTCTGTCGAATTAGCCGCGAATACGGTCTATCCCATCAAGGCGACCCCTGACCAAAGGCCCGAAGATGCATCAAGCCCGCCCCCTGCCGCCCTATCTGATCCAGCGCTACCACGGCTGGAGGGCCACCTCCTACACCGAGAATGAAAGCTGGTATCGCACCCTGGCCCAAGAGGGGCAGCACCCGCGCGCCATGCTGATCTCGTGCTGCGACAGCCGCGTGCATGTCACATCGATCTTTGGCGCGGATCAGGGCGAGTTCTTCATCCACCGCAATATCGCCAATCTCGTGCCTCCCTATACGGCGGACGGGCAGCAGCATGGCACCTCCGCCGCGCTGGAATACGCGGTCTGCGCGCTCAAGGTCGCGCATGTGATTGTCATGGGCCATTCCAGCTGTGGGGGCATCAAGGGCTGCGACGACATGTGCTCGGGCCGCGCCCCCGAGCTTGAGGAGCGTACCAGTTTCGTTGGTCGTTGGATGGATATCCTGCGCCCCGGCTACGCGCGCGTGGACGGCATCGAGGACGAGGGCCAGCGCCTGCGCGCCCTTGAAAAGGAGGCCGTCCTCGTCTCACTGGAGAACCTGATCAGCTTTCCTTTCGTCACGGCAGCGATGGAGCGCGGCACGCTGACACTGCACGGGCTCTGGCTGGATATCGGCGAAGGCCGGGTCGAGCAATTCAGCCCCGCAACCCAGGCTTTTGCCCCGATCTGAAGACTGTTCAGTCTTTCATTGTTCCAAAAATACTCATGGCGGGCGGCCGGATCAGCGGCGCCGCCATAGCATCAGCGCGTCGCCGCCGACTGCGCGCATCTCTTCAAGCTGATAGCGCGGGGCAGCGGTCAGATCATCGATGCCCATCTCGGCGATGCCCGCGCGCGCATCCGCGCCAAGGGCAAGCCCTGCGCCAAAGATGGCAAGCCGGTCCGCAAGCTGCGCCTTGAGGAGCGATGCGGCCAGCGCGCCGCCCCCTTCGCAAAAGACGCGCGTCAATCCGGCGGCGCCGAGTGCCTGCAGCGCAGCGCCCATATCAAGGCCAGCGCGGTCGGCCGGACAGGCGATCAAATGCGCACCTCTGCCTTTCCAGGCTGCAATCGCGGCATCCGGGGCGTCCGCGGCATGGATCAGCCAAAGCGGCACATCGCCCGCGCTTCGTGCGAGGGCGCCATCCAGCGGCAGATTGAGATGCCGCGAAACGACGACACGCACGGGCTGTTGCCGCGCGCCGAGGCCGCGCACCGTCAGCATCGGATCATCGGCGCGCACCGTGCCGCCGCCCACCATAACTGCATCATGCCGGGCGCGCATGGCGTGCACCATACGGCGCGCGCCCGGCCCGGTAATCCAGCGCGACTGCCCCGAGGAGGTGGCGATGCGCCCATCGACCGACATGGCGAGTTTAAGTAGAACTTCGGGCCGACCGCGATGGATGCGGCCCAGAAACCCAGCCAGATCGCGCTCGGCCTCGTCGCGCAACGTGCCAATATCGACGGTGATCCCGGCGTGCCGGAGGGCCGCGATGCCCCGGCCCGCGACGCGCGGATCTGGATCACCGCAGGCGATGACGACGCGCGCCACGCCCGAGGCAACAAGGGCATCCGTGCAAGGCGGGGTCAGCCCGTGATGCGCACAAGGCTCAAGCGTGACATAAGCCGTCGCCCCCCGCGCGGCATCGCCCGCGCGTGCCAGCGCCTGAGGCTCGGCATGGGGGCGCCCGCCCGGCTGGGTCCAGCCTCGGCCAACGACGTGGCCCCGAGCCACGATGACGCAGCCGACCGCCGGGTTCGGCCAAGTCTGACCCTGACCGCGCCGGCCCAAGGACAGCGCGGTTCGCATATGCCGGATATCGGCCTGGGAACACTTATCTGGGGCCACCAGGGCGCTCACGCGCCGGGCTTTTCAGCCCCGGTGGTTGTCCCGGTGGCAGCGTCCGGGCGCAATTCGCTCACGAACTTGTCGAAATCGTCAGCCGCCTGGAAATTCTTGTAGACGCTGGCGAAACGCACGTAAGCGACCGTATCGATCCGCGCGAGGCTTTCCATCACGATTTCGCCCACCGTTTTCGACGGAATGTCCGTGTCGCCCATGCTCTCCAGGCGGCGCACGATCCCCGAAATCATCTGCTCGATCCGGTCCGGCTCGACCGGGCGCTTCTGCAAGGCGATGCGAATGGAGCGCTCCAGCTTGTCACGGTCAAAATCCTCGCGGCGGCCATTCGTTTTGACGACGACCAGATCGCGCAACTGCACCCGCTCATAGGTGGTAAAGCGCCCGCCGCAGGCCGGACAGAAGCGGCGCCGCCGGATCGAGACATGCTCTTCCGCCGGGCGTGAATCCTTGACCTGTGTTTCAATATTTCCGCAAAACGGGCAGCGCATTGGCCTGTCCCCTTCTTTTCTCTGCCTCTCGGGATTGGGTCTGACGCCCAATTATCCACAGGCACTATAGGCGAGCCGCAAGGTTTTGGGTAGAGGCGAAATAACGGCCCCAGATGCAGCGGATGGACCTTTTGCGGCGGCCCACGCGTTGGCGCAGCAACGCATTGAAAAAGGAGTTCACACCATGACCGACAAGGTTCTATTCATCACTGGCGCATCTTCGGGCATCGGCGCGCAAACCGCCCGCCAAGCGGCCGAGGCGGGCTGGAAGGTCGCCCTCTTCGCACGCAGCGAGGACAAGCTGAACGATCTGGCAGCCGAGATCGGCGAGAATGCCATCGCCCTGCCAGGCGACGTGACCGAGCTTGGCTCGCTGCAGGATGCCGTTTCAAAAACGGTCGAAACCTTTGGCGGGTTCGGCGCGGTCTTTGCCAACGCGGGCACGGGCCTTGATACGCCCGGCATCGAAAAGGGCGACCCCGAGGAGTGGTCCAAGCTGGTCGACATCAACATCAAGGGCGTTCTGCTGACCCTCAAGGCCAGCTACGCCGCGCTCAAGAAGTCCAAGGGTCATTTGGTGCTGACCGGCTCGGTCGCCGGGCGGGTGCATATCTCGGGATCGGTCTATGGCGCGTCGAAATGGTTTGTCCACGGCCTTGCCGGGAACATGAGCACCGACATGCGCGAATGGGGCGGGCGCTGCACCGTGATCGCACCGGGCATGGTCGACACGCCTTTCTTCGATGAGGCAAAGCCTGACAAGCTGAAGCCGGAAGACATTGCGAATGCTGTGGTTTATGCGATTGACCAGCCCGAGCGCGCGAATATCCAAGAGATGGTCATCATGCCGACGGGCTGATGCGATCACGGCAAGGAGCAGGGTCATGACAGAAATTGGCAGTTCCCAATGGCGGCGCGACATGCGCGCCGACCTTATTGCGCGGCGGCAGGAGATTCCTGTCGCGCAGCGCAACAAGGCCGACGCTAAGCTTGCGCATATGCTTGGCGAGTACATTGGCGATGTGGCAGGCAAGGTCGTTTCGATCTACTGGCCCTTTCGCGGAGAGCCGGATTTACGCACATTCGCAAAGGCGTGCCGACAGCAGGGCGCCGTCATCGCCCTGCCTGTCGTCGTCGAAAAGGCAGCCCCGCTTGCCTTCCGCGAATGGGCTGACGGTATGTCGCTGGATCGCGGGGTATGGAATATCCCGATCCCACCCGCAGATGCGCCGAAAGTCATGCCTGATATCGTCATCGCGCCGGTCGTGGGCGCCGACGCAGACAACTATCGACTGGGATATGGCGGGGGCTTTTTTGACCGTACTTTAGAGCACTTGCGCCAATCAAAAGCGGCCAAGGCAATCGGCGTCGGCTATGCGGAGCAACGGATGGAAACGATCTATCCGCACAAATACGATATCCCGATGGATCATATGATTTTGGTTGATACCTGAGAAATCAAGAACGGCGCGCTAGATTTAGCGCGCCGTTCGTCTGGACCGTGGCGGTTATCAAGCGTCCACGACGCAAACCGATGTCGGCAAATCGTCGTTGCGCATGAAGTTGGGCAATTGGAAACCGGAATCCGTCACAACAGGCTTCTGACGTAGCGTTCTCAGTGTCTGCTCGCATTTCGCCATATCTTTTTCCGCAACACGGATCTCGACGATATCAAGCACCTCTTCATCTGTGCCGTCAAAAGTGGTGGCAAGGCCCGCTACAGGCAGGCAAAGTGCTGCGATCAAGATAAAGCGTTTCATGACGTTCTCCTTCCATCTGGAAAAACAACGCCTTAGCAGCGAATTGGTTCACTCCGAATTGAAGTTAAACTGCAGAAATCTGAGATATTTTGCAGATCATGTCCCGCGCGCCTGGCTCGGCGCGCGGATCATGCATCACTGGTCGAGGAATGAGCGCAGCTTGCGCGAGCGGCTGGGATGCTTGAGCTTGCGCAGCGCCTTGGCCTCGATCTGACGAATACGTTCGCGTGTGACGCTGAACTGCTGACCGACTTCTTCCAGCGTGTGATCGGTGTTCATGCCAATCCCGAAGCGCATCCGCAGCACCCGCTCCTCGCGCGGGGTGAGCGACGACAGAACGCGCGTGGTCGTTTCCTTGAGGTTGTCCTGGATCGCGGAATCGAGGGGCAGAACGGCGTTCTTGTCCTCGATGAAATCGCCAAGTTGGCTGTCTTCCTCGTCGCCGATAGGCGTCTCTAGGCTGATCGGCTCCTTGGCGATCTTCATCACCTTGCGGACCTTCTCCAGCGGCATCTGCAGCTTCTCGGCCAACTCTTCGGGCGTCGGCTCGCGGCCGATTTCGTGCAGCATCTGGCGCCCCGTACGCACCAGCTTGTTGATCGTCTCGATCATGTGGACCGGAATGCGGATCGTGCGCGCCTGGTCCGCGATACTGCGCGTTATGGCCTGACGGATCCACCAGGTCGCATAGGTGCTGAACTTGTAGCCGCGGCGATACTCAAACTTGTCGACGGCCTTCATCAGGCCGATATTGCCCTCCTGGATCAGGTCCAGGAATTGCAGGCCGCGGTTCGTGTATTTCTTGGCGATGGAAATTACGAGACGCAGGTTCGCCTCGACCATTTCCTTCTTGGCCAGCCGAGCTTCCTGCTCGCCCTTCTGGACCTGACCCACGATGCGGCGGAACTCGCTAATATCGAGGCCGACATACTGACCCACCTGCGCCATGTCGGCGCGCAACTCGGACACCTTGTCGTTCGAGCGTTCGATCAGCATTTGCCAGCCGCGACCGGACTTCTGCGCCATGTCGTCCAGCCATGTCGGGTCGAGCTCGCGACCGCGATACTCGTCGATAAATTCGCGGCGGTTGATGCGCGCCTGGTCGGCCAGCTTCACCATGGCGCCATCGATCATCATGATACGCTGGTTGATACCATAAAGCTGGTCGATCAACGCCTCGATCCGATTGTTGTGCAGGTGGAGCGAGTTGACCAAAACGACGATTTCGCTGCGCAGGACCTGATAGGTGTCTTCCTGGTCCGACGAAAACGTTCCGTCCTCGTTCAGCGTGGCAGAAATGCGGCTGTCCTGCATTTCCGCCAATTTCAGATAATCGTCGGCAATGCGGTCCAACGTCTCGAGGACGGAGGGCTTCAGGGCGGCTTCCATGGCCGCAAGGCTCATGTTGGCCTGCTCGTCTTCGTCATCCTCATCGTCATCCGCGGCCGCGATGGGATTGCCGTCTGCGTCCAATTCGGCACTGTCATCCTTGGATGTGCTGGGAGCGCTGGCCACGTTTGCCGCCTCGACCACAGCGTCGCCCTCGCCTTCCAGCTGATTGCCGAAGGTCGTCTCGAGGTCGATCACGTCACGCAAAAGGATGTCTTCGCTGACAAGCTCGTCGCGCCAGATCGTGATCGCCTGGAAGGTCAGCGGGCTTTCGCAAAGGCCGGCGATCATCGTGTTGCGCCCGGCCTCGATGCGCTTGGCGATGGCAATCTCGCCCTCGCGGCTCAACAGCTCGACACTGCCCATCTCGCGCAGATACATGCGCACCGGATCGTCCGTGCGGTCCAGCTTCTCGCCCGTACCGGAGCCAAGCGTGAGCTCGCCCTTGCGGCCCACCTCGGCGACGGCGGTGGTGCGCTGGTCGTCATCCTCAGCCTCGTCATTCTCGATGATGTTGATGCCCATTTCGGACAGCATCGACATGACGTCTTCGATCTGCTCGCTGCTGACCTGATCGGGCGGCAGCACCTTGTTCAGCTGATCGTAGGTAATGAAACCCTTTTCACGCGCCTCCGAGATCATCTTCTTGATGGCTGCCTGACTCATGTCCAAAGACATCTCGGCATCCTGATCGTCTGGCTTTTGATCGTCGGTGTCTTTGGCGGCCATGTAGGTCTCCTCGGTGGCGGGCACGTGATTCGCACGGCACGTATTGTGTTGCGCGAATCATCCCTGCGCAGAAGTGATTCGCAACCTGTTTACTTGGTTTTTCTTACGCGAACCTCACCAAAATCCATTCATCGGCGTGGTTTCGAAAAAGTAATCCTGTCCAGAAGGGCGTCAAATTCCTCGCGCTCGCCACGGTTCAGGCGGGCGCCGTTTTCGGCTACATCGTATTCGGCGCGGTCCTCATGTTCACTGCGCACCGCGCGGTTACGCGCCTCCGCGGCCTGTCCCAACCGCCATGTTACAGCCTCGTCGGCCACACCCATCATGTCCTCGGCGGCGTCGACGATCTCGGCCTGCAGGCCGCGGGTGGCGGCGATCTTGGCCAGCTCCTCTGCCACGGTCATCTGCGCCAGCGACTGGTTGCCGGGGTTCCGCACGGGGGGCGCCAACGCGACATGGGGCAGTGACGCCAGCTTTTCAAGAGCGGCCGCACCCAGCGCCTCGGTTATGGCCCCGTGCAATGCCTCCGGACCCTCGCCGGCGTGCTGCACGATCAGATCGCGCAACTGCGCGTGCTGCGCGTCAAAGCAATCGAGCCGGTCCAGGGCCGTCTCGAACTCTTCCGCGATCGCCGGGGTCGCGATGATGGAGGCCAGGATGACCGCTTCTCGCATGTGATCGTGCTGGCGCGGGTCCGACCGGGCAAGCGGCGAGGATTTGGTGCTGGCGCGCGCCGACATATCGGGCTTGGCCCATCGGCCACCATCTGCGCGGCGCGTTTGGCGGGTGCCGCCATCCGCCCGCTTGCGCGCCGAGAACATCTCCCATTTCAGCTCCTTGATGGCGCTCTCGTAATGGCCCTTGATGGAGGGGTCCCGAATAAGATTGGTCGCAGAAAAGAGCGCCTTGTCGAGGGCGGCGCGGCGCTCGGGGCTGTCAAAATCCCGGCCTTCAGTCTCGCGCTGCCACAAAAGGCGCACCATGGGCTGCGCGGCGTCCAATATCGCTTGCACGGCACCAGCGCCTTGAGCACGCAGGATATCGTCCGGATCCTGCCCCTCCGGCATCAGGGCAAAGCGCAGACTTTTGCCCGCCTCCAACAGCGGCAACGCCAGATCGATCACGCGGCGCGCGGCGGCAAGTCCTGCGCGATCCCCGTCCAGCGCCATGATCGGCTCATCCGCGGCGCGCCACATCAGACCCAGCTGCGCCTCGGTGACGGCCGTGCCCAAAGGCGCCACCGCCGCGCCGAAACCCGCCTGCGACAGCGCGATAACGTCCATGTAGCCTTCGGCAACGATAAGGGGCTGGCCCTTGCCCGCCGCCTCACGCGCGGGACCGTAATTGTAAAGGGTCAGCGATTTGTCAAAGAGCTCGGTCTCGGGCGAGTTGAGATATTTGGCGTTGTCGTTCGGGTCCATCGCCCTCCCGCCAAAGGCGATCACGCGCCCGCGCACATCGTGGATGGGAAACATGATCCGCCCGCGAAAGACATCATAGGGCGTACCGCCCTTTTGCGAGGGCCGTGCAAGGCCGCAGCCAAAGATGAGATCCGCCTTGACCCCTTTGCCAGTCAGATGATCCCAGAGCCCCTGCCACGCCTGAGGCGCAAACCCGATACCGAATTTTTCCTGCGTGGCTTCATCAAGGCCCCGGCGCTCCAGATAAGCGCGTGCGTCGCTGCCCGCGCCAGTCTTGAGCATGAGGCGAAAATGCTGCTGCGCGCTGTGCATCACCTCGGCCAGCTGCGTGCGCCGATCCGCCTTTGCCTGCGCTTGCGGATCGCGCTCGGGGATTTGCATACCCGCCTCGCTCGCAAGGATGCGGATCGCTTCCATGAACTCCACGTTTTCGGTATCGCGCACAAAGCTGATCGCGTCGCCTTTTGCATGGCAACCAAAGCAGTAGTAAAATCCCTTGCGATCATCGACATGAAAGCTGGCGGACTTTTCTTGGTGGAAAGGGCACGGCGCCCACATGTCGCCCTTGCCCGGATTGGACTTGCGATTGTCCCACATGACTTTGCGCCCCACGACTTGCGTCAGGGAGGTGCGCGTTCTCAACTCGTCGAGGAATCCGGGGGGCAGGGCCATGTCCCCAATATGGACCGAGTCGCAGGCCGCGCCAAGATGCGGCGCGGCCTGTGACGGCCGTTAGCCCATCTGAGCAAGGCAGGCGTCGTTGAATGCGCTGGCGGCCTCGTCGGTCAATTGATGCGTGGGCAAAGTATATACCCACTCGACAAGCGGAACCACGGCATCGGCGTATTTCGCCCCTACGTCACCGGCGGCCAGCGCCCGCGCCGCGGTGGATTTGTCCGCGCCATCCACACGCATCTCGACCGCTCCGGCCACGATGCGGGCCGTCGCGGCGCACCCTTCGCTACCTGCGTTCTGCGCCAGCGCGGGCGCGGCGACAAGAAAAGGAATGGCGAAGAGGCTGAATCTGCGTAGGCTGGTCTGCATCTATAAAACTCCTTTTCGGCGGTCTGCGCGCATGTGCGGCGGACCGCCCTGATACTCGTTCCTGGCCGGCGCTGCCGACCCACACTTGATGTAACGCGATGCCGCGCCACCCGGTTTCATCCGCCGCACGGGAGGCGGCGGAGGCCAATTTATATGCGGAAAAAGTTTCCGTGAAATTCCGCGCGCGTTGCCTGTTACATGCCGCTCAAAGGCCGAGCGCGCGATAGCTGGCCGCGACCTTGCCGATCGAGACCAGATAGGCCGCAGTGCGCAAGTCCGTCACATCCTTGCGCTCGTGCCAGACCTCGCGCATCGACTGATAGGCCGCGCGCATCGTGTCATCGAGGCCCGAGCGCACCAATTCGAGTTCCCCGGCGCCGCGCAGGTAACGCTGCTTGAAATCGGGACTGAGCGTCCAGCCGAGCTGCTTGTCGTTGCTGAGGCGCTCCAACTCGTCAACCACCAGCTGGTGGCGCGACTCTTCCTGCCGGCGGCCCATCCGGCCAAAGCGAATGTGGCTGAGATTCTTGACCCATTCGAAATAGGACACCGTCACACCACCCGCGTTGGCATACATGTCCGGTATGATGACGCAGCCCTTTTCGCGCAGGATCTGGTCCGCGCCCGCCGTCACCGGGCCATTCGCTGCCTCGATGATAAGGTTGGCCGAGATGTCAGCGGCGTTCGAAATATTGATAACGCCTTCCATCGCGGCGGGAATCAGGATGTCGCACTCCTTTGCGAGCACTGTGGCGCCGTCGGCCACGTATTCCGCATCTGGGAACCCCTTGACCCCGCCGTGTTTGCCAATCCAGCCACGCACTTCCTCTACGTTGAGGCCCTTGTCGCTGATCAGCGCACCGTCCCGCTCGATGATGGCGGTGATCGCACAGCCATCCTCTTCGGACAGGAACTTGGCCGCGTGATAGCCAACATTGCCGAGGCCTTGCACCACGACGCGCTTGCCATCCAGCTTGCCCGAGAGGTTCGCCGCCTTGATATCCTCGGGGTGGCGAAAGAACTCCTGCAGGGCATACTGCACGCCGCGGCCCGTCGCCTCGGTTCGGCCCTGGATGCCGCCTGCATTGATCGGCTTGCCCGTAACGCAGGCGCGCGCGTTGATGTCGGTGGTGTTCATGCGATGATACTGGTCCGCGATCCACGCCATTTCCCGCTCGCTCGTGCCCATATCGGGGGCCGGGACGTTCTGGCTGGGATTGATCAGGTCACGCTTTATCAATTCGAAGGCGAAGCGGCGCGTGATCCGCTCCAACTCCTGCTCATCCCACTCGCGCGGGTCGATCCGCAGACCGCCTTTGGAGCCACCAAAAGGCGCCTCCACCAAGGCGCATTTGTAGGTCATCAGCGCCGCCAGCGCCTCTACCTCATCCTGGTTAACGCCCATGGCAAAGCGGATGCCGCCCTTGACCGGCTCCATATGCTCGGAGTGGACGCTGCGATAGCCGGTAAATGTATGGATCTGGCCGCGCAGGCGAACACCGAAGCGCACGGTATAGGTCGCGTTGCAGACGCGGATCTTCTCCTCGAGTCCGGGCGGCAGATCCATCAGCGCAACGGCGCGGTTGAACATCAGGTCTACTGACTCACGGAAACTCGGCTCTTTTGCGGCTGTCATCGCTATCCTCCCAGGGCGGGCCTGCGCCCTCTTGCGCCGGGTACCGTCCATGTAAATTGCATTTCGCAAACACATCGTTAATGGCTGCAGAATTTTTGTCCACCCGAACCCGGCGGCACACATCCAGCACGCTCCGACCGGATGTCGACATTGTGGCGCGCTGGCGCGCACCTGGAAACACTGGCGCAAGATCGCGCCGATTGTCGCCAAAATATAGCAATTTTAACTTATTTACTCTGTTTTCGGCCCCAATTCCGCCACAGTGCCGGATCATAAAACTTGCGACGCATTCCGAGTCGGCACCGCCATTTCATGGCTTCGCGAGGTAACCAAAGTGACACGTATAAGCTCCAAGATCAGAACGATCCGGACCATGGCCCGCATTGTGCAGCGCCATAATATCCGCCGCATGGCTGCGGACGAGGATGGCGCAGTCGTGGCCTTCACGCTGTTTTTGCTTGTAATGATGTTGATTGCCGGCGGGGTCGCCGTGGACGTCATGCGCCACGAGATGGAACGCACGAAACTGCAAAACACGCTGGACACGGCCGTGCTGGCCGCGGCGGGCGCGCCCTTCGGGACCAAACCCAAAGCTATCGTGGAAGATTACTTCGCCAAGGCCGAGATGTCGAAGTACCTCGATGAAATCGACGACGATGGCGAGGGCGGGGACGACGACGTCGTGCAGACCCTGAACACCAGCAAGGTCAAGGCGAGCGCCTCGATGAAGCTGGACACCCACCTGATGAAATTGGCGGGCGTCAAGGAATTGTCAGCAGTCGCCGCATCGCAGGCCGAGCGCCGCGTGCCCAAGCTGGAAGTGTCGATGGTATTGGACGTCTCCGGTTCGATGAAGGGCACTCGCCTGACCAATCTGGAGGCCGCCGGCAAGAAATTCGTCACCACCATTCTCAACAGCTCGAACAGGGGCGACGCCGTGATCTCGCTGGTTCCGTTCAGCTGGGACGTGTCGCCGGGCGAGAACATCATTGAGTCACTCGATGTTGATATTCGGCAGGATCATTCCAGTTGCCTCCAGTTCTCGGATAGTGATTTCTCGCAGACCGCCATCAACCCCGATGTGCAGCAACTGCAGCTGATCTACACTTCCGAAGAGCACGATGGCTTTGGCAAGCTCGACGATGAATATCGCACCTGTTTCAACGAACCGAGTTCCGAGATCCTGCCCTATTCGATCAGCGAAACGGACCTGCACAACAAGCTGAAAGCGCTTACCGCGGCCGGAAACACCTCTGCCAATATCGGAATGAAATGGGGCGCGGCCCTGCTCGATCCGGAATTCGAGGATGTCAAAAAAGATTTGAACAAAATCAAGGTGAAGGTTGGCGGGGTCGACGTGCCGGTTGTCGACGATCTGGTGGGCGTCGTTCCCGCACCCTTCAATGAGGCAGAAACCCTGAAAGTCATCGTTCTGATGACAGACGGCCAGAATACCTATTCTAACCAGTTTCCGGAGGACAGCAGCTTTCGCGGTCCAAACTCAATCCTGCACAAGATCACGTGGCAAAAGGAGGTGTTCAAGGATGCCTACTGGAAGCACAACTCTGCCTACAGAGGCTACTCCGAGTGGCAGTGCAACTACTATGACAGTATCATATGCGTCTACGAATCCGTGACCTGGTCGGATTATTACCTCTACGATCCCGAGGATGATTACTACCGCGACCTCGAGCAGGATAAGCGCATTGAGAACTGGGAATTCGCCAATCTTCAAAGCCACGAGGACTTCAAAAGCGTAGAGCAGCTGAGCTGGGAAAAGGCCTGGGGCCTGATGAGCCCGGACTATGTGAACGACACCATCTACTATGCTGATCCTGAAGATGAGTTCGAAAGCGAAACGAACCGCGTGACCGGCACGGAAAAGAACGTCCAGATGCAGAACATCTGCACGGCGATTAAGAATAAGGGTGTCGTGGTCTACACGATCGGCTTCGAGGTATCCAAGAACGGCACGGCTGAAAAACAGCTCAAAAAATGTGCCTCGTCCGAAGCGCATTACTACCCGGCCAAGGGCATCAACATCACCGATGCCTTCAGCTCGATCGCGTCCAACGTGGTGAACCTGAGGTTGACACAATGATACGTTTCATCAAATGCGCGGCGCGGTCCTGCAAGCGCCTTCTGCGCCGCGAGGATGGCAACGCCTCGGTCGAGTTCATCGTGATCGTGCCGCTCTATCTGACGCTGCTGACCATGTCGGTCGAACTGAGCATGATTACCCTGCGCCAGACAATGCTGGAGCGCGGACTGGACATCGCGGTGCGCGATATCCGACTGGGTACCGGGACGAACCCGACCCACGACGCGATCAAGCGGCGCATCTGTGAAGAGGTCTATGTGATCGACGATTGCTTCAATTCGATCAAACTCGAGATGGTGCCGTCGGACATGCGCAACCTCACCACCCTCGGAGGTGAGGCCATGTGCACAGACAAGGAAGAAACTGGCACACCTGTACTCAGCTTTACACCCGGCCAGCAGAACCAGCTGATGTTTCTACGCGCCTGCGCCAAATTCGACCCGCTCTTTCCGACCTGGCAGCTTGCCCGCTCGCTCAAGAAGGACAACAGCGGTCAGGTCGCCATCGTCTCGATGTCCGCCTTTGTTCAGGAGCCACTGTGATGCGCCGTTTAGACATGAGAACATGGTTGACCAGATTTCGCAGCGAAGAGCGCGGATCGGTCATGGTTGAAGCGGTTATTACTTTGCCGCTGCTGATCTGGGCATTGGGTGCGACCTATGAATTCTTCGAGGTCCACCGCTATCAAAGCGCCCGCGACAAGGCGAGCTACACCATTGCCGACATGGTGTCGCGCGAGATGTCGGCCGTCACACCGACCTATCTAAACAACGCCAAGACCGTCTTCGATACGATTGCCAATGACGGCGTGCCCAATTCGATGCGCGTCACCTTGGTCAAATACGACTCAGACGAGAACGTGTATTCGGTCAAGTGGAGCCACGTACGCGGGGCGACCTACCTGCGCGCTCTCACGGACAGCGATGTCAAGACGGCGCATGACAGGCTGCCACAGATGCGCGACGGCGAAGAGCTTGTGGTTGTCGACAGCCTGTCCAAATACGAGCCGATGTTCGATATCGGACTGGGCACGGGGATGAACGTGTCGACCAGTGTGATGGCAATTCCGCGGTTTGCGCCGCAGATCAATTGGTCGGATAGCTAAGCGCAGCCAACCCAATTGGCCTGAGTTTCAAAGCGGGCGCCCCTATTGGATACGGGGCGCCCGTTTCGCGTCTACCGGCGCGCGCACACCTCGGCGCCGCGCTCTTCGGGCTCGTCATCGATCAACTCGGTCGGAAAGCCAGGGGCGGTGATGCTGAGGCCCGTCGCCTCCTCGAACCGCTCGATCAGTCGGTCGGATTGCGCACGCACGCCGTAACGCGCCTGCGCATCGCTCAGAATGTCGATCATCATGGGCGAGATTTCGAGCGGAATGGCGTGTTGGTCCGCCAATTTCTGAAAGAGGCCCACATCCTTCTGCACCAGATCGAGCGTGAAATTCACATCCCGCGAACCCGACAGAATCAGCTGACTCTCGGTCTCGTGCACGAAGGATGTCCCGGACGAGATGGCAATCGCCTCGTAGGTCGTGGCCAGGTCCATCCCCGCCGCCTTCATCACGGTGAGCGCCTCGCACAGCGTCATCAGATTGGCGGTCGCAAGGTAGTTGGTCATTACCTTGAGGACAGAAGCCGAGCCCAGATCGCCGGTATGCAAGACGCGTCGACCCATGATGGTCAAAAGCGGCAGGATCCGCTCGAACGTCGCGCGGTCGCAGCCCGCATAGATGCTGATATTGCCAGTATCGGCCCGATGGCAGCCGCCGGATACCGGGCAATCGACCGCCGCTGCGCCGGTGGCGATCATGGCCGCGCCCAGGCGCTGAACTTCGCCTGCGTCGGTGGTCGACATCTCCATCCAGATCTTGCCCGGTCCGGCATGGGGCAGCATCTGCTGGACCACCGCATCACAGGCCGCCGGGCTGGGCAGGCAGGTGATGACGGCATCACACGCCTGCATCATCTGCGCCGGACCGTCGGCGGCGGCGGCACCCCGGCCCTCGAACCCGCGCACCGCCGCCGGATCCAGATCGTGCACCACCAGATCCGCGCCGTTGCGCAAGAGGCTGCCCGCCAGTTTGCCCCCGACATTGCCGAGGCCGATAAATCCGATCTTCATACGTGCTTCCTATATGTGCCGATATCGCTGGCCGGGCGACTGCCCTGCCCCGCATAGCCTGCCCCATGATGTGGCACCGCGTCACCTTCCATTTGCGACGCACATGGCGCAGGCGCCGCCGCGAACAGGCCGCGCGGCGTCCGGCGCTTGCCGAATGGCGACAAAGAGTGGCATGAAGGGCATCAACTCGTTGGATGCTGAAATGACCCTCATGCACCCCCTACCCCTTCGCGCCCGGCCCTTGGCCCGGATCACCCTGGCCGCTGCGCTGGGGCTGCTGGCGCAGGCCGGCTGCACGGCCTTCCCAGATGTGGGCGACAGCGCCTCGGACGCGGCGCTGGCACGGCCCTATCCCGATCTGGTGCCCTTGCAGGATCTGGACATGGGGCTGGGCACAAGCCGGATCGCGCCCGAAACCGCGCCTGCGATCGAGGCGCGTGTGGCCCGCCTCAAGGATCGCGCGGACAGCTTGAGACGCGGTGCCGTCGTCGATGGCGCAACGCGCAGCCGCATGCGCGCAGGGGTGGACCGCAGCCAAACACAGCCCAGCCCAGACGACGAGGATGCGCAATGAGCCCGGCATGCGCCCTGCACGCATGTGCAGGCAAAACCCGCGTTGCACGCCTGCCCCTTTGCCTGTAGATCGCGCGACAGGGACATCCCCATTCAGCACGCCACTATTTTCGGAGACATCGCCATGACAGACCCTCTGCGCCTCGGTATCGCCGGATTGGGCACTGTCGGCACCGGCGTGGTGCGCATCATCCGCCAGAAGGCCAAACTTCTCGAGGCGCGCGCGGGCCGCCCCGTCACGATCAGCGCCGTATCGGCCCGCTCAAAGGGCAAGGATCGCGGTGTCAGCCTGGGCGATTACGCGTGGGAGGACGATCCCGTCGCTCTGGCACAGCGCGATGACGTGGATGTTTTCGTCGAGTTGGTCGGCGGCGATGAAGGCCCCGCCAAGGACGCCGTCGAAGCCGCCATCGCGGCGGGCAAGGACGTGGTCACCGCCAACAAGGCGCTGCTGGCGCATCATGGCCACGCGCTGGCGCTTGCCGCCGAAGAGGCCGGCCGCGTCATCCGCTTCGAAGCTGCCGTTGCCGGAGGGATCCCGGTGGTCAAGGCGCTCACCGAAGGCCTCGCCGGCAATGACATGACCCGCGTCATGGGCGTGATGAACGGCACCTGCAATTACATCCTGACGCGCATGCAATCGGCGGGCCTTGCTTATGACGAGGTTTTTCAGGAGGCGTCGGACCTCGGCTATCTCGAGGCCGACCCGCAACTGGACGTCGGCGGCATCGACGCCGCGCACAAGCTGGCGCTGCTGGCCTCGATCGCCTTTGGCACCCAAGTCGATTTCGGCGCGGTCGAGATGGAGGGGATCGGCGCGATCACCATTGAGGATATCCATCACGCCGCCGATATGGGCTACCGGATCAAACTCTTGGGCGTCGCCCAGATGACAGGCCGCGGCCTCGAGCAGCGCATGACGCCGTGCCTCGTGCCCTCGGGCAGCCCGCTGGGCACGCTGGAGGGCGGCACGAACATGGTCGTGCTCGAAGGCGACAACGTGGAGCAGGTCGTGCTGCGCGGACCCGGCGCGGGCATGGGCCCCACCGCCAGCGCGGTCATGAGCGACGTGATGGATATCGCGCGCGGCTTTCGCCTACCGACTTTCGGCCAGCCCGCCACGACGCTGGAGCGCGCGCAGCCCGCTGCCGCAGGCACGCCCGCGCCCTATTACCTGCGCATGTCGCTGGTCGACAAACCCGGCGCATTGGCAAAGGTGGCGACCGCCCTTGGCGAGGCCGGGATTTCCATCGACCGGATGCGCCAATACGACCACGCCGGCCCTGATGCGCCGGTGCTGATCGTCACGCACAAGACGGGCCGCGCCGAACTGGCCCGCGCTCTGGACGCAATACCGGGCCTTGGCGTCGTCACCGGCGATCCCATCGCCCTCCGGATCGAAAACATCTAGGCGCGCCCCGCCGCCGCCATCCAATCGATTGCCATAAGCCGCAAAGGATATTGCCATGACCGACACCGCCGATTTCAACGACCGCATGCTGTCGCTCGGGCTTGCCCGCGTGTCCGAGGCCGCGGCACTCGCCTGTGCGGGCATGATCGGGCGCGGCGATGAAAAGGCTGCCGACCAGCAGGCCGTCAATGCCATGCGCGAGCAGCTCAACAAGCTGGCTATCAAGGGCGTCGTCGTGATCGGCGAGGGCGAGCGCGACGAGGCGCCGATGCTTTTCATCGGCGAGGAAGTGGGCAGCGGCGATGGCCCCGGCGTGGATATCGCGCTCGATCCGCTGGAAGGCACGACACTGACCGCCAAGGCGATGCCGAACGCGCTGACCGTGATCTCGATGGCGCCGCGCGGCACGCTCTTGCACGCGCCCGACGTCTATATGGACAAGCTGGCCATCGGGCCGGGCTATGCAAAGGACGTCGTCTCGCTGGACATGACCCCGCGCGAGCGGGTCGAGGCGCTGGCCAAGGCGCGCGGTTGCAAGGCGTCTGAAATCACCGTCTGCATTCTCGAGCGTCCGCGCCACCAGGAAATGATCGACGAAGTGCGCAGCACCGGCGCCGCCGTCTTCCTCATCACCGATGGGGACGTCGCGGGCGTCATCCATTGCGCGGATGCCGAGGCGACGGGCGTCGACATGTATATGGGCTCGGGCGGCGCACCCGAGGGCGTTCTGGCGGCCTCGGCTCTCAAATGCATGGGCGGCCAGATCTGGGGCCGGCTGCTGTTCCGCAACGATGACGAGCGGGGCCGCGCGGCCAAGGCCGGCATCACCGATCTCAATCGCATCTATGCGCGCGACGACATGGTGACAGGCGATGTGATCTTTGCGGCCACGGGCGTCACCGACGGCTCGCTGGTAAAGGGCGTCAAGCGCCGCCCCGGCTATGTCGAGACGGAAACGGTGCTGATGCGCTCCAAAACCGGGTCCGTCCGGCGCATGATCTATCGCAACCCGGTCAACTGACTCGCCCTGCCCCACCACCTGCGTGCCTTGCCTGCCGGGTATGAGTATTTTGGAACAATGAAAGGGGGCGCAGCATGACCGCCTTTCTGGATGTCGAGGCGTCGCTGAGCGGGCGGCGGTGGATCGGCCCCACTGCGCTGCAGGACCGCGCCGCCGAGGCCATCATGCAAGGCGCCGGCCTTCCCCGCGCGGTGGCCATGGCGCTGGCGCGGCGCGGCGTGGCGCCTGACGAGGCCGAGACCTATCTGGCGCCGTCTTTGCGCGAGTTATTGCCCGATCCGCGCAGCCTCAAGGATATGGAGGTGGCGGCGCGCCGGTTTCTGGCCGCCGTGGAGCGACGGGAGCGCATCGCGATCTTTGCCGATTACGATGTGGACGGCGGCACCAGTGCGGCGCTTCTGGTCGACTGGCTGCGGCAGATGGGGCGCGACGCGACGCTCTATGTCCCGGATCGAATCGACGAAGGCTATGGTCCGAATGACGAGGCCATGGCTGGGCTGGCTGCCGCGCATGACCTGATCGTCTGCGTGGATTGCGGCACGCTGAGCCATGGGCCAGTCGCTGCCGCCAAGGGCGCCGATGTCATCATCCTGGACCATCACCTGGGCGGCGAGACATTGCCCGAGGCGCTGGCGGTCGTGAACCCCAACCGCCAGGACGAGAGCGGCGATCTGGCGCATCTTTGCGCTGCAGCCGTCGTCTTTCTGATGCTGGTCGAGGCGGGGCGGCAATTGCGCGAGGCGGGGCAAAAGGGCCCTGACCTGATGGCGATGCTGGACCTTGTCGCGCTGGCCACGGTGGCCGATGTCGCGCCGCTGATCGAGGTCAACCGCGCCTTCGTGCGGCAGGGCTTGCGCGTAATGGCCCGGCGCGAGCGGCCCGGCATTGTGGCGCTGGCCGATGTCGCGCGGATGGACGCCGCGCCCAGCGCCTACCACCTCGGCTTTCTTCTGGGGCCGCGCGTCAATGCGGGGGGGCGTGTCGGGCGCGCCGACTTGGGCGCGCGCCTCTTGGCCTGCAACGTACCGCACGAGGCGCAGGCCATGGCCGAGCGGCTCGACCAGCTGAACTCCGAACGGCGCGAGATCGAAGCCGGCGTGCAGGCCGCCGCGATGGCACAGGCCGAGGCGCGCGGCCTCGATGCGCCGCTGGTCTGGGCGGCGAGCGAGGGATGGCATCCCGGCGTCGTCGGCATCGTGGCGAGCCGGCTCAAAGAGGCAGCGGGCCGCCCCTCGATCGTGATCGGCTTCGACGGCGAGATCGGCAAAGGGTCAGGCCGCTCGGTTGCGGGCGTCGATCTGGGCGCCGCGATCCAGCGGCTGGCGAGCGAGGGCCTGCTCGTCAAGGGCGGCGGGCACAAGATGGCCGCGGGCCTCACCGTGATGCGCGACCAGTTGGAGCCCGCGATGGAGCGCCTGTCCGAGCTCTTGGCCAAGCAAGGCGCTGGCACCGGCGGCGCCGCGGATCTGGTGCTGGACGGGATGCTGATGCCGGGCGCCGCGACGCCCGAGCTGATCACGCAGATCGAAGCGGCAGGCCCGTTCGGCGCCGGATCCGCCGCGCCGCGCCATGTCTTTGCGCAAATGCAGATCACCTTTGCCAAGCGCGTGGGCGAGCGGCACCTCAAGATCCGCTTCGGCGACGGAACCGGGCCGCAGCTGGATGCGATCGCGTTCGGCGCGTTCGACGGGCCTCTGGGCGCCGCGATTGAGCAGCATGGCGGCGCGCGGTTTCATCTGGCCGGACGGCTGGAGCTGAACGTCTGGCAGGGGCGCCAATCCGCGCAGCTGCGTCTAGAGGATGCCGCCCGCGCGTGACGGTGCGGGTCTGTCCGTGCGCTGCGAAAATAATTCCGCGCGGGAGGGCGATTTGATGCAAATCCCCCTTGCGCACCCCCGCTCTTTTGCCTTAGGAACCGCCTCACACAGCGCGTGGCCCGTTCGTCTATCGGTTAGGACGCCAGGTTTTCAACCTGGAAAGAGGGGTTCGATTCCCCTACGGGCTGCCACTTATCCCTTTAAGCCATTGAAAATAAATACAAATTCGCCCCAGCCCGAATTTGTTATACCCTTTATTATCCGCCTTGGATATTTTGGGGGCGTTCAGATTCCCTTGCGCGCTTGGGGCGGTGTGCTAGCGCGGACTAATCATCGCTTGCGTCAGCGGGCGGATTGCCCCCCAATGCCAGACGGCAGGTGCGCATCCGTCCTTTCGTAAAGCTTCCTCAGCATTTCCTCTTTCTCGGACGCCGCTGAATCCGTCCCATCCTCTCGGAACCCGGCGGGCGTTAGCCCCGCCGCCTTGCGTTTCTCTTCGATCATCTCTGCATAGATGCCTAGTCGGCTCATATCAGCGGCCTCCCCGTGGGTTCAGCGCGCCGCCGTATCGTGCAGCGCTGAAAATTTTACTGTCGATTAGTGCTTCTAGCTGATCCTGCATCGCCTCGCCGATGCGCTGGGCAAATTGGGCGTCGCCCTCGCCTTTCTCGCGCTCGGCGACGGTCACGTTGACTCCGCCGTTCAAGATAACGGACCGGCTATCGCCGCCACCTTCTGCGCCGCTCAAATCGACCGGAATTTTGCGGCCTCGGGACAGCGGCACTACCGCCTCGTTATCGTGGAGGATGGCGGGGATTCCTGAGGTGTTAGCCGTCCCTTCTGCATATTGGGGCGCGCCTTGGAAGATAGACGGGCTGACCATGGCGCGCGATACGGCAGGCGCACCCGGCCCCATTCCTTCCGCAGCCGTAGGGACGCTAGCGCCGCCGAACAAGGAACCTACCCAGCCGAAAAGCCCGCCCCCGCCGCTAGACGCGGCCCCGGACGCGGCGCTTGTCGCCGCTGCGCCTGTCATTGCTGCGCTGATCTGGCTCGCCGCGATGCTGCCCCCGGTGGCGATGGCGGTCTGCATCTGCGTTGCCGCTGACGCGGCCCCGAGATTGAAAAGTTGATCTATGCCGAGACTATCCACGATCTTAGTCGCCAGCGCATCGGCGATAGACGCCCGGACCGTCTGGCTCAGTTGCGCCGCGAAATTTTGGGTATCCCCTTGCAGCGCAGCACTAAGCCCCTGCTTAAGCCCCTGTTGAAGGGAATTCGCCGCCACCTGCGTCAGCGGCGCGGGTGCATTGCGAATTTGCTCATTTGCCTGCGCTTGGGCGTCGATCTGGCGCAGGATGGACTCGGTGGTGGCGTCGATCTGCCCGGCGTTCTGGGCCATGGCCTCAGCGGCTAGGCGAGCGGCTTCTGTTGACTGGTAGCGGTTAGACGTCAGTAGGGCCTGCGCTGTCGCTTCTTGCTGGAGGGAAGAAAGCTGATTTTGAATGGAGTCGTTTAGACGGTCCCGCGCCTTGGCCTCTTCGGAAATGGACGCTGAGCGGGAACCGCCGCCCGCCTTTTTTGCGGGGGCATTGGCTTTCTGTAGACGCTTGCGCAGGGCCTCTTGTTTTTTAGCGGCGGCGTCTAGCGCGTCGATCTCGGCAAGGCGCGGCGCGATCTGTTCCACGCCCAGCGGTTGCCCGCGCTCGATTCCCTTGGCGATCATGTCGTCGAGCTGAACGCGACGGCTAGCGGCTGCGCTGGATAGCCCGCCTTCGATCTGTAGCCCAAGGCTCTTGTTCTGGGCCTGCAAACTTGAAATCTGTTCCCCTACGCTCTTGCCCATAATCGACAATGCGCCGGGGACGCTGTTCAAATTTGCGAGGAGACGCCCCGCCTCATCCGCTGCCGTGCCGATTGTGAAGGACAATGACGACGCGGAGTCGGCGCTGCGCTGCGTCGCATCCCCGCCCTGTTGCGTTGTCGCGGCAAAACGGCGGGCGGCGTCTTCGCTTTGCGTCAGTGATTGAACAACGGCAATTTGATCCTTTGTAAGGTTCTGCATGCCCCCGGCGGCGTCGATGATGTGGCGGCGCATGGCTGCATAGGAGTCCGCAAGGGCGTCGGCATTTGTGAGGCCCTTGGACTCGGTGAACATAGACTCGAGGGCGGTTGCCTCTTGCATGGTCAAATTCAGTTCGTCGCGCAGGCGACGGGCGCGCCCCCCGGCGTTGTCTGCGTAGCCTGCCAAGCTGTCCAGCCACCCGACGCCGCCGCTTTCATCAAAGAGGGCGTCTCGGGCCTCGCGCAGCGCCTTGGCGGCGTCGATCTGGGCGAGACGGTTCTGGACGTCTACCAGACGTTCCACCTCAGTAGTGACGCGCCCGTACGCGTCTTTCAGGGCGTCGAAGTCGGACGTTTTCGCCGCCGATGACCGGGCCTTGTCGATGGCGGAGTCGAGGTCCGAAAGAGCGTCTTTCAAAGTCTTTGTGGGCGGGATGACGTCATAAAGTCGGTCGATCAAAAGAGGCAGGACTACGCCCGCGACCGCGCCGATAGCGATACCCATACCGCCGAAAACAAGGCCGATGTCCGCCGCCTGATACGATGCGGATTTCAGTGCCTGTTCCATGCTGGTAGCCATACCCGCTACCTGTCCGATCTGGTTAAGCTGTAGCCCTAGCTGGCGAACGCCGCCTTTCTGCATACCCATGCCCCAGCCTGCGCGTGTGCCAAACTGGCGGGCTTGCTGGGCCGCGTAGTTATCGGCGGCGGCACCTGCGCCCAAATAGGCTTCCTTGGCCTGCGCCAAGGTTCTATTCATCTGCGTTGTTGAAATGGCCCCGGCCCGGTGCGCCTGTTCGGCGGCGAGGACGGCACGGCGATAGGCATGTGTCCCTGTGGTCAGCGGATCGAGGGCGGCTTGTGTGCGCTGATACTGTGTGCGCAGACGCTGAACCTCGTTCGCGCCTTTCGCCTCTTCGCGGACCTCGTGCATCGACTGGGCGAGACGGTCCTTGGCAACCCGCAACTGTTCTGCGGTCGAGATGCCCGCCTGCATTTCCTTGCGGAACGATGCATAGGCGGAGTCGACCCGAGATAGCCCAGCGGTGTTCCCGGTCTTGTTCAACTGCCGTTGAAGGGTGTTGACCTGCGTTTCGGCCTGCCGTGCGGCGGTGCTGATCGACGTCATGGCGACGGCCTGCGCGGGCTTGCCAGCGGGCGCTTGCGTGGCCTGTAGCCCCTTCCGAAGGGTGGTAAATGCCCCTGTACTGTCGCGCTCCAAGTCGCGGACGGCCCGCTTCACGGATTCAATGGCGGCAGTGAATTCGGATGCGCCGCGCTTCGCCGGGGCGGCGTCGATCTTCAAACGTAGTTCGTGTGTGTCTGTCATGTGGTCGTGTCCTGTCTGCTAGGAAAAAGGGCGGCGGGGGCTTCTCGGGCCGATGGCAGACGCGCCGTCGAAACCCCCGCCAGTGCGCGGGGAATGAAGGAACCCGCTGCTCTGGAGATGCCCCTATTCTAGCATAGGTGGCGGTCACGACCTACGAATCCGCCAAAACGGGTCACGGGTGCGGGCGGCGGTGTGCAACTTAATTCCAGTCGAAAATTGAATCTAAAATTGGCGGTTTGCGATTCCGCGATGGGGTCACCCATTTCTGGGCGGGCCCCCTATTTTTGCAACAAAACCGGCGGGAACGGGTCAGAATGCATCGAAAGTGTTTAAGTTGGTTGCATAGGTGCTGACAGCACCTGCGCCGTTGCATTTATGTCACAGTATCCCCGTCTTGGGTCCCCTGCAAGACATTGTAAACAAAGGGTTTTTATTGCCCGCTAACGCGGGGACACCTCCAAACCCATCAACTCAGCATCTCAGCCAATGTGACGTTATCCCTGCCAGCCCATGGTGATCCGGAAAATCGGGGATTTGGTAGGTGCTGACAGGGCTATTCCGGAAGGCTGTTAGGATCATACATGCCCGCTAACGCGGGCTTTCCATGTCGCTCATATGGGCGTCTCGGGGCGTCTCTGAGGCGGTTGTGGTCCGCGTCAGCGGGTCTGTCCGTACCGGGGCTGTGGTGGACGTCTCAGGACGTCTCTGAGGCTAGGTGGCGATAGACCGATGACCGGGCGATGCCCATGCGCTTGGCGATAGCGCTTGGCGTCTCGCCCGCGTCCCGTGCGGCCTTGATCGCGTCAGCGTCTATCGTCGCAGGACGTCCCTTGAACGGGCTGTCGTCACCCTTGGCTAGTGCTGCGTCGATGCCTTCCCGCTGACGCTCAGCGCGCATTTCCGTTTCAAAGGTGCTTATAGCGCTCAGCATAGTGAAGAACAGGCGACCCGCTGACGTGGTCGTGTCTATGTCCTGTTCCAATACGCGCAGCGCAACGCCCTTCTTTTCAAGGCTATGAGCGATGTTGTGTAGGTCTCGGGTGGACCTAGCCAGCCTGTCCAAGCGGGTCACGACAAGGGTATCACCCTTGCGGATTCCACGGCTCAGCATATCCTCTAGGGCTGGGCGTCCGGTGCGTTTCGTGCCGCTGGCCTTGTCTTGGTAGAGATGTTCTGGCGCGACGCCTGCGCCCGTCAGGGCGTCGATCTGGGGGCCAATGTTCTGGCCCTTCGATGATACCCGCGCATATCCAATAAGTTCGCCCATGTCGCCCTCCTGTCCTATTTGAGTGTCTCATAAATAGGTAGTGTCCGATAAGTGATTCCGCAAGTCTAATCGGACGGATTCCGGGGCATTTCCGGCGTCTCTTTTGAGTATACTTAAATAGGACAGTAGTTCGCTGGGGGTGGTGGTCTCGCGGGCCGCGTCAGCGGCGATCCGGGGCGAGGTGGTGCGCCGGAATAATTCCTGAGTCTTTTAGTATGTCACAGAGATTCACATTATTGTAACATTCGGTAACACTTCGTGAGGCGTTGCGGTGCGGCAGATCGGCGGCCCCTAAAACGCCTATTTCCTGTTCCCTATGCCAAGCCTCAACAAATTGTGCTAAGACTCCACAGTGATACAATTTACGGTAGACGCATGACGAAAAAGAACAGACAAACGGGCGGCGCTGCATCTCAGATTGCAACCGCTCTATCTCGCCTGAACGAAACGCAAGCTATGCGCGCGGCATATGGGCTAGACGGTGCCGAAACCGCTATGCGTGTGGCCTTTCCCGAGATGGAAGCGTTCAAGGCCGTTGCCGATAGGCAGGCGCTTGTAGGCAAGTCGGTGGCGGATGCTCTAAGTCCCTATCAGAATGCAGCCGGCAGAATTTTTGAAAAACACCGCGAGATAGCGGAGTCGTTGCGCAGGGCGGTGGACGGATATCCATTCCACAATTTCGACTTCGACAGGCTGAAGACTGACCTGACATTTAGTAAAGAATTCCAAGCTGCCGCTGAGCGTTTAACGGCGGCGAACACGTCTGTCTTTAAGGGGATCGACTTAGACGGGCTGGGGGCTGACCTAACATTTGGTAAAGAATTCCAAGCCGCCGCTGAGCGTTTAACGGCGGCGAATGCGTCTGCCTTTAAGGGGATCGACTTAGATTTAAGTGTCAACATCGGTGATCTACTGGCGCGCAGCATAGATGTGCAAGAGGCACTATTAGTAGAACAACGCGCCTTCTACGAGGAACAGCGCGAAGCGGCTGAGGTGGCGAAGGCAGAAGCGCGGTTTTCACGGCGTATGGCGTACGTCGCCGCCTTGATTTCCGTTCTTTCCCTGCTCTTCATGATCGCTCTTGAAATTGAAGAGCGGTGGCGGGGGACCGACGCGGCAGAACGTGCCGAAGACCGCGCTGAGATAGTCCAGATGCGCAAAGCGATTGAGACGGTCGGCGAACAATTGGCAGAGATGCAAAAGGTCGAAGAAGAACGCGCCGAACGTGAGGACGCAGAAGCGGCGCGGGAAGCGAAAGCGGATGCGGAGTTGGCGGCGATCATGCGGGATATCGCTGACGGTCTGCGCGATGCAGAAGAGGATACGGACGATGATTAAAACCGGCGCAGTTTTTTATAAGGGGCAAGAAGTGACTGTAGGTCGCGACGGGCCAAAGGTTCTGGTCATCGCGGCTGAGGGTGATTGGGTAAAGTGCTGGGATACGCAGGCGGCGAAGGACTGCCGCCGCCTTGCAAAAATTGCGATGCAGCTTGAGCCGCCACGTCCCTCTGCAGCATTAGAAGTTAGTAAATAAGTAATTGGAGGTGATATGGCACTAGGGCACCTTTGGGCAGGACGGGCATATGGAACAAATACTGGCAATTTGTTTGTAAAGCTCTCTGGTAGCGACGATGCGCTGACTGGAAAGCTCCATTTAAATGATCCAAATTTTGGCTTTGCGGTTTACAACGTAAGTGGGGCATATGACGGCACCAAGCTTAAGATTGCAGGCCAGTCCGAAACCGGCGACCCAAGACTTGGGAATTTATCTGCAATTGCCCGACTAAATCCAAAAGGGGAATTAGAAGGAGAGTGGGAAACTGATATTGGTGCGAGAGGGACGTTGGCCTTGTTTCCTCATGATGTACCTGCCCCCGTCGAGACAGGTGCGGCAAGGTATCCGGAACAGATACACACAGCGCGACACGAGTTTGGCGCTGTGTCAATGGATCGGGATAAGCTTCTAGCGCTGGCCGATGAAATGCAGGCCGACTTCACCAAATCCGAGGTCATTGTTACAGTGGCAACCGGAACCGAGCAAACGCGCCTGCTGGGTGATTTCAAGACTGCGAATTTTGGTTCTGATCGTGCGAGCAAGATTAAGTTATATGTTCAACAGCCCGAATCCAATGGGATTAATCGGGTAGCTGAAGTCGAGTTCGGTCCACAAGTTAACGTGGTGATGGTTCAAAGTGTAGACGAGGCTTTGGCGCTTGGAATACTGGAAAAGCTGAAACGGCATATTCAATCCCTTGAAAGAACCTATGCAACTAATTTCAAAAAGATCGGATTTGGCATCAATCAGTTATTAGTGTTTGGGGCGATTGTTTTCCTCCCAAGTTTGAATACCTTGAGCGACCGTGCTGCGTTGATGATTGGCGTTATTCTTATTGTTTATGGGGTCAACTGGCTCCATCGACGGTTTCTACCTCATGTCGAAATCTATCTTGTGCCGAAGGCGAAAGGCAGACTGGCAGCCAACGCCCTGTCATGGATAATTGCTTTAACTTCGGCCCTAGCCGCCGCATTGCTGGCGGCGTACCTGCAAGGCCAGTTTCCCCTACTTTTTTACAAGTAATTCCGGATTTTTCGGGCAGGACCGCCCGCCAGTAAGCGCGGGTAGTTCTGACCCGACTTGACCCGACACTGACCCGACTATGTCGGGTCAGGTTTTACCCCTTATTTTATTGACGATTAGGCATCTTGACCCGACTGACCCGACACTTTCTTATATTTAGAAGAAATGAGAAAGATACAGGATACCGGGACAGTGCACGCCCCCGCTATCCAATCTGAGCGGGGATTTGCCCGAGTAGTCGGGTCAGTCGGGTCAGTCGGGTCAAATCCCGAATAATGACGTAATTTCAGTAACTTAGCCTGACCCGACTATGTCGGGCGTGTCGGGTCAGTGTCGGGTCAGGATCATGTCAACGTCGGGTCAAAAGAAAAGGACCGCTAACGCGGTCCCTTCCAACTTCCAACTTTCCAATTCACCGCCCATATCGCCTCAGCACATCCGCCAACTTATTCAGCGGCGGGAAGGTGACATAGCGGACCCGGTCATTTGTGGCTACTGGCGTGTTATCCGTCGAGCTGGTCTGATACGTCACGTTGTCCTTCAAGTCGCCACTAGGCGCGTCAGCGCCCAGAAGGTCGGAAATGGCTTTGTTCGCCGCCTTCGCGATATTGCCGCGCCCGCCCTGCGGATTCAGAAGGACCTTCAAATGAGGATCAGCGACAATCGTTTCCTGATCATCGCGCAACGGATAGTGGAACGTGGTGCCATCCTTCATCCGGCCCGTAACCGCCCCATCGCTGATAATGTCCATCAAGATCGCTGCCGGACCTTCAAGGCTCAGCCCAGCCTGCTCACGCAGGACGTCCGTCCTTGGCGGATTCCGCAGCCCATCCCAGCCGCCGATTACAGACGGGTCCCAGTGCATAAGGTCATAGACCATCGCTGCAAGCCCCCCGTTTTCCATCTCGTCATCAATCGCGCCGAAATACTTGCCGTCCTGTTTCTTCTCATTTGAGACGCGCAGGACAAGGAAGCGGCGGGCGTCTTCGCCATCGGTCGGCACCATCCAATCATTGTTAGAAATGAATACCGTGTTCACGTAGTTCGGGCGCTCCAGCAGGTTTTCAAACTTGCCTTCAATTTGGAGCGTGTCTGAAGAGATGATATCCTTAAGCGGACCCTCAGCGGCCTTGTCTCCGGCCCAGAATGCCTCTTCGCAGGTCAGGAAAATCTTGCCGTCTAGATGCGCGTTGAAGTTGCCGGTAAGGTGGCGTCCGGCGCTCACCTTAAGAGCGGCTGACCCAATCGCCTGCCGGACCCAATCAAAGACCTTGCTCTTGCCGGTGCCCTGTTCGCCGGTAAGAGCCAGCGATGCCGGAATCTTCACTCCGGGGCGGGCAAAAATCGACGCAAGGAAGGTCATCACGTAATTAAAATGCTCTTCATCCCCGGAACAAAGAACGTGCTCGATGTGCCAGCGCATCTTTGACCAATCGCCCGCGCGCGGCTCTACCGCGAAGCCTGTCCAAAGGTTGTAGGCATGGGGCGGAACCTTCGCCGGGTTCGGCTCAAAGCATGTGTCAAGATAGGTCGGACGCTCACGCGCCCCTGCGAAAACTTCATGCGGCTTGATATGGTGCACCGCACCCTTCTGACCCGCGTAGCCTACCCATCGGTTGCGATAGAGCTTATCAAGCGTCGTGTCCTTCCAAAGCTTCACCGGCCTTCCGGGACCCTGAGACATTGCCACCCTGGCCTGTCCGTCCACCACGACCCACGCAAAGCGGTCCATCATGGACTCGGCAATCTGGCGCTTCACTTCCTTACGGCCCATCTCTTCGACAAGCTTGGCGTCCAGCGGGATGTCGTATCGCTCGAAAACCTTTGGACACTTGTCCGGCGAGACCATGAATCCGCTTTCCGTGATCCAGTCTGGATCATGCAATTCCGCCAGAAGATCGGGCGATCTATAATCTTCTGAGGTCGGCTTCCCGGATACATCCCGGCGAGCTTCTGCGACCGGGTCCGCGCTTTTGTCCGCGTTCCAGCCTTCAAGCTGACGCTTGACCGTCTCGCGGGCCTCTTCAACACGCTCACGGGCGAACGGGTCTTCCCCGCCCATGTCGACAATCTGGCGAATGACCGTCTCTGCGTCCGCGTCGATTCCACGCTCTCGGAAATAGGCCAAGGCCTCGGCAGTTCCGGTTGCCTCCAGCGGCGTCAGCCGCTTGAAGGGGCCTTCACCTTCATCGGGGACAGGTTCCATATCGCGCGGGTCTTCCAGCATTCCCAGCGTCAACGCGCCGTCTTCCAAAAGCTGAGCGAGATAGTGGACGATATGCGGATTCGACGTCTTGCAGCTTTCATGCTGACAACTGATCACCGCATATCCCTGCGTCGAGTCGCCTGCGTTGACGGCGATAGTCGCGCTGTCCTTGCCCTTGTCGGTATGATTCAGTTCGCGAAACGGGCAATCGACGTGGCTCTTGCCGCTGCCTGCCCAGTCAATGTGGGCGTCGGTCTGTTCCAGAATATCCGCGATGTTCCAGCGCATCCCATAACGGCGGTAAAGATCGGTAACGGACACGTCGCCGAACATGACGCCTTCGGGGACAGTGTTTCGCTCTGACCCTCCGGCCTGTGACCACGGGTCACCTGCGCCGGTCGGAACGTCTTCCCATGCCAGCGGCGCGCCCCGGAATACGATGCATTCAAAGTCTTCATCCTCGGGTCGGTGACGGGCGGTGTAAAAGAGGCGCGAGGGGTCTTCGCAGGCGCTGTCGTGATGCACGCCCAGCTTCGCAGCCAGCCCCTTCACCTTTCCCTTCCAGACGTCCGGCCCCTTGGCGGGATCGTCATCCAGTTCCGCGATGTTCACGGCCTCGGAAAGCGGGAAAATCAAGCGCATCTTGTGGATGGGCGGGCAATCGCACCGCACGACAAACCCGCCGCCAATGTCCAACTTTTCGTCTCGGATCGTGACCTTGCTGATAAACGCCTCGCCCAGTGCGGGGCGCTTCTGTCGCAGGTGGTCGCGCACCATTTCGTCGGTGAATGTCTCGCCCTTCGCCACGCTGTGAATGGCGCTGTATCCTACGTCAATCGTCGTCTTCAGGTGATTGTAAGAGGTGTAAAGAAAACAGGCCCAGCCCGTGGCCTCTACGGCGTCCGCGACAGCGTCAATG
Organism: Roseovarius nanhaiticus; assembly: GCF_900156535.1. Lineage (NCBI taxonomy): Bacteria > Pseudomonadati > Pseudomonadota > Alphaproteobacteria > Rhodobacterales > Roseobacteraceae > Roseovarius > Roseovarius nanhaiticus. The sequence continues at coordinate 1,064,170 of NZ_FTNV01000001.1, read as the reverse complement.
TCCGCCCCTTCGTCAAGGTCCAGCCCAATCGCTGCCATTCCGCGCATGGCAAGCTTTTCGCGGGATCCGTTGGCGGACACGCCCAGCACGTAGCCCATGCCGTCCTTGCGGTCTGCCCGCCAATGTTTCGTGAGGCCCCAGCCTTCGCGGTTGTTTTTCTTGAGGGGGGCGGCACCTTCCGCAAGATCGCGCCACTTTCCTTCAATCGCGACCCATGCGCCGGGTGCGGTAGATCGCTTGCCGTTAGGGAAGGGCTTCACATATTGATTGCCCAGCGTGACCGAAACCGGGCGTTCCATAAGGGCGTCAAATTCTGCGCGCTGCGGCCCTCGGACGTCAGCGCTGTTCCAGACGATAAAAGTGCCGTCTGCGTCTGCCTGTTCGTTGTTCCAAGGAAGTGTGTTGTCCACTTCCTTTCTGATTGCCACTGCCATTTTTATATCTCCGTACGCGGCGACGCCCGCCTACGGACTCGCCATTAGTTAAAAAGTTGCATTTTTCATTTTTGCTTTCTGGACCGTTTACTAGATGCACCGCTGCGCAGCTTGCTGCGAGGGCATCGACGCCTTCCACTGAAACGGACAATAAGTGGGGGCTATGTGAGGTGGCGTAGCCCCTGACGGGGCCGCACCATTTCTTTAAATCGCCGCGTTCACCAGCCGCGACTCCGTCACCAGATGCGCCGCCAGCTTCTCGATGATTTCCAACATCTCGATACGCTGCACCGCGCTCGCCGGTTCCAGCGACTTATCGGCGAGGGCATGTGCCATCTGGATAACTTTGCCCTCGTTCTTCGTGTCCATCTTTCTGTCTCCTCGTTAATTGTGTGCGCCATCTTGGCAGGGTCCAAAATAATCAAAACTCGCCACGAGTCCAGACTCTAAATTACTGTTTTGACACACTTTTCCGCGCTTCAAGCTGAATTTAGGGGGTGCATTTTTGGGCATGTCGCTGGGCTTCTAAGCTTCAAGCTGAATTGGGCGATGCACGTCGATGATGTCCACAAGCGTGTCGCCCAAGGCGTCCGAATCGATGATCTCAAAAATTGATCTCCCCCCGCGCCGCCAGCGCCAGTTGTCCGCATCGTCCGGTGTGAAACCTGCCGAAAGCAAGACGCGGCGAGCGAGGTGTGTGTCGTCGTCCATATGCGCCGCCGCCCATGCGAAGGGGATGGATACCCCCGTGATCCGAAAGCGGGGCAACCTTGTCACCACATTTCGAAGGACCGCCGCCAGCTCTTCCACCAGCGCAGACTCGGGGTGCATTTCGATAATTTCTGCCATCTCATTCTCCATTGGTCAGATTGTTTCTTGATTGGTCCCCGGCGACATTCGCGCCGCCGGGGGATTGGGGGCCGGTTACTTTCCACGATAACCCCGCCTTAGCGGTGCCCCCAATTTCGTTAGCCCAGCCCCTCAAGCTCAAGCTGGGCCGCGACCGCGCGACCGATGGCGGGCCACGCTGCTCGCCACTGAGATTCAGACTCGCAGGCGAGTCTGGCTGCGTGCCAGAGGGCCGCTCGCCTAAGCAGGCGCTCTCTCGCGACAAGATACTTGCGAGGATCGAATGAGGATTCATGCTGCATCTTTGCGGGCCTCCAATAGCTGTTCTACCTCGGCCCGGAGTCGGGCCTGCTCTTCCTCGTGCATCGCGGGCGTCCACCCTTCGCGGCGATCTAGTGCCCGCTGGACGCGGGCGCGTCTGTCTCGGCGGCGCTTCTTTTCTTCCTTCGACGGGTTCTCATGCGCCCTGTCGAAAAAGCTGACCGAATTTGAGCCATCGAACAGGGATTCATGGTCATGTTCATACATACTTACTGCCCTCCGTAGCTCTAGCGCGGACAGCGTTGCGGCGACGATCCTCCGGCGTCAGGACGCGACCATAGATAGCCTTCTGGCGTCGCTGCGCGGCGCGCTCTTCTACCCCCGGCCCGTCGATCACTGGCGCGTTCAAAAGGTCGCAAACGTCCTGATACTGTTCAGCGGTCAACACGTCGCCCGTGGGGCCGAAAACGTACCCTTCGCCGGTGTAGATCGGCGGGCCATCCGCCGTTTCGTGAAGATCGACACGGCGCTCAAACAAAAGATGATAGGTGCCTTTTTCGATGGCATAGGGCCATTGGCGGATGGTGGCGGCGATGCGGTTTACCTTGCTCATTTGATCAGATTCCACTTTCTGGCGAGGGCCAACCTTTCGGCGGGGTCCTTTACTTCCTTCAGCATCTCAAGCCGGTCATTTCGGGACAGTTCATCCTGCGCCGGGGCGGGAGTAGCGATTCCAAGCTCACGGGCCTCACTAAGGCGGCGGGCGGCGTGAGCCGTCCGGTGACTGAAATGCTCATTTTCCCGCCACCGATTCAGATCGGAAAGGGCGGCGGCTCGGATGTCTGAATCTCCCTCCTGAATCGCCTTCTTGCGTGCGGCCATCGAAAGCTGCGGGAGGTTCAACAGTTCGTTCTGGTATGCCTCTGAATCTAGTTCGGCCCCCATGGCCGCAAGCCTAATTTCACGGATGTTCAGGCAATCGTCCGGCTCAAGCGTCACGCCATGTGCCCGTGCGTCGGCGATTGCCTTTTCAGTGAGGCCCGCCCAGCGTTCGGCGCAGGAAGGGCTGTTGTTGATGATATTCATAAAGCTCTTGTGGTCTTCGGCCATTATGCGGCACTCCTCATATTGAATGTGTTGTTTACGATTGCGAACGCCGGGGCCAATTGGCCCACCTCAGGCGCTGACGCGCCCGTCAGAACGTGCGCCATCACACCGGGCTGAACGGCGATGAGCGTTCGCAAAGACTCGAGATTTTCCACCACGGGCGGCGCACAAACGGGGCTATTCGCCAGCGAGACGACAAAACGATTTTGGATCATGGCGAGGCGACGCCGCGCCTCGGGGTCCAGCCATTCGACGTAGCGCCGTGCCGTTTCCAGCGCGTCACCAACGTAAAGGACGTCATCGGGAACGGTCGCGGACTCTGCCATACGCACAACCGCCCCCGCCGCGATCTCGCGGGGCCTGAGGGTCGGCAGCGCCGCCGAAAGGTGGTAGAGTCGCGCCCCGTTCGGGCCGTCATGATATGGGACGCCCTTTAGACGCCGCCCCGCTGTTTCGATGCAGCACGGGGCCGCGTCTGCGTAGTTCCGTTGACTGATAAACAATTGATCTTCCCCAATATTCGATATTTTCTTGTCGCGAGGGCATTTTGCCTCTTGACAAAACTTATATCACAAATTCAGGGGTCTGGCGAATCGCTCGACAAAACGGTTTTTTCTGTCGGTTGGAGTGTGATACTTTTGCATCACTCGGCGCTTGTCGTCCTGATTTCGCATTTATAGCAGTGACAAGCCGCGCTGTCTCGAATCCGGGTCGAGCGGGTCAAGGTCAGCAAGGCTGACCTATCCTGAAACCGGGGCGCAGGAAAGAAAAAGCCCCGCCAGTTCGGCGAGGCTAGAGTTTGTGAAATTGGTGTCTCGGCGAGACGCAGGCCAGCGTCAGACGCAGAACCTGTTTAGTCGTATCGCGCCCACTCCGCCGCCTCTTCGGCGGTCATGTTAGAGTCATCATGCAACGGCTCGTCAGGATCGTGCGACCATTTCAGAACCTCGCGCAATGTCCGCCCGTCGACGTCGACAGTTTCGTCCAACCTTTTTCTTTCCTCTTCATTCTTGCGAGACTGGACCTCGCCACTCACAGCATATTCCGACCATGCTTCCATGACCTCGCGCCGCCGCTCTAGCTGGTCCGTCCTGAAATACGCCCGCGCGGTCTGATCGCCCTTGGCCTTCACGTGCTGCAAGCAATGCTCCGATAGCATCATATCGACCTGCCCCGCATCGTCAGACCAATCCTTGAAGCTGGACCGCAGCCCGTGCGCCGTCGCAAGGTTGCCGTCCGCATCCGTCCATTTATGCTTGTGCAGCCAGAGCCGATGCGCGTTGTTCGATAGGTGCAAAGACTTGGAGTCCGGCGACTCGAACACAAAATCCGTCTGCACGGCAAACCTGCGCGAGCGGCGCAATACTTCGATCATGGGCCGCGTCAGCGGCACCCTAAACGGCACCTTCCACCCCTTCACCCGGCCCGCCGGTATCGTCCAGACCTTTTCCTTGAAGTCGAATTCATCCCAACGCGCCTGTGAAACACAATTGACCCGCACCGCAGACAGCAAAAGCAACTTCATACTGTTACCCACCAGCGTATCCGGCAACGCTTGCCAAAGGTCCGGCACCTTCTGCCAAGGAACCGCCGCATGGTGTTCATATTCGATCTTCTGCGGCCCGAGGCGGTTCTTAACCTTGTCCATCAATTGCGTGTCAACGCGAGGATCATCGACCGAAACGAAAACGATTACGGCGTTCACCCACTGGGCCAGCTTGCGGGACATTTCCCGCCCCCATATCGGCTTGAACGCGGTTATCAGGTGCTCCGGCAACACGTCCGCAACAACCCGCGTCCCGACGCGCGGAAACATATGCTTTTCCATGCCAGCAATCCAATTCGACGGCTTGGCCATACTCTGACAATGGGTCTGCCAATACTCGCGCGCCGCTTCCTCAAATGTAACGCCACGGCGCTTGCGCATGACTTTCTCGCGCGCAGGGTCCAGCCCCTCCGCCCTCTTACCACGCTCGCGCTGGGCCAGCTTGCGGGCCTGAGACAGGTTGACATGAGGATAGGAACCCAGCCCAAGGCGTTTTTCCAGACCGCCGACCTTGTAGCGGTAAACCCACGATTGCGACGTTGCGCTGTTGATTAGGAGTATCAGGCCCGCCCCATCAGACATGCTGCACTTTTTGGTGAAATTCTTGATCGCGGATTCAATATCGGTCTGGCGCAAGACGTGCTGCTTCATGGTGACTCCAAAGCGTGTAACGACTGGTCCGATACACCCGGAATCGCCGGGGTTCGATACCCTTTTAAACTTTTATACGCTTTTTTATACACCTAGATGTTGATTCGTGGAGTCACAATCCAGAAAAAACTCAATGTTTTAGGGGTTGGCATCTATATGTTGTGTATAATTTTTCCCCTACGGGCTGCCACTTTTCTTCCGTCATATTCCCGTGCCTTGGACTTGCCCTGTTAAGCAGCAGTCAAGCCGTTACGGTCCTGCGTCAAATCCGGGTATACCCCGGGAAAAACCAATTTGCGCCGCTTGCTTTTCGTATGACAAAGGTCAAGTCTCGCCCGCGACATAAGGGAGCGAGAAAACGATGACATTCATGAAAACCGTAGGGACTGCGGCGGCAGCCGCCCTGTTGATGACCGCGGCCGCCTCGGCCGAGACGCGCATTACGTATAAATCGGCCAAGGCCGGATCATCCTATTTCCAGATGGCGGTTCAGATCGCCGAGGCCATGAAGGCCGGCACGGATGGCGATATCGCAGTGACGGTCGAGGAAAGCCAAGGCTCGGTCCAGAACGTGATGGAAGTGCGCGCCCGCGGCGCCGATTACGTCTTTACCACACCACCTGCATTGGTTGGGCTGGCGCAAGGCGGAAAGGCGATGTTCGAGGGCAAGGGCGATCCGGCTTTCGACGACATTCGGGCGCTCTTTCCCATCCCTTCCCTGACGATGCATTTCGTCATGTCCGAGGCAAGCGGTGCGACCAGTTTTGCTGATATGGAGGGCAAGACGATCCTTCTGGGCAGCGGCTCTTTCGGGGCCACCGAGGGCGAGAAATATCTGGGCCTCTTCGGCCTAGAGGGCAAGGTGAACATCGCCGATTCCGAGCTGTCGAACGCGGTCAACGCACTCAAGAACGGCCAGATCGACGGCTTTGTCACGGCGGGCAGCTTTCCGGCGCCCAACGTGATCGAGGCGGCGGCCTCGACACCGGTCAACGTGCTGTCCCTGACGGACGAGCAGATTGGAATGTCAAAGCGCACGCGCCTGACGATCCCGGCGGGCACCTATACGGGACAGGACGAGGATATCACGACAACGTCGCTGCCCGTGGTCGCCTATTCCACCACCAAAATGGATGACGAGACGGCGTATACGCTGACCAAGATCTACTGGGAGACGCGCGAGAAGATGGCGCAGGACGCGGCCTGGTGGGCGGGCGTTTCGGCGGACATGTTGAGCAACATCACCACCAGGATCCACCCGGGCGCGATCCGCTATTACGAGGAGATCGGCGCGCCGCTGGCGGACGAACACATGTAAGAAACCGGTCTCGCCACGGTATCCAAGCCGCGGCGAGACATCTTCGACGATGGCCCCTAACCCCATATTTTCCGGCCTCTGGATCGCGCTTGGCGCGCTCTCGATGGTGTTCCATATCGGCCTGATCTTTTACGGATTGGTGCCGAACCTTGTGGCGCGGCCGCTGCATATGGCCCTGATCCTGCCTTGGGTCTTTCTATACGCGGCCAAGTCGCGGGTGAGCTGGTGGTCGGGACTGGGCCTGACGGGAGTCGGCGTCCTCGGCTGCCTCTGGATCGCGTTCAACCACACGATGCTGCGCGATCAATACGGGTTTCTGGAAAACGGGTTTCAGGTGGCGCTCGCGCTTGCCCTTTTGGGCATCGCGATGGAGGGCGCGCGGCGCATGATCGGCTGGCCCCTGCCCCTCGTGGCGCTTTGCGCGCTGCTCTACGGGCTTTACGGACAGCATATCCCGGGCGAATTCGGGCATGCGGGCACGCCCCTGGCCAGCTTTCTCGGCACGCTTGTCATCGCCGAGGGCGGGCTGTGGGGCAGCCTTACGGGCGTGTCGGTGGGCGTCGTCGCGATTTTCGTGATCTTCGGTGCGGTGCTGAACGCGGGCGAAGCGGGACAGGGCTTCATGAACGTGGCCTCCGCCGCTGCCGGGCGCCTGACCGGCGGCGCGGCCAAGGTATCGGTGCTGTCATCGGCGCTGTTCGGATCAATCTCGGGCTCGGCCTCGGCCAATGTGGCCTCGACCGGCGCGATCACCCTTCCCGCGATGACCAAGCTGGGCTACCCCAAGCGGCTGGCGGCGGCGGTCGAGGCTGTCGCCTCGTCAGGCGGGCAGATCATGCCGCCGCTGATGGGCGCTGGCGCCTTTGTCATGGTCGAGCTGACGGGCGTACCCTACACGCAGATCATGCTGGCCGCCTTGCCACCCGCGATCCTGTATTTTCTGACTGTCTGGATGGGCATCAACGCCTATGCACAGCGGTTCGACCTCCAATCCGTCCCCGAAAACGAGCGGCCAAACCGGCGCATGGTGCTGATCACATCCGCCTTTTTTCTCGTTCCTTTCACAGTCCTTCTGGTGGCAATGTTTGCCCTAGGGTTTACGCCGCAATATGCGGCCGTGCTGGCGATTATCACGGGCGGTGCGGCGCTTTTCTTTGACGCAACGCTCCGCATGAATGTCGGGCAAGGCATCGCCCGGTCAGGCACCGCAATGATCGCCATCGGCCAGCAGGTCGCGATGATCGCCGCGATCATCATATGCGCGTCGATCATCATCGGTGTGCTGGGCATCACGGGCCTCGGGATCAAGATCACCTCCGTCATCTTGTCGGGATCGGGCGGCGCGCTGTGGCCCGCCCTCTTGCTGACGGCGCTTGCGTGCCTTCTGCTGGGCATGGAGGTGCCGACGACGGCCGCCTACGTGATCTGCGTGTCGGTCGCGGGCCCCGCGTTGACCCAACTGGGGCTCGAGCCGCTGCAGGCGCATCTTTTCGTCTTCTGGTTTGCTCTGCTGTCGACCATCACGCCGCCAGTCTGCGGCGCCGTGTTCATCGCGGCAGGAATGATCGGCGAGAACTGGCTGAAGGTCGCGCTGACGGCGATGGCGCTGGGGCTGGGGCTTTACATCATTCCGCTGTCGATGATCGCCAATCCCGCGCTGCTGCGCCTGGGGTCCGACACGGGTGGCGCGGTGTTGGCCTTTGCCATGATCGGGACGGGTCTGTCGTTCTTGTCCTACGCATTGATCGGACGCGCGAGCCTGTGGCGCCGAGCACTTCTGACGGTGGCAGGGGGCGCGGCCTGCTTTGCCGGGGCCGCCTTCTTTTAAGGCGTGCTGCGGCATCTCGCCGCGGCTTGCGGCAGCCTCTCTTATTTATAGGGACCAGCGGAAGCACAACCGATAGCCGCCGCTGATATGACGGTTTTGCTTGAGGATAGAGGCTTTTTTGGCCACACAGGGTCAAGTCCGCAAAGGGTTTTGCAAGTCAGGAGTGCCAGTGTCCCTCTTTCTCGTCGTCGCTTTGCCGTTTCTGGGGGCGCTCTTGCCCGGATTGATGAATTCCGCTGGGCGCCAGGCCTGCGCAGGCGTCACATTCACAGTCTCGCTGGCAGCGTTCATCGGACTTCTGACCAATGCGCCCGCAGTTCTGAACGGCGAGGTCGTGATGGCGGGCTTCAATTGGCTGCCCGCGATCGGGCTGAACATGACCCTGATGCTGGATCCGCTGGGATTTTTCTTTGCCTGTCTGATCCTTGGCATCGGCCTGCTGATTATCGCCTATGCGCGGTTCTATCTGTCGCGCGACGACAATATGGGCGAGTTTTTCACCTATCTCCTGCTCTTTCAGGGCGCGATGGTGGGCATCGTCCTGAGCGATAACATCTTGCTGCTGCTCATTTTCTGGGAACTTACGTCGCTCAGCTCGTTCCTGCTGATCGGCTATTGGAAGCACCTGCCCGAAGGCCGTCAAGGCGCGCGCATGGCGCTGACGGTGACGGGCATGGGCGGCCTCGCGATGATCGCGGGCATGCTGATCCTGGGCCAGATCGCGGGCAGCTATGATCTGAGCGTCATCCTGCAGAACCGCGAGCTGATCCAATCGTCGCCACTCTATGTGCCCGCGCTGATCCTGATCCTCCTGGGCTGCTTTACCAAATCGGCGCAATTCCCGTTCCACTTCTGGCTGCCGCACGCAATGGCCGCGCCAACGCCGGTCAGCGCCTATCTGCACTCGGCCACCATGGTGAAGGCGGGCATCTTCCTGATGGCGCGCATGTGGCCGGTTCTGTCGGGCACGCCCGAATGGTTCGTGATCGTGACAACGGCCGGCCTGATCACCATGGTCCTGGGCGCCGTCATCGCCCTGTTCAAGCATGATCTAAAGGCGCTCTTGGCCTTCTCGACCGTCAGTCACCTGGGCCTGATCACCATGCTTCTGGGCACGGGCACAGCCTTCGGCGCCATGGCGGCGGTGTTTCACATTCTCAACCATGCCAGCTTCAAGGCTGCGCTCTTCATGTCCGCCGGTATCATCGACCATGAGACGCACACGCGCGATATCCGCCGTCTGGGCGGGCTGCGGCACCTGATGCCGATCACTTTCGTGATCGCCACGCTGGCGTCGCTGTCAATGGCGGGCATTCCGCTGCTCAACGGCTTTCTCAGCAAGGAGATGATGCTGGAAGAAGCGTATCATACCACGCTGTTCGGCACGCCGTGGCTGGTGCCTGCGCTCGCTGTCTTGGGCTCGCTCTTTTCGGCCGCCTACTGCTTCCGCCTGATCGGGCACACGTTTCTTGGCCCCAAAAGAGACGATTATCCGGCCAAGCCGCATGATCCCGGCGCCGGCATGTGGCTGCCTCCGGCGCTCTTGATGATCCCGGTGGTGGTGATCGGGATCGCGCCCTTTGTCGCAGAGCCATTCGTCAAGCTGGTGACATCCGCTGTGCTGGGTGACGCCGCAGAGGTGCCGAAGGCCTATTTCAAGATCTGGCATGGGCTGGTCCCTGCACTTTACATGTCCATTGCGGCGGTCGTCGGCGGTCTGATTGTTCTGGCGCTCTTCAATCCGCTGCTGCGTGGCTGGGACGCGGCGCCGCGCCCCGAGGCCAAGGCGATCTTTGACCGGCTCATAACCGGGACCGTAGCAGTGGCGCGCGGCCTCATCGCGCCCCTGCATGACGGATCTTTCTCGCGCTATGCGGCGATCATGGCGGCGACAATCATTGCCGCAGGCCTGCATGCCTGGACGACCGGAACGATCGGCCCAGCCGACTACGGCATGGCGCCCTTGAACACGATCGCCGTCGCCGGGTGGCTGATGCTGGTCGCGGCCACGCTGGGCCTTGTTTTTCTGCACCACAACCGCCTTCTGGCGCTGATCCTGATCGGCATCGTGGGCCTCATGGTGTCCATCGCCTTCGTGCATTTCAGCGCGCCCGATTTGGCGTTGACGCAGTTCACCGTCGAGGTGGTGACAATCATCCTGCTGCTCTTGGCGCTCAATTTCTTGCCCAACCGCACGCCCTCCGAATCGTCGGTCCTGCGCCGTGTGCGGGACGGAGCCATTGCCATTGCGGGCGGCCTCGCCACCATGGCGCTGTCCTGGCACTACCTGCTGCGCGATCCGGTGGCGGCGCCGATCTCGGAGTTTCATCTTGCCAATTCCTACAAGGGCGGTGGCGGCACGAACGTTGTCAACGTGATCCTCGTCGATTTCCGGGGCTTCGACACGTTCGGCGAGATCATCGTGCTGGGCATTGCTGCACTGCTTATCTACGCGCTGACCGAAGCACTGCTTTGGGGGCCGGCACGGGCCAAGCTGCTGAACCGCAAGCCCGATCAGCCAAGGGCGGGCGACATCCACCCGCTGATGATGGTCGTTCTGACGCGCGTTGCCATGCCCGTTGTGTTGATGATCGGTTTCTACATCTTCCTGCGCGGCCATAACGAGCCGGGCGGCGGTTTCATCGCCGGTCTGATCGTCTCGATCGCCGTGGTGATGCAGTATATGGCCAGCGGTTTTGGCTGGACCTCAGCGCGGCTGCGCTATCCCTATCACGGCATCATCGGCACGGGCGTCCTGATCGCCGGTCTGACAGGCGTCGGCAGCTGGTTCTTCGGCAAGCCGTTCCTGACCTCCGATTTCACCTATGTGCGCATCCCGCCCTTCGAGAAGTTCGAGCTGGCCACCGCCGCCCTCTTTGATCTGGGCGTCTTTCTGGCCGTCGTTGGCGCGGTGATGCTGTCACTCGAAAGTTTTTCGCGGCTCGCCCGCCGTGCCCATAGCGAGGATAGTGAACACGCGATGGATATAGACCCGTCCCGCGAGCCCGAAGCCTCGGCGAAGGAGGTCTGAGATGGAATTCCTCGTCGCCTCCGCCATCGGCGTTCTGACCGCCGCCGGTCTCTACTTGGTCATGCGCCTGCGCACCTTTCCGGTGATCATGGGCGTGTCGCTACTGACCTACGCGGTCAATGTGTTCCTTTTTGCCTCGGGGCGCCTGACCATTGGCGCGCCGCCCATCCTGACGGATGATGCGACGCGTTATACCGATCCGTTGCCGCAGGCCCTGGTGCTGACAGCCATCGTGATCTCTTTCGGGATGACGGCCGTTGTGGTGGTCATGGCGCTTGGGTCATATCTCGGGTCCGACGACGACCGGGTTAACGATCCCGACCCGGGCGACGCGTCCGATGGTGACAGTGTGGCGCAGGACGGCAAGGAGGGCGCGGCATGACCCATTGGATCGTCCTTCCCATCATTCTACCCGCCCTTCTGGCGCCGTTCATCGTGCTGGCCGCGCGTTATCACATCACCATCCAGCGCACCCTTTCGATCGCTGGCGCCATTGCACTGATCGCGCTGGCCGCCGGGCAAGCCTGGACCGCATCGGACGGCACTGTCACGCTTTACCAGCTTGGCGATTGGGCCGCGCCCTTTGGCATCGTGCTGGTGGCGGACCGACTTTCGACCTTCATGGTGCTGCTGACCACGCTTTTGGGTCTGGCCGTCCTGCTCTATGCTATCGGCTCGAAGTGGGACGAGCGGGGGCGCCATTTCCACGCGCTCTTCCAATTCCAGATGATGGGCATCATCGGCGCTTTCCTGACGGGTGACCTCTTCAACCTCTTCGTTTTCTTCGAAGTGCTGCTGATCGCCTCTTACGGCCTGATGATACATTCGGGCGGGGCCGTTCGCCTGCGCGCAGGCGTGCAATACGTGCTCTACAACCTGCTGGGCTCGACTCTCTTCCTCTTTGCCCTCGGCGCCATCTACGCCGAGACCGGCACGCTCAATATGGCCGATCTCGCCGGGCGCGTGCAGCTGGTCGATGCGGGTGACAATGTGGGCATCCGCGTTGCCGCAGTCCTGCTGATCCTCGTGTTCGCGGTCAAGGCAGCGGTCGTTCCGCTGCATTTCTGGCTGCCTTCCAGCTATTCCGAGGCGCCCGGGCCGGTGGCCGCGCTCTTTGCCATCATGACCAAGGTGGGCGCCTATGCGATCATCCGGGTTTATACGCTGATCTTCCCGCCCGACCTCGAGGTGACGGCGGGCCTGCAGGGGCTGTGGCTTATGCCCGCGGCGCTTCTGTCGGTTGCGATCGGGATGATCGGCATCCTCGCCGCGCGCCATCTGGACCGGCTGGTGGCCTATGCCGTGATCGGCTCGATGGGGATGGTGATGGTTTCCATCGCGCTCTTCACGCCCGAGGGGATCGCCGCCGCACTTTACTACATCGTGCACTCGACACTGGCCGCCGCCGCGCTATTCCTCATCGCCGACATGGTGCGCGGCGGGCGCGCCGATCTGGCGCTGAACGCGGCCCCGCCGGTGCCGGGTGCGCCGCTCATCTCGGCCATGTTCTTCACCGCGGCCATCGCCATGGTCGGCCTGCCGCCGCTCTCGGGCTTCGTCGGCAAGCTGATGGTGCTGAGCGCCTCCACCGCCTCGCCTCTGGTCGTCTGGATCTGGGCCGTGGTGCTCGGGACCAGCCTGATCGGCCTTGTCGGGTTTTCGCGGGCCGGCAGCGTTGTATTCTGGAAAGGCAAGGCGACGCCCCTGCCCGAAGATACAGAACAGCCCCCCGCGCCCAGCGCATTGTCCTATTCGGCGGTCGGGGTGCTTCTGTCGCTGCTGATCGCGCTGACCGTCTTCGCCGGGCCCGCTCATAACTACACCCGCGCCATCGCCGCACAGCTTTTTGAGCGAAGCGCCTATATTGGTACGGTGATGGAAACCCCCGGCAAACTGAGCGAGGGGAGCAAGGAGTACTGATATGAAGCGTGCATTCTACTGGCTCCTGCCCCACCCGCTGCTGACCGTCCTGCTGACGGTCGTGTGGCTTTTGCTGCAGGGCACCACGTCGCCGGGCATGGCCGTTTTCGGCCTGATCCTGGGCGTTCTGATCCCGTGGATCACGGCGGCCTGGTGGCCCGAAACACCGCGCGGATTTCGCCCACTGCGCATGCTGATCTATATCGTCATCGTGCTGTGGGACATCATGGTAGCCAATATTCAGGTCGCCTGGATCGTCCTGACCAAACCCAATTCCAAGTTGCGTCCTGCCTGGGTCGTGGTGCCGCTGGATTTGCGCCAGCCTGAGGCCATCACCATTCTCGCCGGCACTGTGACGCTGACACCGGGCACCGTCTCGGCGGATCTCTCGAACGAAGGGCACAGCCTTCTGGTTCATGCACTGCACACCGATGATCCGGACGCGGTGCGCGACGATATCAAGCACCGCTACGAGCGCCGCCTGAAGGAGATTTTCACATGAGCCCAACGGACATCATGAACCTCGCGCTGTGGATTGCCTTCGGCGCGATCGCAGCGGCGCAGATCATGGCGATGATCCGGCTGATGATCGGGCCGGGCACCGGCGACCGGATCCTTGCGCTCGATACGATGGTGGTCAACGCCATCGGCCTCGTCGTGCTTCTGGGCATCGCACAGGGAACGGCGATTTATTTCGAAGTGACCCTGATCATCGCCATGCTCGGCTTCGTCAGCACAGTTGCTTACGCGCGCTTTGTCCTGAGGGGGGACATCATCGAATGAACTGGGATATCATCGCCACATATGCTGTCGCGGCCTGCCTGATTGTCGGCGCGGCCTTTTCCCTGATCGGGTCGATCGGCCTCTTGAAATTCAACGATTCGATGACGCGCCTGCACGCGCCGACCAAGGTGGGCACCGTGGGCATCGGCGCGCTGCTCCTCGCGGCGATGATCCACTCCTATACCATCGGCGAGGGCGTGCTGCATGAGGCGTTGATCATGGCATTTCTGTTCGTTACCGCACCGATCTCGGCGAATTTCATGGCGAAGGTGAATATCCATCGTCGGGATTGCGACATGCCTCCGCCCCCGACCAAGGATGAGATCTGGTCGACGCTGGATGTGCCCGAGGCCGACCGCGAACTCTCCGAGACCGCAGGGACATCCGAGCAGAAGGTCTGAGCGCGGACTGTCAGAGCAGATCTATTTGGTGAGAGCGCGCCGCGGTGCTGCGGTGCCTCCAGCTTTGGGCCTGGCAATATCCGGGGCTGTCGCCAGACGGGTCTGCCGATTGGGCCTTGCCCGCCTTGGCCTGTCAGGAGGGCTCCATGTCGGTGGCGAAGGCAACGTGGCAGCCGCGGCCGCGGTTCTTGGCCGCATAAAGCGCAGCATCGGCCTGCTCCATCATCAGCGCAATACTGGGCCGGGGGTAGTGACAGGACAGAACCGAACCGGCACTGGCAGAGATCTGATAGACCTCGCCACCGTACTCAATGGGCTGCTGCAGGCGCTCGATCACGCGGGCCGCGATGTCACGCACCCTTGCTGGATCCGTCAGCCTCTTGAGTACCAGGACGAATTCGTCGCCACCAATGCGCGCGACGGTATCGTCGCTGCGGGTTTCCTCGACCATGATGCGCGCAACCTCGCGCAAGACGTGGTCCCCCGCCGCGTGCCCGCCCGTGTCGTTGACAGCCTTGAAGAAATCAAGATCCACATGGATCAGCGCGAAATCCTGTTCCACCTCGCTCATGCGGTCCAGAACGTAATCCAGCGCGCGGCGGTTGCGCAGGCCGGTCAGCGTATCGGTATAAGCCTGCTCCTCGGCGGCGATCATCGCGCCCTGCAAACGCAGGTTCAATGTGCGCGACGCCTCCATCGCGGCATTCTTGGCCTCTACCAGATACAGCATCTCGACGGCCAGGTCCGTCGCCGCAAAATCACTGCCCGTCAGGCCATAGTCGCGCACGGCGGACACGACCGAGATCCCGAAGGAGAGATTCACCAGCGCGCCGTCGCGCGGCCCGGTGCCGTCCGCCAGCGGCACCAGAACGCCCTTCAGATCGGTGCGCGGGCCGCCACGCATGCGCAGATGCATCTTGCTTCCTGCCGCCTGCATAAGCGCGCGCATGGAGCCGTCGCCACGCGGGCGCTTTATCTCGAAAAGCTCGGCAAAACGCACCCCGATCAGGGGCTGCGACGCGAACAGCTTGAAGAGTGTCGGGCCGGCATGGACCACGCGTCCGGCGCCGTCCAGAACAGCGTGCATCGGGCAGATAACGTCCATCATCGCGGCATGGGCGCTGGTATCGGGCCCTGCCCCTTCAAGAGCCGTGGCATCACCGCGGCTCAGCTCCGGTGCCTTGGTATCGCTGGGTTGCGCGGGCGCGCGCGCCTCACCATCGTCTGCGTTGATCTTCATGCCGTCCTCGCGCCCAGATCGAACTTGCGGCCCCTGGCATGCTCTGCCGCCATCAGACGCACTTCGACAATTTCGCATCCATTGCGCATGCCCTTATGCTCGAGCAGGACCAACGCGCCGTAATCATCGGCCAGCGCGCGCAATAGACCGACGATCACGTAGCCGAATCCGGGTGCGCCGCTATGACAGTCGATAGCATAAAAATTCTCTGCGTGCTCGCGCAGCTCGAGTTCCGGCAATTTGAGATCCGAGACAGCCAGCGCCGCGCGCGCGGGCAGATCATCGAGCGAGTGCAGGAATTCCGTGAAGGTCGGCCCACCAAAGCGCAGAAGGCGGCGCAGGGATTCCAGCTTGGGGTGCGACACCAGATAGGTGCCCACATCCTCCAGAACATCCGGCAAAGGCCGATCCAACCTGCGTGCGAGCGCGGCCAGCACCCGGTCAGTGATCGCTGCGTCGTAGTCGAGCATCGCCTCGAACCGCGTGAAGTCCAGATCGGCGTCGCGCGTCACCGCGCCCCAGACCTCACGTCCGTAGGTGTCGCGTACAAATCGCTCGATGGCCCGATTGATCAGCCCGTGCATCTTCATCTCCGCTGCAGTTGGAAATGACTATGCCGCCGCTGTGTTAACAATTCGCCAATGCGCATCAGGATGCATTGCTACGATCCGCCACGGTCAGGGAAAGAGTCGCATGCCATCCACCTCCAGCACCTGGCGCGCCGCAGGTACGATGTCGAAACGGCCCTCGAGGATCTCGGTGATCACCTCGGGCCCCGACGCGACATAGCCGCCCCCCGCCAGATCGCTGGGATAGCCCGCTGTCTCGATGGTATCTTCACCAAGAGTGAAGGACCTCAAGACCACGGTGGTCGGCGATGTCATGAAGAATCCAATGGCTTGCTCGGCTCCGGCGCCGGGCTCGAACGGGGCGATGACCAGGACACAGCCAGGATGCCCGCCCGGTGCACGGCGCGCGCAACCGTCGGCAATGAGGCGCCGGTCACCCTCATGCAGCGTATCAAGCGCGCCCGGCGGCAGGCTGCGCCCTTCGGGGCGGAGCGGCACGAGACCGTCGATCCGCGTGAGCCCGCCTTGCGCCTCATAGGACCAGCGGCTGTCGCTGCGCCGGGCGGCGGCGATGCGCGATTGCAGATCGGGGTCATCCGCCGCCATGTCCTCGATCCGGCTCAGCGCCAGCTTGCCAGCCTTGCCCCAGTCATTGGCCAGCTCCCACAGGGGCAGATCCTTGGGCGGTGTGCCCGCCTCAGCGCGCGCCAGCTGGCTCCGGGCGGCCATCCGCTCGGCATTCAGGATCGGTGTCAGCCACGCGGCTGCGAAGGCGAGCGTCAGGACCGCCATGCCCCGGTTGATATCGCGCTGATCCGCCCGCCACGCGCGGCGCCGCAGCACCGCGCCTGCGTAGAACAGTGCATAAATCGCCACTATTCCGGCAGCGACGAGAGCGGCGATGCGGTTCGGCGTAAGCCCGTATTGATCGACCCGCAGCCAGATCGCCCATAGCGCCAGCAACGCCGGCACGACCAGCATCACACTAAGCGCCTGCGCGGCGCTGCGCATTCCCCACCCCTCGACCGACAGCGAATCGTCGCGGTGAATAGCCGTTGTAATCAGGGTGATCCCCCCGCCTGTCACCCCCAATAGGATCGCCGCCGCCGAGTATTGGCCAAAAAGATTGCCCAGACCGCGAAACGGTAGCGCCAGGATAAAGACCGCCAGCACCACGAGCAGCGCGGGCAAAAACACGCGCAGAAGCTGGATGATGAGGAACGGCGAGACGTAATCGCGCAACTCGTGCACGATGGCGAGGCTGAGGCCAAGTGCCATGCCGGTAATCAGAAACGGCACAGGTTCGAGGTCAATGAGATCCTGCACGGCGCTGATCCCGACAAGGCCCAGAAGCTGATCCGACAGCAAGAGGACCGCCCAGACCACGCCCACGAACAGCCCAGCCGAGGCGATGCGCACCACCAGATCCCAAGCCGCATCGAAGAGCAGTCCGTAATGCCGCCATCCGCCATGATGCTGCAGCCGCGCGACCGCGAAAGGGGTCGAAATGAAGAGCAGATAAAGGAACGCGGCCAAGCCATAGCCCCCGTCCAGAAAGGCGCTGGGGGTCTCGTGACGATAACTGGCCCAGAGCAGCAAAAGCGCAGCCGGCAGCGCAATGCCCAGCGCGGCGGCAGCGGCGAGCGTGACGCGCACCGGCCCCATCAGCGCCAACAGGATCGCCAGGAAGCCCAATCCGAAGGATAGCAGGAAAAGGACGGCCCGCGCATGGGCAACAGCCTCGGGGACGATCATGGCCAGCACATAGGTGCAAAGGCCTGCGCCGCCACCGATCACGGTATAGAGCAGGCGGGTTGTCGCAGTCTGGCTGGTGGGGATCATGGCATCGGCTCCGGCTGTTTGGCCCAGCGTATCTGGTTTGATAGCCAATCTGAACGGGCGATTTCAGGCGCGCGCGGGGGGCTCGCACTGCCCTATCGCGCCGTCCGGAGGCGCGATTACAGCTTCGGGCGCGAAGTGCTCAGGCTTTGGCAGAAATTGCGGCCCCATTTGCAGCCTGAGACGCGCGCATGACCTGGGCCTGACCATCTACATCAGCGCGCTGCGCAGAACGCGCATCAATCAGCGGTTTGGCATTCTTGCGGTGGCGCTGCAAATAGGTCCGGCGCATGCCGGACGGTAGAACAGGATATGCGATCTGCCATGCCTCCATAGGCTGCGAGACGGCAAGGTTCAGACGCGCGAGCTCCAGCTGCCTGAAGGTCGAAAATGCCCTCAGCGCCTGCACGCCGGGAAACAAGCTTTCGGCAGGCGCGCCTTCCGCGAGGACCACATGATGGCCGTCAAGCAGGATGTGGTAGTAATCTATCACCTTGTCCCGCAGGCATCGCTTGATCCCCGGATAGCCCACCAAATGTACGGCGGGCACGAATACACGCGCGGCGCCGCACATCCTTCGGGTGATTTTGGAGCCGATGAGAATGCGGTGCTGCGGCGACACTCGCAGAGTTCGGCGCGGCAGGCCGCCTCCAAGGGCTCCGGCGGAAATTTCGACCGGGGCCGTGCGTGCGCCGCAGGGCGCCATCCTGTGGCTGATCCACAGGACGGGCAGCGTGCCGCCCGCCTCGGTGCAGACGGGATCGCCCTGCGCCAGCGTCTCGATCCGGCGCGGTCCGTCCGGCGTGTCGATGGCCGTCCCCTTTGCAAAGCAGACCACGGCAGTGCCATCCACACTTTGATTGACAAACCACCCGCCCCAATTGCTGCTTCCTGCTGACTCCAACGCGATGCTTTGAATATTCAGGCCGTCGAGGTCGCCGCTGTTCATGAGATCTGTCACGAACGTGTCGCCGTTGGTCATCTGAATGACCAGAACCTCGGTAATCCTGGTCGAGCCGTCGCCCAATGTCACCTTGGCCGAGTACAATCCGGAATGGTCGGTCACGGTGCTGATCTGTCCGCCCCCCCGATCATATGTCACCGGCTCGACCCGCGCGCCGCGATCATCGTCGTTGATGCCGCCGCTACCATCCAGATCGTTGGCCGACACGGTGACATTTTGCAAAACATCCTTTCCATACGTGCCCAAGAGCGCATTTGGCGACTCGGCATCCCAATCGGTCTCGTTCGTGTCGATCTGGGCAAAGTTTCCTATGAAAAGGAAAATCGGCATACTCAAACTCTTCCTCGCATGGTCGCACTGGGGTGCATCCTAGACGGCCGAGGTGAATCCCCCCCTAACGGCACAGATCGTGCGGCACTCGGTCGGAACAATCCGGTTTGCGGCAAAACGGGCAGGCAGCTCTCCTTGCAACAGCGAGGGGGAGAGGCTACCTTAGCAAATATCCGTTGGGGTGCTCCGCGATGCCGGGGCTGAGAGGCGATGATGCCGACCCATCGAACCTGATCCGGTCAGTACCGGCGGAGGGAACGGAGTATGGGCTGCACGCCGTGTCGCGCGCAATTTATCCCATGATCTTTCCCCCTGCTCTGGCCGATATTTGCACCGCTGCCTCATGCGGATGCTGTTGCAGACCGGGGAATGCTCCGGAACGCATCAGCCCCCGCCGGGCCGCATTCTGACCGGAGCCAAAGATGAAGCCCCTCGCCGCCGCCCTGATTTCCACCGCCACCTTCCTCGCCAGCACGCCCGCGCTGGCACAGGACAAAATGACCCTCGTGCTGGACTGGTTCATCAATCCCAATCACGGCCCCATCATCGTCGCGCAAGAGCGCGGATATTTCGCCGATGCGGGCCTTGAAGTGGAGGTGGTCGCGCCCGCCGATGCCTCGTCCCCGCCCAAGATGGTGGCGGCGGGTCAGGCCGACCTTGGCATTTCCTACCAGCCGCAGCTGCACCTGCAGGTGGCCGAAGGCCTGCCCCTGATCCGCGTCGGCACGCTGGTCGCCAGCCCGCTGAATTGCCTTCTGGTGCTGGAGGATGGCCCGATCAAGCAGATCGCGGACCTCAAGGGCGCCAAGATCGGCTATTCCGTCGCCGGTGTTGAAGAGGCGCTGATGGACGCCATCCTGGGCGCCAACGACATCACCCTCGACGAAGTCGAGATGATCAATGTCAACTGGTCGCTCGGCCCGTCGGTCATGTCGGGCCAGGTCGACGCCGTGATCGGCGCCTACCGCAATTTCGAGCTGAACCAGATGGAGATCGAGGGCGCCCCCGGCAAATGTTTCTTCATCGAAGAAGAGGGTGTGCCACCCTATGACGAGCTGATCTATGTCGCCAATCCCGAGACGATGGACGCGGACATGATCTCGCGCTTCATGCGCGCGACCGAGCTGGCGACGCAATACATCGTCAACCACCCCGATGAGAGCTGGGAGATCTTCAAATCCACCAGCACCGAGCTTGATGACGAGCTGAACGCGCGCGCCTGGGCCGACACGCTGCCCCGCTTTGCCCTGCGCCCCGCCGCGGTCGATACTGCGCGCTATACCCAATTCGAGCGTTTCCTCAGCGAGGCAGGGCTGATCGAAGGCACGCGTCCGCTGTCGCAACTGGCGATCGATCCCGGCGCCGCGCAAGGCGCGCAGTGATGTACGGGGCGACCTTCGCCGCATGGCGCGCCGAGGCGGCAGAGCCTTGGCACGCCTATACGCACCACCCCTTCGTCGAGGGGCTGGGCGACGGCAGCCTGCCGCGCGCCGCCTATCTGCGCTATCTGGTGCAGGACTACCTATTCCTCATTCATTTCTCGCGCGCCTGGGCATTGGCGGTGACCAAGGCGGGCACAGTAGACGAGATGCGCTTTGCCGCGTGCACGCTTGATGCCCTGCTGAACGAGGAAATCGCGCTGCATGTCGCCACCTGTGCCGCCGAGGGGCTGGACGAGGCCACGCTCTTCACCGCCGAGGAGCTGCCTCAGAACATCGCTTATACGCGCTACGTACTCGATGCGGGCCATTCGGGCGATTTTCTGGATCTTCTGGCCGCGCTGGCACCCTGCGTTCTGGGCTATGGCGAGATCGGCCTGCGCCTGTCGGCGGCAAAGGGCAAGACACCCTATGCCGACTGGATCGACACCTACGCAGGCGAAGGTAATCAACAGGTCTGCCACGAGGTTGGCGCGCTTCTGGATGCCGCCGTCACCCGGCAATTGGGGGACCGCCCCATGGAGAGCCCCCGCTGGCCGCAGCTCTCGCATCGGTTCGTCACGGCCACGCGGCTCGAGATCGGCTTCTGGGATATGGCTCTGCCAGAATGAGCGCGCCCGGTCTCACCCTGACGGGCAGCGTTTCGGTCGCGGGCACGCCTGTGGTGCCGCATATCGCGCTGACGGTCGCGCCCGGCAGCTGGACATGCCTGCTTGGCCCGTCCGGGATCGGAAAATCGACCCTTCTGCGTGTGATTGCAGGGATCGCGGATGAGGCAGAGTTGACGGGAACGCTTACCATAAGCGACGGCGCGCCTCTCAGGGGCCGCGTCGCGCTAATGTCGCAAAGCGACCTGCTGCTGCCATGGCTGAGCGTCACCGAGAATGTCATGCTCGGCGCCCGCCTGCGCGGCGATCCAGCGCAGCCGCAGCGCGCGATAGCGATGATCGAGCGGGTAGGCCTCAGCGAACACTTGGAAAAGAAACCCGGTCAGCTCTCCGGCGGTCAGCGCCAGCGCGCGGCCCTCGCTCGCACCTTGATGGAGGACCGGCCTCTCATCCTGCTGGACGAGCCATTCTCGGCGCTGGATGCGCGCACCCGGGCCCAAATGCAGGACCTGACCGCCGAATTGCTGACCGGCCATACGGTGCTGATGGTCACGCATGATCCTGCCGAAGCGGCCCGCCTCGGCACCGCCATCGAAATTCTGAGCGAGACCGGGCTTACGCCTTGGCGGGTGCCGCCGGGCGCACCGCCCCGGCCCGTCGACGACGCCGATACGCTACAAGCGCAAGGCGCGCTTCTCGCCGCCCTGCGCGGCCCGGGAAGGGACGCCTCATGAACCGCGCAGCCAGCATCACCGCCTCGGCCCTCGTTGCGCTGGCAGCTTGGCAGGCGCTGGTCATCCTGACGGGCGTGCCGCGTTTCATCCTGCCCGGACCCGCGCTGGTTGCCGAAACCCTGTGGGACAGCCGCGCGCTCATCGCTTATCACACCATGATCACCGGGACCGAAGTTCTGGCGGGCCTGGCGCTAGGCGCACTCTTCGGCGGGCTCACGGCGATCGGCCTCGCCGCCTCTCCTATCGCGCGCAGCCTCGTGCGGCCGATGCTGATCTTTTCACAAGCGGTGCCCGTCTTTGCCCTGGCGCCTATCCTGACGCTCTGGTTCGGCTACGGCATCGGATCGAAGGTGGTGATGACCCTCCTTGTCATCTATTTCCCGGTCACTTCGGCCTTTTTCGACGCTCTCATGCGCACGCCCCAATCCTGGATCGACATGGCCCGCCTCATGGGGGCCAGCCCGGCGCGCATCATGCGCCACATCCGCATTCCAGCCGCACTGCCCGGTTTCGCCTCGGGCCTGCGCCTAGCCGCAGTCTACGCCCCGATTGGGGCCATCATTGGCGAATGGGTCGGCGCGTCCAAGGGCCTTGGCTACCTGATGCTGCTGGCCAATGGCCGCGCGAAAACGGATCTGATGTTCGCGGCCCTCATCGTCCTGGCCGTCTTCACGGTGCTCCTCCACGCCGCCGTCGACCGCGCCTGCCGCGCCACGCTCGACAAGAATGCCTGACGGCACTCAAGTGCCTGCGACGGATTTGAGTATTTCTACCAAGATGAAGAAGCGCGGCAGCCAGTCTTCATCTTGGCGAAAATACTCAATCGACATCTGCAAGCATCGCCCTGCTCGCCACGAGGCATCGCGCAAGCCAAGCGCGCCCACCAAGCCAGCGCGCGCGGAGCGCGCTCCTTTTGGCTGTGCTCAGAAGTCGGTGGGCGCACCGCCTTCTGATTTGCGCCGAGCGACGAAATCGGCCAGTTCTTCGCGAATGGCATCCTCCATCGGAGGGGCCTCAAAGCTGGCGAGAATATCCTGCACCACTTGATGCGCGCGCTGCGCGGTCCAGACGCCGCCCGCCGCCTCCCATGCCTCGAAATTGCGCCAATCGCTGAGGAATGGCTGGTAGAAGGCGGTGGCGTAGCGGTCCTGCGTATGCTGGATGCCAAAGAAATGGCCCTGATTGCCGACCTCGGCGATGGCCTCGACGGCGATCTCGTCGGGGCCGGTGGCCGTGAGGCTCGGGTCCATGTAACGCTGGATATGCTGCAGGATCTCACAATCCATCACGAATTTCTCGGGGCTGGCGATCAGTCCGCCCTCCAGCCAGCCCGCCGCGTGATAGACCATATGCGCGCCCGACTGGACGGCGGACCAAAGGCTGTTGGACGTCTCCCATGTCGCCTGCGCGTCGGGCACGTTGGCGGCGCAGACGCCGCTGGCGCGCATGGGCAGCTTGTAGAGACGGCAAAGCTGGCCGGTCATCTGCGTCGCGCGCATGTATTCGGGCGTGCCGAAAGCGGGCGCGCCGGATTTCATGTCGACATTCGAGGTGAAGGTGCCGATGGCGCAGGGCGCGCCGGGGCGCACCAGTTGGGCCAGCACCACCGCCACCAGCGCCTCGGCCAGCGATTGCGCCACCGCGCCCGCCATCGTCACCGGCGCCATGGCGCCTGCCAGGGTAAAGGGCGTTACCACCAGCCCCTGCCCGCGCCGCGCGAGGCGCATCCAGCCGTCCAGCATGGGCTCGTCATGCTTGAGCGGCGAGGTGGAGTTGATGTTGGTATACATGCGGGGGGTTGCGTCGAACTCGGCATGGCTTAGCCCGCCCGCGATGCGCACCATCTCCATCACGTCCTCGACGCGCTCGCGGCCCAGTGAGTAGGCATGCGCCACCTTGTCGGTCAGAGTCAGCTTGTCGTAGAGCACATCGAGATGGCGCACCGAGGCGTGGATATCCTGCGGCTCGACCGGGTAGCCGCCGACGAAATGGATGCAGTTGAAATACTGGCTGAGCTTCAGAAGGTTCGCGCACATCTCGCGCGTGCCGGTCACCTTGCGGCCCAGCTTCATGTCCCAATAGCTGGGCGGCGATGACACGTTGCCAAAATTGAGATGGCGCCCGCCCATGGTGATTTGCCGGTCCGGGTTGCGCGGCGTGATCGTCCAGCTTTCTGGCGCGAGGGCGATCATCTCCATCACGAAGTCGCGCCCCATGCGCAGGTTGGTGCCCGCGATGGTGCAGCCGGTCGAGGCGCGGAAAACCTCGAGCGCCTCAGCATTCAGGATCTCGATCCCGATCTCCTCGAGGATGCGCATCGCGCCGTTGTGGATCGCGGCGACGCCAACGTCGTCCAGCGGCTCGGTCGGACGGTCGATGTTGAGGGGCGGCGCCCAGGGCATCTGTTCGATCACCGCCGTGCCGCGGCGCCCGGTATTGCCCGCGCGCCCGCCGCTGCGCCCTTTGCGCTTGAGTGCTTCTGCCATGGGGCGTCCTTTCGCGCGTGTTGCCCTCCATGATGCATGGCGCGGGGCGCGGCAGTGTTCACTTAGCGGCAGCTTAGGTCGTTTTTGCTCGATACCGGCGCGCTTGGCGCCGCGCGTGCAGCAGGTAGGTGGCGATGGCCACCACCACAATGCCCCCGCCCAGCAACATTCTAGGCGTCAGCGCCTCGCCCAGCGCTAGCCAGACCCAGGCCGGGCCCAGCACAGTCTCGAGCAGCAGGAGCAGGCTGACATTCGCGGCCGCAGTATAGCGCGAGGCGATGGACAGCGACAGGAACGAGACGGGCAAAATGATGCAGCCGGTGATCGCAATGGCCCAGACATTCCCATCCGTCATCTGTGCCGGCCCCGTCGCTGTCACCCCGGCAACCCCCGCACAGAGCGCGCCAAGCCCTATCAGCAGCGGGATAGGCAGCGCGGGGCGCGCGCGCAGCACGACGAAATTCGCCGCCAGCATCAGCGCGACGGCAAGGCCCGCAAAGGCTCCGAACAGCACGGCGCCCGGCGTGCCCTTCATGTCTTCGCCGCCGAGGACAGCGATGCCGATGCCCATGGCGACCACGCCGATGGTGATCCAGGTCGCCCGTGCCGTCCTCTCACCCAGAAAGGCCCAGGCCAGCAGCGCCGCCCAGATCGGCGTAGTGGCGACACCAAAGAGTACGATGGCCACCGGCGCCGCGCCGATCCCGAGGGCGAAAAAGGACGAGTTGAAGAATTGGCACGCCACGATGGCAAGGCCTGCGCCGCTGGTCAGAAGAGCCAGATCCGCGCGGCGTGTGCGGCTGGTCAGAACCCATATCAGTGTCAGTGACAGTCCCATGAATATGCCACGCCAGCCCAGCATTTGCGGGCCGGACATCTCGGACAGACGCAGGAACATCGCATCCGGCGTCAGCACCAGCGCCCCGAAACTTGCCAGCGCGAGGCCGAAGGCTGGATGGCGCGTCACCTGTCCAGCCAGGCGGGGATATGTCCGATATCGGGCAGGACGGCATCTGACAGGGACGCCAACTCATCCGCCCCGGCCATACCGGTCAAGACGCCCAGCGTCCACATGCCCGCCGCGCGTCCCGCGCGCAAATCATGTGTGCTGTCGCCCACCATGACGCACTGCACGGGGTCGAGCGCGTGCTGACGCGCGAAGGCGAGCAAGGGATCGGGCGCAGGTTTGGCGCCGTGGCCGCTATCATAGCCGGCGACGAAATCGAAATGGTCCAGCACGCCCGCGCTGGTCAGATGCGCGCGCGCTCCGTGATCCGTGTCGTTGGTCACAACGCCCAGCTTCAGACCCCGTCCCGCGAGCCCTGTCAGAAACGGATCCAGCGGAACGGGCGGACGCAACGGCGCCGCGCCCGAGCTTTGGCGCATATGCTCCTCGATGTCGTCCGCATTTGCGCCCGGCAGCGCCGCCGCCAGCGCTTCGGCGCCTTCACGGTTGGTTGCGGCTATAATCGGACTTGTGGGCAGAAAGCGGCAGGCGGCCAGATCAAATTCGATGGCGCGGGCCAGCGCCTCGGCGTTACCGTCATGTGTGCGCGCCAGATCCTGCAACAAATCGTGCGTCCAGACGGACCAAGTTGTGTGAAAGTCGAAAAGCGTGCCGTCCTTGTCGAAGATGATGCCCGTGATAGTAGCGCTCATGTCCAATGCTCCACCTGCCCGCCGGGCAGCATCGCGCGCGCTTGCAGCGGCGCGTCGTTGGGCAATCCGGCATCGCGGCAGAAATCAACGACCCATTCATCATTCATCGTCAGAAAATCCAGAACCGCGCCCAAGAACTCCGGGTCGGCGGCGCCGCGGCGCAGATCATCCTCGCCCGCGCCGGTTGCGCCCATGAAAACAGGCATCAACTCGTCATTTGAGATCAGCCACCCAAGGCATTTCAGAGCGACTGTTTCGGCGGATTCCCGCGTATAATTCATAGAGGTAAAATTCTCGGAAAGGTTTTCTTAACTTCTGGCATGGATAGTCGAGCTTGAGAATAGGGCAAGTCAGAAAGGCGTTCGCCCATGTCAGGCAAAATTTTGATCGTGGACGCGGTGGCGACCAACCGGATCGTGCTGAAGGTGAAACTTTCGGCAGCGCATTTCGAGGTGCATCAGGCGTCCAGTGGACGGGCCGCGATGGCGGCTCTGCGCGACGTGCAGCCCGACCTGATCATCCTGGGCGCGGCGCTCAGCGACATGAGCCCGGCCGAGTTGATCGCCGCCCTACGCGCGCGGCCCGACCTGGCGGCGGCTCCCATCGTGGCGCTTTTGCCCGAAGATACCGGCGCGGCGCGCATCGCGGCGCTGCGGGCGGGGGCGGATGACGTCATCACCCAGCCCATAGACGAACGGATCATGCTCGCCCGTCTGCGCGGGCTGCTGCGTCAGCACCTGGCCCTGCAGGACATGCGCCTCAACGCAGGCCCCGACCGCGCCGTCGGCTTTGGCGAGGCGCAGGCCATGGCCTTGCGTCCCGGTCGCATCACCATACTTGGTGTTCAGATGACCGAGGCGATGGCCCTGCGCACCCGTCTGCGCAGCGCCTGCCGCCACCAGATTACCGCGCTGCCCACTGGCGGGCCAATCACCGGCGCACCGGGCGCGCCAGCGGCGGATGTGTTCGTCCTGATGTTCCCCGCCATGTCCGAGGATCGCGCGCTTGAGGTCATGGCCGAGTTGCGCACATCGCCCGAGGCGCGCCATGGCCGCATCGTCTGTCTTCTGCCCGACGAGGGGCGGAGCCTTGCCGCCAGCCTTCTGGATATGGGGGCCAGCGACGTTATTGCTGGCTCCGCAGACCTGGCCGAGCTGATGCTGCGCCTCGACCGCCAGATCCAGCGCAAGCAATCCGTCGACCACCTGCGTGCGCGCCTGCATGACGGGCTGCGCGCCGCGATGATCGATCCGCTGACCGGGCTTTACAACCGCCGCTTTGCCATGCCGTTTCTCAAAGGGCTGGCCTTGGCCGAAGAGGGTGCGGGGCCGGGCTTTGCGGTGATGCTGGCCGATCTCGATCATTTCAAGCAGATCAACGACCGGTTGGGCCACGCCGCCGGCGACCGGGTGCTGTGCCATGTCGCCGACCTGTTGGGCAGCAGCCTGCGCGAATGCGATCTGGTCGCGCGCATCGGCGGCGAGGAATTTCTGATCGTCATGCCCGGCGCCGACGGCACCGAGGCCCGGCGCGCCGCCGACAGGCTGTGCCGCCGGATCGGCGAGGCCGGCATCGCCCTGCGCGGACAACCCGAGCCGGCCCATGTCACGGTCAGCATCGGTGTCGCCATGGGCCAGCCCCAGCCGACCGAGCGGCGCGCCGCCGCGCATGTGGACGCCCTGCTGGAGGAGGCCGATCGCGCGCTCTACCGTGCCAAGGCGCGCGGGCGCAACACTGTCACCGTCGGGGCGCGTCCCGCGGCCTGACGCAATGCAGCCCCCGCGCGGCCAGACGCGGCAAATGCGCGCGACATCGCCCGCGCCTGCGCCGCAGCCCTTCCAATTTGCCTCCTCTTATATCAAGTTGCCCCGATGGCGCTCCTGTCCTGGTGCGCGCGATGAGTATCAAGGTGACGATATGGCGAATGAAATGGCGGAGAGTGGCGCGGCACCCGGCACCGCAGATGCAGCCTCCACGGACGAGCGGCTGCTTTGGCCCGCGCTGCGCAAAGGGTTTCGCCGCAAATGCCCCAATTGCGGGTCCGGTCCGCTGATGAAAAGCTATCTCAAGGTGCGCGAGGCTTGCCCCGTCTGCCGCGAGGATCTGTCGCATCAGCGCGCCGATGACGGCCCGGCCTATCTGACAATCCTGATCGTCGGCCATATCATGGCGCCTGCGCTGCATATCGCCTTCGTGCAGTTCCGCCCCGAGCCGATGCTTCTCTTTACCATCTTCGCCGTCGGATGCGCGGGGCTGTCTCTCTACCTTCTGCCACGGCTGAAGGGCGCGATTGTCGCCTTTCAATGGGCGCGCCACATGCACGGCTTCGGCGCCCAGCCCTAAGCCGCGATGACCCCGCCCGACGCCCCCATTCGCAATGCCGCCACCGTGATCGTCCTGCGCAAGGACGGACCGGCGCCCAGCGTCTTGATGGGTCAGCGCGGCGCATCGGCGGCCTTCATGCCGTCGAAATTCGTCTTTCCCGGCGGCGCGATCGATCCGGATGACGCCACCGTTCCTCTGGCCGGTGCCCTGCCCGATATCTGCGCCCAGCGCCTCTGCGAGGATTGCGCGCCGGATCTGGGCCATGCCCTCGCCGCCGCTGCCATCCGCGAGCTGTGGGAGGAGGCTGGCCTCATCATCGGGCGCTCCGGCACCTGGACGGGCGCGGTCCCGCCCGATTGGGCCAGCTTTGCCGCGCGCGGTCATCTGCCGGATGCGGGCGCGCTGCAATTCGTCTTTCGCGCCATCACGCCGCCGGGGCGGCCCCGCCGGTTCGATGCGCGCTTTTTCCTGATCGATGCGGACCATATTGTCGGAGATCCCGACGACTTCAGCGCCGCCACGGACGAGCTGAGCCACCTGCAATGGGTGCCCCTGCCCGAGGCGCGCCGCTTCGATCTGCCGTTCATCACCGAGGTGGTTCTGGCCGAGGTCGCGGCGCGCGCGCATGATCCGGCGCCGCCCGCTTCGGTCCCGTTCTTTCGCAACGACGACGAAGAAAGCCTCTTTCTGCGCCTCAGCGGAAGAGGCCCACTGCAATCACGGATGCCGTGACCAGTGCGACGCCTGCGCCCTCGCGCCGCGTGATACGCTCTCCGAAGAAGAGCCGCGCCGCGATCAGCGAAAAGATCACCTCGACCTGCCCCACCGCAAAGACATAGGCCGCGTTCTGAAGCGTGAAGGCGGTGAACCAGCACAGGCTCCCGCCGAGGCCGGTCAGCCCCATCCATACGGCGGTGCGGCGCGCGGCAATGACGCGCCCGATCTCGCCACCCTCGCGCCAGCGCAGCCATGCAGCCATCGCCAGCGCCTGTGACGTAGTGACAGCGGCCAAGGTGACCAGCGCGCGCATCAGCGCATCATCCGAGCTGACCTGCAACGTCGCCCCGCGATAGCCCACCGCCGACACGGCAAAGAGCGCACCCGCGATCAGGCCCAGCGCCGCCGCGCGGTTGAAGATGCGCCAGCGATCCGCCCCGGCGCCACCCGACAGGATCACCACACCGACAAGGCCGAGGACGATGGCCGCCATGCCCGCCGCGCTCACCCGGTCGCCCAGCACGATCAGGCCGATCAGGGCGGTCTGCACCGTCTCGGTCTTCTTGAAGGTGATGCCCACCGCGAAGTTGCGCGCGGCGAAAAGCGCGACCATGCACCATGTGGCAAGGATCTGCGCCAGCCCGCCCGACAGCGCGTAAGGCCAGAACATCGGGCCGAGCGCGGGCATGCCGCCGCCCCTGTGCCAAAGATAGAGCGCCGCCAGTACCAGCACGAAGGGCATCGAATAGGCGAAGCGCGCGAAGGTGGCGCCGCCTACCGAGAGCGTGCCCATGCTCAGATGTTTTTGCAGCACGAAGCGCAACGTCTGAAACGCGGCGGCGGCGATGGAGAGGAGGATCCAGGCTTGCATGCCCCCTCATGCCGCTATTTCAGGGGCGCGGCCAGAGCGGATGCGCCACGCTGTCCTTGGCGCGCAGGAAATAGTCGCGGAAGATCGCGCCGTAGCCGGAATAGACATAGCCGTCATTGCGCCGCAGGTAATGCGCGCGGTTCCGGGCATAGACCCGCGGCAATTCATACCACGGCACCTGCGGATGCGCGTGATGCACCGCGTGGTAATTGTTGTTGAGAAAGAGCAGAGCCAGCGGCCCGCGATCCTCGATCACCACGCTGCGGCCCCGCGCGCGCTCATGTGCGCGGTGCTCCAGAAAGGTGCGGATCTTGAGCAGGGACATGGCGCCGTAGGTGGCCATCAGATACGCCCAGATCGGCATGGGTGCGGCCCAGATCCAGGCCAGCACCGGCAGCACCGCAAGGCCGTGCAGTGCCCAGGCGCGCCGGATGCCCGCATCGCCCGCGCGGATGGCCCGCCAATCGGCGCGCAGGAACACGGCCATGCCGATGACCGGCCCGATGATCAGACGCCCCAGCAGCGTGTTGTTGAAGCGCAAGGCGGCTTTCAGCACAGGGGGCAAACGCGCCCAGACGACCGGGTCGAGATAATTGCTCTCGGGATCGTCATAGGGATCGGTCAAGAGCGCGTCGCGGTGATGCGCCAGATGTGTGTCGCGGAACCTGTAGTAAGGCACCCAAAGGCCCAGCGCAGGCCAGATGGCCGCAGCATTTGCGCGCGCATCGGCAAAAGGATGGCCATGCAGCGCCTCATGGCTGAGCGAGCTGTGCTGCGCGATGGCCAGCGCGGCAAGGACTACGCTAAGGGGCAGCCACAGCGCCGCGGCCCATGTCGTGGCCAGCGCCCAAAGCGCGTAGGTGGCGATCATCAGCGCCACGGTGGGCCATTCAGGCCTGCGCATCGACGCGCCCCCAAGAGATGCGCGACCAGATCCGTTCGTAAAGGAAGTAGAGGCTGAGGCCGATTGCCGTGTTGATCACTGCCATCACGCCGCCCGCGCTGACCGAACCGGTCATGATGTATCCGACAAGGCTCATGACCAAGAGGCCGTTGACGTTCCAGATGACTGCCTTGACCAAGGTGCGGCGGGGCCGTTCCATAAATCCTCCGTTAAATTTCAGGGTGTTGATGGGGCCAGAGGTAACCCGCGCCGCATGGACTGCCCATTCAGTATGTAGTTAACATTCTGCCGCATTGGTGATAATTATCAGCAATGATGGCAAAAACAGACAAGCGCGCCCGCGCCGCTCTCTTTCGCTCGCGCCTTGCCGAGGCGATGGGCACGCGCCGCATCAGTCAAAGCGCGCTGGCCCGCGCGATCGGCGTCGATCGCTCGACCGTGTCGCAATTGCTGGCCGGGACCGGCGCACGCCTGCCAAATGCGCAGGTGGTGGGCGAATGCGCGCGCAGCCTCGGGATTTCCGCCGATTGGCTCCTCGGTCTCACCGACCGGCCCGAGACGGCGGCGGATATCCTCGCCAACTCACTGTCACTGACCGAGGCGCCCCGCGCGCTGGTCGATGCGCAGATCTTCGAGTGGCACAAGGAGGCGGCAGGCTACAAGATCCGCCACGTCCCCGCCGCGCTGCCCGATATGCTGAAAACGCGGGCAATGCTGGAATGGGAATACGAGCCCCATCTGGGCCGTAGCACCGATCAGGTGATCGGCGCGTCCGAGGACAGGCTGGAATGGATGCGGGGCGCGCAGTCGGATTACGAGATCGCGCTACCTTTATATGAGATGCACAGTTTCGCGCGCGGCGAGGGGTATTACCGGGGTCTGCCCCTGCCCGTACGGCGCGCGCAGGTGGAAAAATTGATCGAGGTGACCGAGGCGCTCTATCCGCGCCTGCGCCTGTCGCTCTTCGACGCGCGGCGCATCTACTCGGCCCCTGTGACCATCTTCGGGCCGCTGCTGGCCGTGGTTTATATCGGGCGCAATTACATGGCCTTTCGCGATACCGAGCGGGTGCAGGCCCTGACCGGGCATTTCGACCACCTTCTGCGCGAGGCATCGGTGGCCGACCGCGAGATGCCCGAGTATCTGCGGGGTCTCGCGGCCGAGATGTAGCGCCCTAGAAGGGCATGGGGTGCGCGTGATGCGCCTGCTCGATCTCTTCCAGTACCGCATCGGACAACGTCAGGTCAGCCGCATCCAGCGCCAGATCCAACTGCTCCAGATTGGTCGCACCGATGATGCAGGCGGTCATGAAAGGCCGGGTGAGCGTCCAGGCCAGCGCCATGGTCGACGGGTCCAGCCCGTGGCGCTCAGCGATATCGAGATAGGCCTGCGTCGCCGACCAGACGCGCGGCGCGATGCGCCCGCCCAGATCCGAGGTGATCGACTTGCGCGATCCTTCGGGCAGCGCGGCGCCGCTTTGGTATTTGCCGCTCAGAAGGCCCGCCGCCAGAGGGGTGAAAGCCAGAAGGCCCACATCCTCATGCGCCGTCACCTCGGCCATGTCGGTGTCATAGAGGCGGCACAGAAGCGAATATTCGTTCTGCACGCTGGCGACGCGCGGCCAGCCGTTCGCCTCGGCCATCTGCAGGAATTTCATCGTGCCCCAGGCACTCTCGTTCGAAAGGCCGAAATGGCCGATCGTGCCGCGCTGCACCTCGGCGTGGATCGCCTCGAGCGTCTCGTTCATGTTGTCCAGAACCTCGGCAGTGTCCTGGCCGGAGGGATCATAGCGCCAGTTCTGGCGGAACATGTAGCTGCCGCGATTGGGCCAGTGGAACTGGTAGAGGTCAATGTGATCGGTCTGAAGCCGCTTGAGCGAGCCTTCGACCGCCTCGCGGATGCTGGCCGCCGTAATGGGCGCGCCGCCGCGCACATGCATCAGGCCCTTGCCCGACACCTTGCTGGCGAGGATCATGTCCTTGCGGCGGCCCGTTTTTGCAAGCCACGTGCCGATGATCTCTTCGGTGCGGCCTTGGGTTTCGGCGATCTTGGGCTGGGTCGGATACATCTCGGCGGTGTCGACAAAGTTCACACCGCGCTCCAGCGCGCGATCGATCTGGGCGTGGCCCTCGGCCTCGGTGTTCTGGCTGCCCCAAGTCATCGTGCCAAGGCAGATCTCTGTGACCATCAGGCCGGTGCGGCCAAGCGGGTTCATCTTCATCAGGCGGATTTCCTTTGCGCTTTTGGCTGGCAAGGTAACGTGCTTGGGCGCGAGGTCACGTGCAAAATACGGATTGAGAACATAGGGAGAACATTTTATCTTGGCTCCATGTCAGTCCTGCCGAATCTCGACCCCAAGAGGGGCCATGCGTCCTTGCCCGTTCTGGGCGATATCGCCCTGCCACTGGCGCGGCTGCATGAGATCTGCGGACCGGCGCGGCACATGATGGCGATGCTGATCGCCGCCGCAACACGGGGGCCAGTCATGTGGATCGCGCCGCCTTGGCAGGCGGGCGCCCTCAACCCCGATGGCATGGCGGCCTTTGCCGGGCCCGAGCGGTTCATCTGGATCGCGCCTGAGCGGCCCGCCGATACGCTCTGGACGCTGGAGGAGGCGCTGCGCAGCGGCGCGGCCCCGCTGGTGATCGCCGATCTGCCCGGCCCGCCCGGCCTGACGCCGGTGCGCCGCCTGCATCTGGCCGCCGAGGCGGGCGCAGCGATGAAGATGGGCGCGCCGCTGGGCCTGATCCTGACTCCCGGCGCCGGGGGCGCGCCCGGTATCGAGACGCGTTGGCATATCGCCCCCGCGCATACGCCCGGCGCGCATTGCTGGACCTTGACACGATTGCGCGCACGCACAGCGCCACCCGCCTGCTGGCGGCTGAGCGCGCCTGCATCGGGTCAGCCCGGTCCGCTGCGCATGGAGGCGCTGGCGACCTGACCGGGCGCTGACCGCCTGCGCGCAGGCGGGATCGGAAAACTTCGTTTTCCGGCCTCCGGCGGGGATATTTAGGGCAAGAAGATGCCAAGGGCTTGGCAAGGCCGGCCAGCTATGAGCAGCTAGGCGGGGGCAGCCGGGCAAGAGGGAGCATGGCCATGCGCATCGTCATTTCCTTTGCCGCGCTTTTCCTGTCGGTCATCCTGATGCAACTGGCGTCGGGCGGGCTGGGGCCGCTCGATGCGCTGAGCGGGCTCGCACTGAATTTTACGACCTCCGAGATCGGCCTTCTGGGCTCGGCGCATTTTCTGGGCTTTTTCATCGGCTGCTGGTGGGCGCCGCGGCTGATGGGCAGTGTCGGGCACAGCCGCGCCTTTGCCGCCTTTACCGCCGCCGGGGCGATGTCGCTGATCGGGCATATGATGGTGATCGACGCCTATGCCTGGGCGTTGATGCGCGTGGCGATGGGGCTGTGTGTGGCCGGATGCTATACCGTGCTGGAGGCCTGGCTGCAGGCCAAGGTCACGAACGCCACGCGCGGGCGCGCCATGGGGGTCTACCGCGTGGCCGATATGGGCGCGTCGCTTTTTGCGCAGATGTTGATCTCGGTGCTCGAGCCGGCCTCTTATGTCTCGTACAACATCCTAGCGCTTATCTGCTGTGCGGCCCTTTTGCCCATCACGCTGACGCGGGCCGAGCAGCCCGAGACGCCAAGCGCGCCGCGCCTGCGCCCCATGCTGGCCATCGCCTGCTCGCCCCTTGCGGCGGCGGGCGTGGTCACGGCCGCGCTGAGCAGTGCGACCTTCCGCATGGTCGGACCGCTTTATGGCCAGCAAGTGGGATTGGCGATCGAGCAGATCGCATGGTTTCTGGCCGCCTTCGTGTTGGGCGGTGCGCTCGCGCAGTTTCCGGTGGGCTGGCTGGCGGACAAGTACGACCGGCGCCACGTTCTGATCGGATTGTCCATCGCCGCGGTTATCAGCTGCATCGTGACCGCCTATCTCGGCGCGCTGTCGGCCAATGGGGTGATGCTGACCGCGTTCTTCTTTGGCCTGACCTCGTTTCCGATTTACTCAGTCTCGGCAGCCCATGCCAATGACTTCGCGACATCCGAGCAGCGCGTCGAGCTGTCCGCGGCGCTGATGTTCTTTTACGCGCTGGGCGCCATTGCCGCGCCTCTCGTGGCATCCAAGCTGATCCAGGGCTACGGCCCCTCGGCCATGTTCATCATGATCGCGGCGGCGCATATCGTGCTGGTGATCTTCGGTCTGACACGCATGCGGGTGCGCCCTACCAAGACCGCGCGCACGCGCTATGTCTGGAGCCCGCGCACCTCGTTCATCGTGGGCCGCCTGACGCAACGCTTTCGCGACAAGGGCTGAGAGGGCGCGCCGCGATCCTCTGGCCATGACTGCGCCGCTGCGCTAAAGCGGGCGCCAAGGCATCAAGCGAGGCGCGGCATGGCACGGCATCTGATCACATCGGCAATTCCCTATATCAACGGGATCAAGCATCTGGGCAATCTCGTGGGCAGCCAGCTGCCAGCGGACCTCTATGCGCGCTATCTGCGGGGGCGCGGGCACGAAGTGATGTTCCTTTGCGCCACCGATGAGCATGGCACGCCGGCCGAGCTGGCCGCCAAGAAGGCCGGCAAGCCCGTCGATCAGTACTGTGCCGAAATGCACGGCGTTCAGGCCGAGATCGCGCGCGGCTTTCGCCTCAGCTTCGATCATTTCGGACGCTCGTCGAGCAAGCAGAACCATGCGCTGACCCAACATTTCGCGGGCCGCCTCGCCGATCAGGGGCTGATCCGCGAAGTCAGCGAAAAGCAGGTCTATTCCATCGCCGACGAGCGTTTTCTGCCCGACCGCTACATCGAGGGCACCTGCCCCAACTGCGGATACGACAAAGCCCGCGGCGATCAATGCGAGAATTGCACCAAGCAGCTCGACCCCACGGACCTGATCGATCCGCGCAGCGCCATTTCCGGCTCGACCGATCTGGAAGTGCGCGAGACGAAACACCTTTATCTGATGCAGTCGGGCATGCGGAGTCAGCTAAACGCCTGGATCGACGAGAAGGCGGATTGGCCCATCCTCACCACGTCCATCGCGCGCAAATGGCTGAATGATGGCGACGGCCTGCAGGATCGCGGCATCACCCGCGATCTGCATTGGGGTATTCCGGTCAAGCGCGGCACTGAGGATTGGCCGGGCATGGAGGGCAAGGTCTTCTACGTCTGGTTCGACGCGCCGATTGAATACATCGCCTGCGCTGGCGAGTGGGCCGAGGCGCATGGCCTTGACGACGAGGCATGGGAGCGCTGGTGGCGCACCGACAAGGGCGCGGATGACGTGCGCTATACGCAGTTCATGGGCAAGGATAACGTGCCCTTCCACACGCTCAGCTTTCCGGCGACCATCCTCGGGTCAGGTGAGCCGTGGAAGTTGGTCGATTACATCAAGTCGTTCAACTACCTCAATTACGATGGCGGGCAGTTCAGCACGTCCCAGGGCCGCGGCGTCTTCATGGATCAGGCGCTGGATATCCTGCCGCCGGATTACTGGCGCTGGTGGCTGCTGAGCCACGCGCCCGAAAGTTCGGATGCCGAGTTCACATGGGAGAATTTCCAAAGCTCGGTGAACAAGGATCTGGCCGACGTGCTGGGCAATTTCGTCAGCCGCGTGACCAAGTTCTGCCGCTCGAAATTCGGCGAGGCG
Organism: Roseovarius nanhaiticus; assembly: GCF_900156535.1. Taxonomy (NCBI): domain Bacteria; kingdom Pseudomonadati; phylum Pseudomonadota; class Alphaproteobacteria; order Rhodobacterales; family Roseobacteraceae; genus Roseovarius; species Roseovarius nanhaiticus. The sequence continues at coordinate 1,027,698 of NZ_FTNV01000001.1, read as the reverse complement.
GTGCCGGAAGCCGGCGACTTTGGCCCCGAGGAAGAGGCACTGATCGAGAACATCACCGCCCGCGTGCGCGCCTATGAGCGCTGCATGGAGGCGATGGAGGTGCGCAAATCCGCCGCCGAGCTGCGCGGCATCTGGGTGGCCGGCAATGAGTATCTGCAATCGGTCGCGCCGTGGACCATCTTCAAGACCGACCCCGACAAGGCGGCCGCGCAGATCCGCCTGGCGCTGAACCTCGTGCGCCTCTACGGCGTGCTGAGCGCGCCCTTCGTGCCGGATGCGGCGGCGGACATGCTGAAGGCGATGCAGACCGAGGATGACAGCTGGCCCGATGACGTGCGCGCGGCGCTAGAGGTCCTGCAGCCGGGCCACGCATTCACCGTGCCGGACGTGGCCTTTGCCAAGATCACCGATGAGCAGCGCGAAGGCTGGCAAGCGCGGTTTTCCGGCGTGCGGGAGTAGTGGACGCGCCAAGCGATACGGCCATGACGGCTGGACATAGGCGAGCGATTGAAGAGCTTTGGGACATAATTGCACGTCGTAGTGTGATCCCTATCGTCCCATGTCAGCTTTGCGGACTAAGCGGGCTTTCGCTGCAGCTGCGCCAATGTCTGCTTTGGCTTTCCCAATACCCTTTAGAATTCGCATCCACATATGCCCGTAGAAAGCACATTCAAATTTCTGCAGACATCAAATAAACAGCCTGTGTTGATGCTCTGCGATCTCGACTGCGATCCGACCGATGAAGAAGTCGGCGCGCAATTTGATCGCAACAGGTGAAGAAGGCTAGGTGTCTTATGGAGTTAGAGAACTATACATTTATGCAGTTCATACCGACCTACTTTTTGTGGTTCGGCGGTGCGGCGGTGACTATTTTCACTGGCCTGTATGGCATACGTGCAAGCCAACCCAAAGCCTTTACCAAGCTGCAGAAAGATGTGCTGCCTATCGGCTTCGTGATCATGATTGGCCTTATGGCACTGATGCTGTTGGGGGAACGGCTAAATCTTGGCCTTAACGCTTCGATACTCAAAGACCTACCGCTTGATCAGAACGCCGGTCAATTTCAAAAAGATCGTGTAGAAACCCTCTATGAGCAGAACCGCCGCACATCGCTTTTGATAGATCTGCTGCTTTTTGGATTGATGGCGCTAGCGATTACAGCTTACGCGATGGATTTCATTGAATGGCTTCTCATAGACGAGGACGAGGAAGAGCGAAAAGAAAACGGTCAGCCCAAGGACTGATCAATTTCCATGATGTATAATTAGCAAGCAAGCGGTTTTCGTTTCCTACAAATGCAAGCGGATCATCAATACCATGTAAGAATGCGCGCGATTTGTTAAGGTAATACGCTCACAGATTCGACACCCGCTTAGAGTTGAAAGCCACCGTTTACGCAATTTGCGGCATCGTAAAGTACGGGCTCGAAGCCGATATTCGCCGCAGGCTTCATCCCTTAACGAAATAAGGGCGGATCCAGCGACCCGCCCTTTCGAATTCCCGCTGACTCGAGAGGCGCTTACGCCTCGTCGTCCAGCTTCTCGATCTCTCTCTCCAGCTCGGCCTTGGTGACCTCTTTCTCGGTCACCTTCGCCTGCTCGGCGACGTAGTCGATGACCTTGTCCTCGAAGATCGGCGCGCGCATCTGCTGCTGCATCTGCTGGTTCTGCTGGATGAACTCGAAGAACTGACGCTCTTGGCCCGGATACTGGCGGGCCTGCTCCATGATGGCTTGCGTCATTTCCTGATCGGTCACCTGGATCTCGGCGCGCTGGCCCAGTTCGGCCAGCAGAAGGCCCAGACGCACGCGGCGCTCGGCCAGCTTGTTGTGCTCGTCCGTGGTCTCGATCTCGGGGTGATCGTGGCCCTGAACGTCGGGATTGTCGTCATGCCACAGCTGATGCGCGATCTGCTTGGCTTCCTGCTCGACCATCGAGGGCGGCAGCTCGAAGCTGACCATCTTGTCCAGCTCGTCCAGCATGGCGCGCTTCATGACGGCGCGGGCGGCGCTGCCATACTCGGCCTCGAGCCGCTCGCGGATCTGACCCTTCAGCGCATCGAGATCCTCGGCGCCGAATTTCTTGGCCAGCTCGTCGTCGATCTCGGCATCCTTGGGCGCCTTCACGGCCTTGATGGTGCAGCTGAAGACAGCCTCTTTGCCGGCCAGGTGCTCGGCCTGGTAGTCCTCGGGGAAGTTGACGGTGACGTCCTTTTCCTCATCGGCCTTCACGCCCACCAACTGCTCTTCGAAGCCGGGGATGAAGCTGTTCGAGCCCAGAACCAGCGGGTAATCCTCGGCCGAGCCGCCGTCAAAGGCTTCGCCATCGACCTTGCCGACGAAATCCATCGTGATCTGATCGCCGTCCTTGGCCTTGGAGCCTTTCTTGCGGTCCTCGAAATCCTGCGCGTTCGACGCGAGGTTCTTGAGCGCCTCATCGACAGCGGCATCATCGGGAACGACCTTCAGACGCTCCAGCTTGATCTTGCCAAGGTCCAGTTCGGGGATCTCGGGCAGCGCCTCGTAGGACATCTCGACCTCGACGTCGTCGCCCTCTTTCCAATCCTCGTTGGTCATCTTCATCGCCGGCTCGGCGGCGGGGCGCACGCCTGCTTCGGCGAAATGCGCCTTCATGGCGTCATCGACGGCCTCTTGCATGGCCTCGCCCAGCACGCGCTGGCCGAAGTTCTTCTTGAGCAGGGCCAGCGGCACCTTGCCCTTGCGAAAGCCCTTCATCTCGACGTCGGGCTGCGCTTCTTTCAGCTTGTCCATGACCTTGGCGTCCAGCTCCTGAGCGGTGAGGAGCATCGTGTAGGCGCGCTTGAGGCCTTCGTTCTGGGTCTCGGTGACCTGCATTGTTCGTCCTTATCCATTGCATTCGGGCCGCGGAGGCGTCCGCGGCGGTCAAAATCAAAGGCTTTCTAGGGGTGCGGGCGCCCCGGCGCAAGCGGAGTCTTGGCAGCATTCAGCCCCGGCGAAGACGGTCCCGCGCGGCCTCGACCGCGACCAGACCAAGCCCTGCGACCAACCCCCAGAAGGCAGCCCCGACGCCCATCAGGCTGAGGCCGGAGGCCGTCACGACGAATGTGACGGCGGCGGGCGCGGCATGTCGGCCACTGGCCAGCGCCCCGCTGAGTGATCCGATGAAGGGACCAAGCAGCGCGGCGCCCGCGACCACGGCAATGAGGGCGGGCGGAAAGCTGGCGAAGAGGAGCACGAGCGGCATCGCCACCACCGCAATGGCCGTATAGCCCGCCGCATAGACCGGGCCGGTCAGCCAGCGCTTCGCGGGATCGGGATGCGCGTCCGGCCCGGTGCAGATGGATGCGGTAATAGCGGCCAGGTTAATACTGTGCGCGCCCCACGCCGCCGAGACGAGCGAGGCGAGGCCCGTCACCGTCAGGATCGAGCGCCCCGGCACCGGATAGCCTGCCGCGCGCAAGACCGCAAAGCCCGGCAGGTTCTGCGACGCCATCGTCACCAGATAGAGCGGGATCGCGACGCCAAGCACCGCGCCTGCGTTCCATTCGGGCCTGATCAGCGCCATGGGCGGCAGCCCACCCTGCCAGACCGGTTGCGCCATACCGAGGCCGATCGCCAACGGCACGCCGACCGCCAGCACCGCCAGCACGGCCCAGATCGGAGAGAAGGCGCGCACCACAAAGAAAAGTGCGAGAAGCGGCAGCACCAGCGCCTCCGCCCCCGGGATGACCCGCGCGGCCTGCGCGACGAAGCTGAAAAGGACTCCGGCCAGCATGGCCGAGGCCACCTCGCCCGGTATGCGCGCCACCGCGCGCTCAAGCGCGGGGATGAGGCCGGTCGCGATCAGCATGAGCGCCGCGATGACGAAGGCGCCCGCCGCCACCTCCATTGAGGTCGCCGTAACTCCGGCCAGCACGGCAGCGCCGGGCGTGGACCAGGCGGTGACGATTGGCAGGCGATGGCGAATGCTGAGAATCGCCGTGGTCGCCATCATCGACAGGCAAAGGACCGTGACCCAGGTCGCCTTCTGCCCCTCGCTAGCGCCCAGCGCATCCGCCGCGGACAGAATAATGGCGACCGAGCCGCCGAAACCCACGAGGACGGCGACGAGGGCCGAGATGATGACGGAGATGCGCATATGCGGCAGCTTTCCTCGCGGCCATGACAGGCCCGCATGCTTAGCGATGGAGACAGGTGCGCCACAAGGGAGGAAATAGAGAGAGGTGCTGGTGAGAATCCGCTCACGGCATTTCACTGCGCAAAGCGCCTGCCGCTGGTCGTGCATGCTTGGGGTCGGTTTGAGGAGGTGAATTTTGCAAAGCCAAATTCACCATTGGTGCGGTCGAGAAGACTCGAACTTCCACGGGTTTTACCCCACAGCGACCTCAACGCTGCGCGTCTACCATTCCGCCACGACCGCACTGTCATGGTGTGTCCCGGCGTTTAGCGCCTCTGGACAGGTTTGTGAAGAGCAAATTCCCCGCTTCGGCAAAGAGCGCGCTCGCGTCGCATCCGGCGCTTTTCCATCGTGCTGCGCTGGGGTATCACGCCGCCCATGATAGAGTGGAAAATATCGCCGGGCCTTACAGGCTATGAAGACGCCGTTGCCGAGATGGAGGCTCGCGTGGCCGAGATCGCGGCCGGCACCGCGCCCGAGCTGATCTGGCTGCTGGAGCATCCGCCACTCTATACTTCGGGCACCTCGGCGCGGCCCGAGGATCTGCTGACGCCGAACCGATTCCCTGTGCATGATGCACGGCGCGGCGGCCAATACACCTATCACGGCCCCGGCCAGCGTGTGATTTACGTTATGCTGAACGTCGGCATGCGAGGACGCGACGTACGTGCCTTCGTCGCGCAACTGGAAGCGTGGGTGATCGCGGTGCTGGACGAGTTCAACGTGAAAGGCGAGTTGCGGGATGGTCGCGTCGGTGTCTGGGTAACGCGGGAGGACAAGCCGCTTGGCCCCGACGGCATCCCACCCGAGGACAAAATCGCCGCGATCGGTGTGCGCCTGCGCAAATGGATCAGCTTTCACGGCATTTCGATCAACGTCGAGCCGGATCTGGAGCATTTCAGCGGGATCGTGCCTTGCGGCATCGCGCAGCACGGCGTGACCAGCCTCGTTGACTTGGGCCTGCCAGTCACAATGGCCGATGTCGATGTCGCCCTGCGCAAGAGATTCGCAGAGATATTCGGCGACTGACCGCGCGCGTGTGGTCGAGCCGCGCAGCAAAAAGCCCGCGATCCGGGTGGGATCGCGGGCCTCGATTAGCCTGCTGACAGTTTAGCCTGCGGTCGGGTGCATCGCATCCTTGACCATCAGGTCGTCGCCGCCTTTGCAGTGCTCAACGATCGAGGCTGCATAAGCTTCGTCATCACCGCGCGCCATGTCGTCGCGGCCTTCTTTGCCGGCGTCGTCATTCTTGGTGCCATCGTCGTTGGCTTGCTCGGTCGCGACGCCTGCTTCGGTCGAGTCTTCGCCGGTCGCCATGTCGCGGGCGCCTTCGCGGCCCATCTCGGCGCGTGCCGACAGCTGGTCCTCGGCGGCCATTGCGTTGTACTCGCCACATGTCATCGCCATCGCGCCGGTCGACATCAGGGTACCCACGGTCAGGGCGGCGGCGGCGGTGGTCAGCTTGCGAAAGTTGGTCATTTCAAACTCCTAATTACTTTTCAGACAACGCGTTCCCTGCGGTGGTGCAAGGCGCTGCGTCGCTTGGGGTCACAACACACACTGATCGAGATCAGTTCCCGCGCGCCGCATTTTTTTGGTGAGTTTTTTGGAGTAACCCCGGCCCGGATTGGACCGGGCGCCGTCCGATACCCTGTATTTACTGGCAGTTGGGATAGCCAAACACACGAAAGAAACGGCGCAGGTTTTTGTCACCCGCCCTAGCGAAGCAAGCCGCGCCACGCAGAACGGCGCTGCTGTGACGCTGTCTGCGACATCCGGCACGAGGGCTGCGGCCCATGCGCGAACGTGCGCTGAAGAAGGCGAACGACGCCTGCAGAAAGTGCATTTTGCAGCCCGCCAATCGAATGGGGGTGCGACAATTTAATTTGCAAGATCACCACCTAGGGCGTTGCCGCCCCCAGCATCGCGCATTAAAACGGGCGTCAGCATTCCCGGCTGCAATGCGCCTATTGCGGTGCGCGGCCGGACCCATTCCAGCAGGAGGCACATATGGCAGATGCAGCCATTCATGGCCACGACCACCAGGATGAACGCGGGTTCTTCACACGGTGGTTCATGTCCACGAACCACAAGGATATCGGTATCCTTTACCTGATCACGTCGGCGCTTGTCGGCCTGCTATCGGTTCTTTTCACCATCTACATGCGTCTCGAGCTCATGGAGCCGGGCGTTCAGTACATGTGCCAGGAAGGCGCGCGTTTCATCGCGGATGCCGCCGCGACCTGTACGCCTGACGGCCACCTGTGGAACGTGATGATCACGTATCACGGCGTGCTGATGATGTTCTTCGTGGTGATTCCCGCCCTCTTCGGCGGTTTCGGCAACTACTTCATGCCGCTGCAGATCGGCGCGCCCGATATGGCGTTCCCGCGGCTGAACAACCTCAGCTACTGGCTCTACGTTGCCGGCACGTCGCTGGGCGTGGCCTCGATGCTGACGCCGGGTGGCAGCAATGGCGCGCTGGGTGCCGGGGTGGGCTGGGTTCTCTATCCGCCGCTGTCGACCAGTTCGCCGGGCATCTCGATGGACCTCGCGATCTTTGCCGTACACGTCTCGGGCGCCAGCTCGATCCTCGGCGCGATCAACATCATCACGACGTTCCTCAATATGCGCGCGCCGGGCATGAGCCTGTTCAAGGTGCCGCTCTTTTCGTGGTCGATCTTCGTCACCGGCTGGCTGATCCTGCTGAGCCTTCCGGTTCTGGCGGGTGCGATCACGATGCTGCTGACGGACCGCAACTTCGGGACGACCTTCTTTGATCCCGCAGGTGGTGGTGATCCGGTGCTGTACCAGCATATTCTGTGGTTCTTCGGTCACCCCGAGGTCTACATCATCATCCTTCCGGGCTTCGGCATCATCAGCCACGTCATCGCCACCTTCTCGCGCAAGCCGATCTTTGGCTACCTGCCGATGGTCTGGGCGCTGATCGCCATTGGCGCGCTGGGCTTTGTCGTCTGGGCGCACCACATGTACACTGTGGGCATGTCGCTGACGCAGCAGTCCTACTTCATGCTGGCAACGATGGTGATCGCGGTGCCGACGGGCGTGAAGGTGTTCAGCTGGATCGCGACGATGTGGGGTGGCTCGATCGAGTTCAAGACACCCATGCTCTGGGCGTTCGGCTTCCTCTTCCTCTTCACCGTGGGCGGCGTGACGGGTATCGTGCTGTCGCAGGCCGGTATCGACCGTGCCTATCATGACACCTACTATGTCGTGGCACACTTCCACTATGTGATGAGCCTCGGTGCCGTCTTCGCCATCTTCGCAGGGGTCTACTTCTACTTCCCCAAGATGACGGGCCGCATGTATCCTGAATGGGCGGGCAAGCTGCACTTCTGGACGATGTTCATCGGCGCCAACCTGACATTCTTCCCCCAGCACTTCCTGGGCCGTCAGGGCATGCCCCGCCGCTACATCGACTACCCCGAAGCCTTCGCAACCTGGAACTACTGGTCCTCGATCGGTGCGTTCCTCAGCTTTGCCAGCTTCGTGTTCTTCTTCGGCGTGATCCTCTATGCGCTGTTCTACGGCCGCCGCTCGACCGAGGCGAACCCGTGGAACGAGTATGCGGACACACTGGAATGGACCCTGCCCAGCCCGCCGCCCGAGCATACGTTCGAGCAGCTTCCCAAGCGGGAAGACTGGGACAAGGGCCACGCCCACTAGGCGGTCCGCGACCACAAGGCAAAAGATCAAGGGCCCCGGACGACCAGTCCGGGGCCCTATCCATTCCGCCCTTGCCCATTTACGCGCCTCGCGGCAAAATCCAGCCCATTATACGCTGGCACTTCTCGCCCACGCCAAAGCCCATCACCCAGGGGCCCCGCAAGGGCGCCGCGCATCACCAGGACAGTGCCGTGGAAGCAAAGCCCCACCCCAGACAGAAAGACCGGCTGGAGCGGCTGCACAGCTACGACATACTCGATAGCGAGCGTGAGACGGATTTCGACGATATCGCGCAACTGGCATCGAAGATCTGCGGCACGGCGATCTCGGTGGTCAATCTGATCGATGCAGACCGCCAGTGGTTCAAGGCCGAAGTCGGCCTTGGCGTGCGCGAGACACCGCTGCAAACCTCGATCTGCAGCCATGTCATCCTTGAGGAAGATTTCGTCGAGATCCCCGATACGCTCAAAGACCCGCGCATGGCCGATAATCCGCTGTGCAACGGGCATCCCGGACTGCGCTTCTATGCGGGCGCGATCCTGAAATCCGAAGACGGCCTGCCGCTCGGCACGCTGTGCGTTCTGGATTACGCCCCCCGCACACTCAACCAGATGCAGCGCGATGCGCTGCGCGTGCTGGCGCGGCAGGTGATGGCTCAGTTGGACATGCGCCGCGCCCTGTCGGCCAACACGCTGCTACGGCAAGAGGTCGATCACCGGGTCAAGAACTCCCTGCAATCGCTGTCCTCGCTCGTCAGCATCCAGTTGCGCCGTGCGCAGCACAAAGAGGCGCAGCGCGCGTTGCAAACCGTGCAATCACGGATCGAGGCGGTGGCGCGGCTGCACAGCCAACTTTACCGGACCAGCGACCGGATGCTGGTGGATCTGAGCGCCTACTTGAAAGAGATGTGCCGGAATATGGCGCATGTGGCGCCGCCGGGTGTGCATCTGTCGCTAAAGGCCGAGGATTGCGATGCGCCTGCTGGGCAGGTGGTGGCCGTCGGTACGCTGGTCAACGAATTCGTGGCCAATTCGTATAAACATGCATTCTCGGACGGCCGAACGGGGCGCGTTACCATAAGCATCGCCCATGGGGATTTGCCCGACACGCTGCGCGTGACCTGCTCCGATACCGGGCCGGGCCTGCCGAAGGACGTGGATACGTCCAAAGGGGGATTGGGCACGCTGATCACGCAGGTCATCAGCGCCGAGCTGGGGGCCGAACTGGAGGTCGCCTCCTCTTCGGACGGGCTGCAGGTCAGCCTGAAATTTGCGCTTGAGGCTCCCGAAGCGTAAATTGCTGACGGCGCGCGCAGCCCGTGGCACGCGCCGCGATTACAGCATCTTTTCTTAAAGTCTTCCGCAAATCCTGTGCCGAAAGTCAGGGCCGAGCCAGCGCGATTTAAGCGCCGGTTCAGCTTTGCGTGCGAGACCTGTGTCTGAGACGGCGGGATCGATCGTGCCGGGATGGGTGACCAGCGGCAGGCCGAACCGATAACTTTCGCAGTCGGCGCCCGTGCGGGGTGCCATTTGGAGACATGGGATGAAGGACCACGAACAGTCTGACACCGCCCCGCAGGGCGCAATGCGCGGGGACGCGCACTGATGCCCACCTACACGATCGTGGGTTATGACAAACCGAACCTTGGCCCGAACGAGATCCCGGCCGGAGGCGCGATCAAGGTGCAGGACGGGGATGTATTCATCCTGTCCCCTACCGCCGCCGACAAGATCGAATTCCAGAGTGCGGGCGGCAAGGTGGATTTCGAGCTGCGCATCGACAGCAGCAACCCCAATGATTTCGACATAAAGTTCGCCGAGAACGTGACCCCGACGATGACCATCGCGGACAATGTCGATCTGTCCAATATCAAGATCGACGCCAAATCCGCCGATGGCCTCATGATCGACGGCGGCGACGGCATCACCATCGAGAAGCTGGACGGCTCGGCCAAGGGGCCCAATACGATCACGCTGGGCGATCACTTCACCACCACGGACTTGTTCACCTTGGGCGAGGCGGACGATATCCTGATCGTCGGCGACAAGGCGACTTTCACCGATATCGATACCGGCGCGGGCAATGATACTCTCCGCATGGACGACGACGCCACTGCGAACAAGGTCAAGACGGGCGATGGGAATGACCGGATCTTCATCGCCAATGATGCCACTATCAAGGAGTTGGATGGCGGCTTGGGCAACGACACGCTGAATACGGCCAGCGCCCCCGCGAAAACCGGTAATGTTGAGACGACCAATGTCGTCTGCTTTGTCTCAGGCACCTTGATCGAGACCGCGGGCGGCCCCCTTCCGGTCGAGCGGTTGCGGCCCGGACACATGGTCTTGACCGCCGATCATGGCTTGCAGCCGCTGCGCTGGCACGGGGTGCAGGTGCTGGCGGGGGCGTGGCCGGAGCAGTCGCGCGTCACGCCCATCTGCATCGTGGCGGGCGCGATGGGCCATGGCCTGCCCACGCGCGATCTGATCGTCTCGCCCCAGCATCGCATCTGCATCGGCTCGCCCATCACGCAGCGGATGTTCGGCGAGGAAGAGATTTTCGTACCCGCCAAGAAGCTGGCGCCCTGCAAGGGGATCGCGCCGTATCCTGCCGGGCGGCGCGTGATCTTTCACCACCTGCTTTTCGATCGACATGAAGTGATTTTTGCCAACGGACTGCGCTGCGAAAGCCTGCTTTTGGGTCCCCATGCGCGGGACGCGTTGGGTGCGCAGGCGCTGAGCGAAATCGCGGTTATCAAGGCGCGACTGGGCGCGCAAAGCCTTTCCGAGACCATGGCGCGCCCTTGCCCCGCGCGCGGTGCGCGCCTGCGGCGAATGCTGACGCGTCATCAGAAGAACGGTAAGGCACTGGCCCTCGCACCAATGGATGCGGCATTACAGGCATTGGCCGGCTAGACGCGCGCCGCTGCGCCGTCAGTACCCATCCGGTTTGTGGCCAAGGAACACTTTTGTCACGCTGTTGGCCACGTCCCAGGTGACTCGGCTGCCGTCGCGCACGAACAGGCTGTCGCCCGCGGCCAGATCGCGCGTTTCGCCGGTTGCGTGCTCCGTCAGGCGGCAAGCCCCTTCCAGGATCGTCATCAGCTCGTCGCCCTGCTCGGTGCAGTCAAACGCCCCGGCCGTGCAATGCCAGATGCCAAACCGCGTCTCATGCCCCGGCCCGCCCGCATCGATCCGACCATAGGTGCGCGGCGCGCCGCGCTGGATCACGTAATCGCTGGCGGGATTGTCCAGCGGCCATTCCTCAAGCGGGCCGACATCCTGGCCGGGCGCATAGCCGATCATGCGCCGCGCCCGTGGCTACGGTCATAGCCGCTCGGCGCAGGGCTGGACCAGCCATCCAAAGCGCCGGGCGCAGGGGCAAAAACCTCGACCAGCAGCGGATGGCACGCGGCGGCATCGCTGGAATGCTGGGCCGAGCAATCGCCGCCGGGACAGGCGCTGAGCGCGCCCAAAAGGTCAATTTCGGCAAAAAATTCAAGGCAGTCACCGGGGCGAACGGGGCTGGCCTTCATGAAGTACTGCCCCGTGTCGCGGGTAAATCCGGTGCACATGAAGACGTTGAGCACGTCATGGACATGGCGCTCGGCCTCGTGCAATGGCAGGCCCGTCTCATCCGCCAAGGCGCGGGTGAGGTTGGAATGGCAGCAATGGTGATACTGCCCGCCCGCCAGCAGATTGTGCGTATAGGGGTCACAGCGCGTGCCGATCACATCATGGACCGACCCGCCATATTGGTCGATGCCGTACCATTCCAAGCTGTCATGCGTGATCGTCGCCATAGGGCGCAGATAGGGAAAGCCCGACCACATCCGCTGACCGCGCGTGATATGCGTGCCGTGCAGCGCGCGCGTCTTGCCGGAGTAGAATCGCTCGGCCAGATCATCCGCGTGCCACAGATTGAGATCGCCCACCTGCGGCCCCTCGACCGACGTGATGCGGAAGAAATGCCCCGCCGGGGCGCGAAAACAGCCCGCATCCCGCGGCGCGACGCGCAGTTCGGCCACCTTTTCCGCACCGTCCCGCGCCCTAGCGTACAGGTTCAGATCGGGAATGGGCAGCGTCTGGTTCGGATAGCAGATGACGGGCGGCACGTTTCGGCGCGTGTCCGCATCCGATGGCTGTAACGGGGCAGGCTGTGTCATGGGCATCCTTTCATGGCGCGCGTCATTTGCCCCGCGCGGTCGCAAGGCAGATCCCCGGGGGCTTGCCGGTGTCGGTCCAGGCCTCGTGGCCGCAATTCATACAATGGTAATACCGCTCGCCATCCGTGTCGCGGGTGCGATCCTCGCGCCAGCGACATTGCCGGGTGCGCGTATTCGAGAAGATAAGGATCAGCACGAAGGCAAGCACCAACCCGATTATCACAAACATCGCTCGAATTCCCCCGGCGTTTCCCTGCCCAAGGCGTAGCGCGGGGCGGTCCGGCGCTCAAGCCCGGCATGTTGGCCGGATTCCGGCGAATTGACGCTGACACGTGCAAAACTGGGCCTTTAACCGCGCCCTGCCCCTCTCTATAAGGGCTGGATACCAGCGGCCGAGAGTCGCTTTTTAGTGTTTACATCAGCAAGCAGGACACCGCCTTCCATGTCCATACTCAGCAGAATTCCGGGGATGTTCACCTCGGACATGGCCATCGACCTCGGCACGGCCAACACGCTGGTCTACGTCAAGGGACGCGGGATCATCCTGTCGGAGCCTTCGGTCGTCGCCTACCACGTCAAGGATGGCGTGCGCAAAGTGCTGGCCGTGGGCGAGGATGCCAAGCTGATGCTGGGCCGCACACCGGGCAGCATCGAGGCGATCCGCCCGATGCGCGAGGGCGTCATCGCGGATTTCGACACTGCCGAGGCGATGATCAAGCATTTCATCCGCAAGGTTCACAAGCGCACGACTTTCTCCAAGCCCAAGATCATCGTCTGCGTACCGCATGGCGCCACGCCGGTCGAGAAACGCGCGATCCGCCAGTCGGTGCTGAGCGCCGGCGCCCGCCGCGCGGGCCTGATAGCCGAGCCCATCGCGGCCGCCATCGGCGCGGGCATGCCCATCACCGACCCCACCGGCAACATGGTGGTCGATATCGGCGGCGGCACGACCGAGGTGGCCGTCCTGTCGCTGGGTGACATCGTCTATGCCCGCTCGGTCCGCGTCGGCGGCGACCGCATGGACGAGGCAATCATCAACTACCTGCGCCGCCAGCAGAACCTCCTGATCGGCGACGCCACCGCCGAGCGCATCAAGACCTCGATCGGCACCGCGCGCATGCCCGATGACGGGCGCGGCGAGACGATGAAGATCCGGGGCCGCGATCTGCTGAACGGCGTGCCGAAGGAAACCGAGATCAGCCAGGCCCAGGTGGCCGAGGCGCTCTCGGAGCCGGTGCAGCAGATCTGCGAGGCTGTGATGACCGCACTCGAGGCGACACCGCCGGATCTGGCTGCCGATATCGTGGACCGGGGCGTCATGCTGACCGGGGGCGGCGCGCTTCTGGGCGATCTGGACCTCGCGCTGCGCGAGCAGACCGGCCTTGCCGTCAGCATCGCCGACGAGAGCCTGAATTGCGTGGCGCTTGGCACCGGCAAGGCGCTTGAGTTTGAAAAACAGCTCCGTCACGCCATAGATTACGACAGCTAACCGCGCCCGCGCCGTGCCGCCGCCTGCCGGGGCGCGGTGCCACAGATCGCAGGGATCCCCGTTTGGCCAAGGATCGCAAACAATCGGATGACTATGCCGGCCCGCTCAAGCGGCTGCTGCTGGGCGTGCTCGTCGTCTGCCTTCTGGGCCTCTTCCTGCTCTGGCGGATCGACAGCCCGCGAGTCGAGCGGTTTCGCGCCGCTGTCATAGACGCGGTCGTGCCCAATCTGGATTGGGCGATGGCGCCCGTCACGGGCACCGTGAACCTGCTGCGCGATTTTCAGAGCTATCAGCGCATCTACAGCCAAAACCAGGAGCTGCGCCGCGAGTTGCAGCAGATGCAGGCATGGAAAGAGGCCGCACTTCAGCTGGAGCAGGAGAACGCGCGGTTGCTGGATCTGAACAACGTGCGGCTCGATCCGCGGCTGACCTATGTCACTGGCGTCGTTACCGCCGATAGCGGCTCGCCCTTTCGCCAGTCGGTGCTCCTGAATGTCGGCGCGCGGGACGGCATCGTCGATGGCTGGGCGGCGATGGACGGGTTGGGTCTTGTCGGGCGCATCTCGGGCGTGGGCGACAATTCCTCGCGCGTGATCCTGCTGACCGACACGTCCAGCCGTATTCCCGTGACCGTGCAGCCCTCGGGCCAGCGCGCGCTGATCCTCGGGGACAATACCGCCGCGCCGCCCATCGACTTTTTGGAGGATGCCGGCCGCGTGCGCCCCGGCGACAGGGTCATCACGTCGGGCGATGGCGGGGTGTTTCCGGCGGGCCTTCTGGTGGGGCAGGTCGCGCAGGATCCCGGCGGGCGCCTGCGCCTGCGCCTCGCCGCCGATTACGAGCGGCTGGAGTTTCTGCGCGTCCTGCGCGATCACGGCGGCACGCGCATCGACGATACCGGCGACCTGATTGCCCCCGACGCGCTGCCCCAGCCGCCCGAGGCCGAAAACGAGGCCAGCGCCCTGAGCGACGAGACCAGCCTGCCGACCGGCGAGGCGTCCGGTGACTGAGGCGTCGCGCGGTCATTTATGGGCCATGCGTGGCCTTTTCGCCGCGCTCTGTGCGCTGGTGATCTTTTGGCGGCTTCTTCCTCTTGATACGTTGCCTCCGGGCTGGGCGGGGCCGGATCTTATCACTGCTCTGGCCTTTGCCTGGGTATTGCGGCGCCCCGCATACGCGCCCGCGCTGCTGGTTGCGATCGTGGTGCTGGTGGCCGATATCATGTTTCAACGTCCCCCCGGTCTTTGGGCGGCGCTGGTTGTTCTGGGCTGTGAGACGCTGAAGGCCCGCGCGCCGGGCTTGCGCGATATGGGCTTCGGCCCAGAATGGCTGGTTGTCGGGGTCGTGACACTGGGCGTCACGCTGCTTTATCGGCTGAGCCTTGCCGTTTTGCTGGTGCCGCAGGCGCCATTGGGGCTCAGCTTGATGCAAATGGCGATGACGGTGCTATGTTATCCCTTGGTGGTACTGGCCTCGTCGCTGCTCCTTGGCGTGCGCAAGGCCCGGCCCAGCGAAGGTGGAAGAGGACGCATATGAAACGTCAGACACGCGATACGGCAGTCAGTCAGCGGCGCATCACGCGGCGCGGCCTGATTCTGGGCGCGGGTCAGGTCGGCTTCATGGGGTTGCTGGCCTGGCGCATGCGCCATCTGCAGGTGGATCAGGCCGACCAGTTCCGTCTGCTGGCCGAAGAAAACCGAATCAAGATCCGGCTGATTCCGCCTGCGCGCGGCCAGATCTTTGATCGTAACGGCCTGGTCGTGGCCGAGAACGTGCCCAGCTACCGCATCATGCTGGACCGCGAGGATGCGGGCGATGTCGAGGATACGATCGCGCGGCTGGGCCGCCTGATTCATCTCGACCCCGAAGAGCTGGCGCGTGCCCGCGAGGAAATGCGCCGCAGCCGCGTGCACCCCGTCACCATCGCAGACCGCGTCAGCTGGGAAGAGCTGAGCCGCGTTGCGGTGAACGCACCCGCCCTGCCCGGCGTGCGCCCCGAGGTGGGCCTGTCACGGCGCTATCCGATGGATCAGGAATACGCGCATGTTCTGGGCTATGTCGGCCCGGTCAGTGATTACGATCTCGAAAAGATCGAGGCACCGGATCAGCTGCTTTTGATCCCGCGGTTCCAGATCGGCAAGGTCGGGCTGGAGGCGATGCAGGAGGACCTTCTGCGCGGCAAGGCCGGCACCAAGCGGATCGAGCAGAACGCTGCGGGCCGCGTCATGCGCGAATTGGACCGCCGCGAGGGCGAGCCGGGCCGCGATGTTCAGATCACCACCGATAGCAATCTTCAGTCCTACATCCACGCCCGCCTCGCGGGCGAGAGTGCTGCTGCCGTGGTCATGGATTGCGCCAGCGGCGATGTCCTTGCCAGCGTGTCGACCCCCGGCTTTGACAGCAATCTCTTTGTGCGCGGCATTTCCGTCAGCGACTACAACGCACTGCTTGAGAACAAATATCGCCCCCTGCCAAACAAGGCGATCCAGGGCATCTATCCACCCGGCTCGACCTTCAAGATGGTGACCGCCCTCGCCGCGCTGGAGGATGGCAATGCCACTGCCGAGGATACGGTTTATTGCCCCGGCCACCTCGAGGTCAGCGGGCGGCGCTTTCACTGCTGGAAGCGGGCCGGCCATGGCAATATGGACCTCTCGGGCGCCCTGCGCGAGAGTTGCGACGTCTATTTCTACGAAATGGCCCTGCGCACCGGCATCGAGAAGATCAGCGCGATGGCGCGCCGCCTCGGGCTTGGAGTGATGCATGATTTGCCCATGACCAGCGTGGCCGAGGGCCTGATCCCCGACAAGGATTGGAAGCGCAGCGCACGCGGCGCCGAATGGGTGATCGGCGACAGCGTCAACGCCTCCATCGGTCAGGGTTTCGTGCTGACCTCGCCGCTGCAACTGGCCGTGATGACCGCCCGGCTGGCCACTGGCCGCGCCGTGACGCCGCGCCTCATCAAATCCGTGGGCGGCGTGGAAACGCCGACAGGGCACGGCGACGACATGGGCATCAACGAGAACAACCTGCGCAACGTGCGCCGCGCGATGTATGACGTGTCGAACAACAAGCGCGGCACCGCCTATCGCAGCCGCATCGTGGCCGAGGGCATGCGCATGGCCGGCAAAACCGGCACCAGCCAGGTGCGCAACATCACCGCAGCCGAGCGCGCGCAGGGCGTGCGCCGCAACGAGGATCTGCCTTGGGAGCGGCGCGATCATGCGCTCTTCGTCGATTATGCACCTTTCGACAATCCCCGCGTGGCCGTGGCCGTAGTCGTCGAACATGGCGGTGGCGGATCTTCTGTTGCAGCCCCCATCGCACGCGACATCACGCTGCAGGCACTCTACCAGGGCGATCCCCCGCTTGAGGCGTATCCCACCGCTGACCGGGGCCGGATCAAAACCCAGCAGGAACAGCTGCGCGATGCGCGCCCGCATCACGGCCCCAAGCCGAGCGATCGCGCATGAGCTATCTGGAGTATTCGGTCAAAAGCGTACCCACGGGACTGCGCAAGGTGCTCTATCTTAACTGGCCGCTTGCCGTGCTTTTGGCAGCGGTGGCCTGCGTCGGGTTCCTGATGCTCTATTCCGTCGCAGGCGGATCGCGTACGCCGTGGATGGACCCGCAGATGAAACGCTTTGGCGTCGGCTTTGCCGCCATGCTGATCGCGGCGATGGTGCCGATCTGGTTCTGGCGCAATATCGCGGGCCTGGCCTATGCGGTGTCACTGGCCCTGCTGGTGGCGGTCGAGTTTTTCGGAAGCGTCGGCATGGGTGCGCAGCGCTGGATCGATCTGGGCTTTATCCGCCTGCAACCATCAGAGCTGATGAAAATCACGCTGGTGATGCTGCTTGCGGCCTATTACGACTGGTTGCCCCTGCACAAGACCTCGCGCCCGATCTGGGTGCTGATCCCTGTCGCGCTGATCTTGATCCCGGTCTATCTGGTGCTGAAACAGCCTGACCTTGGCACGTCGATCCTGCTGATCACGGCGGGCGGCGGGATGATGTTTCTGGCCGGTGTCCATTGGGCCTATTTTACGGCCGTGATTGCCGCCGGCATCGGCCTTGTCACGGCTGTGTTCAAAAGCCGGGGCACCGATTGGCAACTCCTGGCCGATTATCAGTTCCGCCGGATCGACACGTTCCTGGACCCGTCCAGCGATCCCTTGGGGGCGGGCTATCACATCACGCAGTCCAAGATCGCATTGGGGTCCGGCGGCTGGACAGGGCGCGGCTTCATGCAGGGCACGCAATCGCGGCTGAACTTCCTGCCCGAAAAGCACACGGATTTCATCTTTACGACGCTGGCCGAGGAATTTGGCTTTATCGGCGCGATCTCGCTCTTGGGGCTATACGCGCTGATCATCGT
Organism: Roseovarius nanhaiticus; assembly: GCF_900156535.1. Lineage (NCBI taxonomy): Bacteria > Pseudomonadati > Pseudomonadota > Alphaproteobacteria > Rhodobacterales > Roseobacteraceae > Roseovarius > Roseovarius nanhaiticus. Next base: position 1,009,823 of record NZ_FTNV01000001.1, on the reverse strand, counting down.
CTTTTGCGTCAGCACCGCCATGACAAACCGCGATCGGTTCTCGTCGCTCCTGACTTTGGGCATCGCGGCGACATTTTTCCTCTTCTTTGCGGTCAACATGTCGATGGTCATGGGCCTTGCGCCCGTCGTGGGTGTGCCCCTGCCCTTGGTCAGCTACGGCGGCTCGGCGATGTTGATCCTCATGATCGGTTTCGGCATGGTCCAGAGCGCACATGTCCACAAGCCGAGGTAAGACCCCATGACAGTTCAGATTCTTTTCGCCGCCAAGGAAGAGCGGTGGGCGCAGTATGAGGCGCCTTTGCGCCGCGCGCTGGAGGGGGCCGGGATCACCGATTACGTTCTGTCGCGCGACATCGCGCCCGAGGCCGTCGATTACATGGTGGTCGCGCCGAATGGCCCGGTGCAGGATTTCGCGCCCTACAGAAACTGCAAGGCTGCGCTGAACCTTTGGGCCGGAGTCGAGAACATCATAGGCAATCCGACCCTTCACATGCCACTAGCGCGCATGGTCGATCACGGGCTGACGCGCGGCATGGTCGAGTGGGTGACGGGCCATGTGCTGCGCCATCACTTGGGGATGGACGCGCATATCCACGGACAAGACGGGAAATGGCGCAAGGACATCCCGCCCCTTGCCGAAGAGCGCCGGGTGAGCATCCTCGGTCTGGGCGAGCTGGGCGCTGAATGCGCGGACGCGCTGCGTTATCTCGGCTTCGACGTGACGGGCTGGAGCCGATCGCAAAAGGATCTGCCCGGCATCCGCTGCCTTGCTGGCGAGGAAGGGCTGGCGGAGGCTCTCGGAACGGCTGAAATCCTTGTATTGCTCTTGCCCAAGACGGCCGATACCGAAAACGTGCTGAACGCCGAGCGCATCGCCCAAATGCCGCGCGGCGCGGTGATCATCAATCCGGGCCGCGGTCCGTTGATCGACGATGACGCGCTTTTGGCGGCGCTGGACGAGGGCCGCATCGCACATGCGACGCTGGATGTTTTTCGCACCGAGCCACTACCGCCCGAGCACCCTTATTGGGCGCATCCCTCGGTCACCGTCACGCCGCATATCGCGTCCGAAACGCGGGACGAAACCGCCAGCCGCGTCATCGCCGAGAATATACGTCGCGGCGAGGCAGGCGAGCCTTTCCTGCATCTGGTGGACCCCAAGCTGGGGTACTAGGCGGACAGATTCCGCAGTTTTGCTGTGACACTTTGATGAGCCGGACGTGCGCCTACCTGAGGGATGGCGCCACGACTTCTGTCTTGCGCGTTTTATGCCAGCGAGGCCTTCCCACGCCTTTGAGGCAATGCGCAATCGCAACGCGCAGCCCGCCGGGATCGGCCGGCCCTCGTCTGGCGCTATTCAAACAAAAACATCCTCACTTCAATCGCGGCGGCCTCGACGGGTCCGAGCCTGGCGCCGCCCGCTGAAGCGGGGACGAGGGACGCGGTAGATCAAAGCGCAGGCCGACCTTCTCCAGTCGCTGGGCCAGCGCGCCGCCCGCCTCGGCAAAGCCCACATCCAGTGCGCCCGCCTCGATCCCCGAGAAGGTCAGCGCCTCGGACACCGCGCGCGTCAGCGCGCCTTCGGCCCCCGGCGCCGCGCCGATGAACATCAGGACATGGCCCGACGCGCCGCCTGCATAGCGCGCGCCCGCAAGGCAGGCATGGCTCGCCAGCCCTTCAGCGCGGGCTAGCTTGGCGTCCAGCGCACTCAGCAGAGCCTGCGGCACGCCCTCAGGCGCGCTGACGGCCTCGGGGCGGGCATGCGCCTCGGCCCCGCCGCCCTGCCCCAACGTCTCGGCCAGCCATCCCAGCGCCTCGGGCGGCAGGAGGATGGACGACGGCGCCGCATCAAGGTTAAGTCCCAGCCCGGCCCCTGCACCGGCCAGCATCCCGGCCAGCGTGCGCCCCGGAAGCATCGCATAGGGCGCGGCGCCGCCGGCGAACCCTGCGAGCCGCTCTTCGGTGTCGAAGGCCAGCGCGTATTCCGTGCCCTCGAGATCGAAGGTCCTCGGCGTAACGTGATCGCCTTTGCTGTCGGCTTCTTGCGTCAGCAGGACGAAGAGCGATGTGTCTGCAAGGCAATGGTAGAAGGCCAAGCGCGGGCCGCCATCGTCCTCGGCGGCTTCCATGTCCGCATGGGCGCGGTCCAACGCTGTCTCAGTCATCGCTCATCACCTCGTTCACTCGGGCGCGCAGGGCCGGCAGAACCTCGGCCTCGAACCACGGATTTTTCTTCAACCATCCCGTATTGCGCCAGGACGGGTGCGGCAACGGGAAAACCTCGGGCGCATGCTCCCGCCAGTCGGCGACCGTCTGTGTCAGCGGGCCGCGCGCGCCCAGATGGTAGAGCTGCGCATGGGCGCCGACCACCACGCGCAGACGAATTTCCGGCAGCGCCCCCATGACGGCATCGTGCCAGGTGGCGCGGCAGACGGGCGGAGGCGGCAGGTCCGCGCCCCGCGCATCGTAGCCCGGAAAGCAGAAGGCCATCGGCACGATGGCCACGCGGTCGCGGTTGTAGAATGCGTCGCGGTCCAGACCCAGCCAATCGCGCAAGCGGTCGCCAGAGGCATCGTCAAACGGCACGCCCGAGGCGTGGACACGCGCGCCAGGCGCCTGCCCGGCGACCAGCATGCGCGCACCCGGCGCGAACCAGGGCACCGGGCGCGGCGCATGCCCTGTCGCCGTCGCGGCAAAGCGCGCAGCGCAGAGACGGCAGGCGGAAATATTGCTGGCAAGGGAGGCGGCAGCGCAGGTCATGGGCCGCATCTAGGCCGCCGGGCGCCGCTTTTCCAGCCGGGTGAGTGGCGGCGTATGGCCGATCCGGATAGCCGGACGCACCAAAGCCTGCAGGCATTGTTTCCAAATACGCATATAAAAACGTATTTTTGGGACGACATTTTTAAGGTAAGGGCATAATTCTGCCTTGAACGCCTGTATATAAGATCAGGTAGCCCGCAACAGGGCCGTGGGCGATATGCGCGCCGCGAAGGTCAAAGCCCCGGTTCAAGAGGGCGATCAAAGCAGTTATATCTTGGGGCACAGATGCTCGAGTTCGACAATGTCAGCAAGTCCTTCTGGACCGGCACCCAGCGCAAGGTGATCCTGGAAAAGGTCAGCTTTCGGGTAGAGCTTGGGCGCTCGATGGGTGTGCTGGCGCCCAACGGCACGGGCAAGACGACGCTGATCAACATGATGGCCGGCCTCGAGAAGCCGGACGAAGGCGAAATCCGGCGTGGATGCCGCATCAGTTTTCCGCTCGGCTTCATGGGCGGCGTCATCTCCAAGATCTCGGCGATGGAGAACAGCCGCTATATCGCACGGCTTTACGGCCTCGATCCCGATTATGTCGAAGCATTCTGCCGCTGGATGTGCAATCTGGGCGAATATTTCGACCAGCCGCTGGGCACCTATAGTGCGGGGATGAAATCCCGCTTTACCTTTGCATTGATGCTGGCTCTGGATTTCGACATCTATTTGATCGACGAGGGCATGCCATCGTCCACGGATGTCGAGTTCAACAAGAAGGCGGGCGAAATTCTGCGCGAGAGGCTGGCGACCACCACTGTCGTCATCGTGTCGCACCAGCCCGCCGTGCTGGAGAAATTCGCGGCGTCCGCAGCCGTTTTGATGGGCGGCCAGCTACATATGTTCGACACCTTGGAAGAGGCCAAGCAGCTTTATGACTACGAAACCCAAGGCTAGAAAATTTCGCATCCGCCGCACGCCACTGAGCGAGGAGGGCGGGCCGTATCCTTCGGAGGCCAGCACCTCGGAGGCGACAGAGCCGCGCGCCACATCGCCCGACACAGCCCCGCGAGAGGGACAGGTGTCCAGCCCACGCGAAGAGGGCAGCGCGCAGACCATCGACGAGATCCGCCGCGAGGGCCTGACGGGCCGCCAGCTGCGCATGGCGCGGCGCGTCGCGCAGAAACACGCGCTGGCGCCGACATCGGATTTCGACGCGGTGCGCCTCTTACGCCAGCGTGGGATCGACCCGTTCCAGCGCTCCAGCATCCTCGAACTGGTGGCCAATGACCAGAACGACGGTGATATCGGCGATCTGGTGCCCGCCAAGGGCCGCGCGCTCGAGGCACAGCAGCGCGTCCAGCTGCCGCAGACGATGCCGGCGCAAACCACCCTGCCCTCGACCCATCTCAGTCCTGCCGAGCGGCGCGGCGAAGAGATCATGCGCATCCAGAAGGATATCGGCAAGCGGCGGCGCCGCAAGCTGCTGCTGCTGCTGACGCGGCTGGCGGCCTTCGTGTTCCTGCCCACCTTGCTGGCAGGGTATTACTACTACGCCGTCGCGACGCCGATGTATTCGACCAAGTCCGAATTCCTGATCCTGTCCAATGATGGCGGCGGCGGCGGCGGCGGTATGGGCGGCTTCAAACTGCCCAGCCAGTTCGCCACGGGGCAGGACGCGATAGCCACGCAATCCTACCTTTTGTCCAAGGACGCGATGCTGCGCCTCGACCGCGATGTGGGCTTTCGCGAACATTTCAGCCAAGAGTGGATTGACCCTATTCAGCGGCTCGATCCTGATGCCAGCAACGAAGAAGCCTACAAGCTTTACAAGAAATACATGAAGATCGGCTATGACCCGACCGAGGGCGTGCTGCGGATGGAGATCTCCACCGCCGATCCCGAGGTCAGCGCCGAATTTTCGCGCAAACTGATCGATTACGCCGAGGAGCGCGTGGATGATCTGTCCAAACGCAAGCGCGAAGACGCGCTCGCCTCCTCGACCGAGAGCCTCGAGAAAGCCAAGGAGGATCGCCGCGAGGCGCAGCGCCAACTGGTCGCCATGCAGGAAGGCACCGTTCTCGACCCCGAGGGCGAGATCGCCAACATTCGCCAGTTGATCGGCAATGTCGAATTGCAGCTGCAGGAAAAGCAGCTGGCCCTGAACACGCAGTTGAACAACGCGCGGCCCAATCAGGCGCGGGTCGAGGCGATGACCAGCGAGATCGAAGTGCTCCAGCGCGAGCTCGACAAGCAGCGCGCACGCCTGACGGATGCGACCGAGGATAACGCCTCGCTTGCCTCGCAGACGGCCGATATTCAAATGGCGCAGGCGGATCTTCTGACCGCCGACATGGTGCTGCAAGGCGCGCTCGAAGCGCAGCGGATGAGTTCGAGCGAGGCAAACAAACAGGTGCGCTATCTGACCGTCAGCGTCCGGCCCGTCGCCTCGCAGGACGCGTCATATCCCCGCTCGTTCGAGAATACGATCCTGGCGTTCCTCGTCTTTGCGGGCATCTACTTGATGATCTCGCTCACCGCGTCGATCCTGCGCGAGCAGGTGTCGTCCTGATCCGGCGCCACAATAAAAATACGCCCAACCTTGCGCGCGGCCCTGTCCGCGCGCGCACCCTTTCGCAAAGTGAGACCCCAGCGTGAAAGCACCAGCCCAGACCGTCACACCCAACACGTGGGAATTCCTGCGCGACGCCATGATCACGCCCACCGGCTTTCGTGAGTACGATGCGCGCTGGAAATACCCCGAGGAGATCAACCTGCCAGGCATGACGGCCCTCGGCCTCGGCCTTGGCACGCAGATGATATCGCGCGGGATCGATCCTGTGATCGCCGTCGGCAACGACTATCGCGATTACTCGCTCACCATCAAGAACGCGCTGATGCTGGGCCTGATGCAGGCCGGGATCAAGGTGCTGGATATCGGCCCTGCCCTTAGCCCGATGGCCTATTTCGCACAGTTTCACCTGGATGCGCCTGCGGTCGCCATGGTGACGGCGTCGCATAACCCGAACGGTTGGACCGGCGTCAAGATGGGGTTCGAGCGCCCGCTGACCCACGGGCCCGACGAGATGTCCGAGTTGAAATCCATCGTTCTGGAGGGCCGCGGCCGGCCCCGCCCCGGTGGCGGCTATGAGTTCGTGGAGGGCGTCCGCGAGGCGTATCTCGACGATCTCGTCGGTGACTTCAAGATGACACGGCCGCTGAAAGTGGTCTGTGCCACCGGCAACGGCACCGCGTCGGCCTTCGCGCCCGAGCTTTTCGCGCGGATGGGCGTCGAGGTCGTGCCTTCGCATAACGAGCTCGACTACACCTTCCCGCATTACAACCCCAACCCCGAGGCAATGGAGATGCTGCACGACATGGCCGATGCCGTGCGCGCGTCCGGCGCCGATTTCGCACTTGGCTTCGACGGCGATGGCGACCGCTGCGGGGTGGTGGACAATGAGGGTGAGGAGATTTTCGCCGACAAGATGGGCGTCATCATGGCCCGCGATTTTGCGTGGCTCTATCCGGGCAGCACCTTCGTTGCGGATGTGAAATCCACCGGGCTATTCGCGTCCGACCCTGAATTGCAGGCGCATGGCGCCAAAGCGGATTATTGGAAAACCGGCCACAGCCATATGAAGCGCCGCGTCAAGGAAATCGGCGCGCTGGCGGGGTTCGAGAAGTCCGGTCACTACTTCCTGGCCGAGCCTGTGGGGCGCGGCTATGATTGCGGCCTGCGCGTCGCGGTCGAGATCTGCAAGCTGATGGACCGCAACCCCACCAAATCCATGGCCGATTTACGCCGCGCCCTGCCGATGACATGGGCCACGCCCACAATGTCGCCCTATTGCGCGGATCTGGAAAAATACGAGGTGCTGGACCGTCTTGTGGCCAAACTCGTCGCGCAGCATGAGGCCGGGATGCCGCTGGCCGGGCGCAAGATCGCGCAGGTCGTGACCGTGAACGGCGCGCGCGTCATTCTGGATAATGGCAGCTGGGGATTGGTGCGGGCATCGTCGAACACGCCCAATCTGGTGGTCGTCTGCGAAAGCAGCGAGAGCGAGGCTGAGATGCGCGCCATCTTTGCAGATATCGACGCCGTCATCCGCACCGAGCCATCGGTCGGGGAGTATGACCAGACGATCTGAGATGCGTCTGCCTCTGGCCCCTGCATGCGCGCCACTATAGGGTCGCGCGCATGACAGAATTGCCGCAAACCACCGCAACGAACAGCGTCACCTATTCGCCCGATCAGGCCGAGGCGCATGACCGCATCAGCGAGGCGTTGCGCGTCGCCGGTGTGGACCTCGAGAACGGCACCACCACGCCGCCGCGCGAGGGAAAGCAAAGCGTGATGGCCGTGATCGGCAAGGCCGGATCGGGCAAGACGCTGCTCTTGGCCGCGCTTTACCGCGCGCTGGAGGAGGCGGGCGTCGATATCGTCTCGGGCGATTACGAGGGCAAGAAGCGCAAGGACCGGCGCACGCTGGCCATCCTCGCGCCGACGAACAAGGCAGCAAGCGTGCTGCGCATGCGCGGCGTGCCCGCGACGACGATCCACCGCATCCTTTACACGCCCGTCTACGACCCCGAATACGAGCGCATCGCCGAATGGCTGGCCGGCAATGGCGAGCGCCCCGAAATGGAAGAGCTGTCCGAGACCGCGCTGGACCGCGCCTTTGCTTTCTACCAGACCAACAAATCCATTCCCGGCGCGCTGGCTGCGGCGGGCCTCAAGGGCAGCGATTTCATCACCGGATGGAAGCGGCGCGAGGAGCCTTTGGACATCGGCTTCATCGACGAGGCGTCGATGCTGGACACGCGCCAGATGGACGACCTGAAGGAGATTTTTCCGACCCTCCTGCTCTTTGGCGATCCGGCGCAGCTGGCGCCGGTCAACAGCACGGGCGGCATGGTATTCGAGGCGCTGCCTGCGCCCGCCAAGCTGGAGCTGCACCGCATCCACCGTCAGGACGCGGACAATCCCATCCTGGACCTTGCCCACGCGCTCGCCGATCCGGCGCTGGAATTTCACGATTTCGAGCGGATGATCGAGGACGCATCGAAGCGCGATGACCGGGTGCGATGGGCGCAGCGTGTCGAGGTCGATCTGATGGCGCGCAGCCCGGTTCTGGTCTGGCGCAATGTGACGCGGATCAAGCTGATCAACGCGTTCCGGTCGGTGCATGACGCACCGCTGGATGCGCTGCTGGAGGGCGAGCCACTGATCTGCGACGGGATCGAGCTGCCGCTGAAGCACCGCAAGAAGCGCCTCGATCTGGAGGCGCGCGGGCTGATCAAAGGCGCGCAGGTGATTTATCTGGGGCCGGGCCGCCGGCCCGGATTTTCACGCCTGCACGTCATGGGGGCCGAGGATCCGCAGCTGAGCGCCGCGTCGATCGTAAAAATCGAGAAACCGGGCGAAGAAGAGCCTTTCATTCCTTTTGCGGCCAATATGGGCGCGACGTTCCTGCATGGCGCGGCTGTCACGATCCACAAGGCGCAAGGCTCGCAATGGAAAGACGTCCAGGTTTTTGCGCCCGACCTCTATACAGCCGCCCGCATGGGCCGCAGTGAGGCGGGCCAGCCTCTGTGGAAACGGCTGGCTTATGTGGCGATCACCCGCGCCGAAGAACGGCTGCACTGGGTTGTGCGCAACCGCCTGTCGAAACCGGAAGAGCCGCTGCGCGTCGACGATCTGCGCAGCAAACCGGTGCCTTTGACGCTGGAGGCCGAGGACGAGGGCTAAGGTACCGGCGCCGCCCGGGGTGGCTGGCCGGGGCCTCCGGCGGGGATATTTTCAGCAAGAAGAAATGGGGGCGTTCAGGCCTCGACGGCGATGTTGTCGATCAGGCGCACGCCCGCGAGCCAAGCGGCGCCAAAAAGGCGCGCGGGGCGCGTGGGGGCGTCCAGAAGCGTCAGATCGTCATTGGCGCGCATCTCGAGGTAATCGACGGAGGTGAAGCCCGCCTGTTCGAGGCGCGTGATGGCGCGGGCTTGCGCGGCTTTGATATCGCCGCCGGTGGCCGCGACCTGCGCCATCGCCTGCATCTGTTCGGGCAGCATTGGCGCCATGGTGCGGGCGCGGTCCGAGAGGAGAAGATTGCGCGAGGACATGGCGAGGCCGTCGATTTCGCGAATTGTCGGGCAGCCGTGGACCGTGATGGGGATGTCCAGATCGCGGGCCATGCGGCGCACGACCTGCAGCTGCTGAAAATCCTTCTCGCCGAAGAAAGCGTCCGTGGCCGAGGTCTGCGTAAAGAGCTTGGCGACGACCGTGGCGACGCCTTCGAAATGACCCGGGCGGTGGATGCCGTCCAGCACCTCCGTCAGGCCCGAGACGGTGACGGTGGTGGCGAAGCCTTCGGGATACATCTGGGCGCCGTCCGGCACGTAGAGCGCGTCGACGCCGAACCGGGCCAGCTTGGCCGCGTCCGCCGTTTCGGTGCGCGGGTAGCTTGCCAGATCCTCGGGCGAGCTGAACTGGCGCGGATTGACGAAGATGGTAACGATGACGCGGCTGCAGGCGGCCTTGGCGGCGGCGACCAGCGACAGGTGCCCGTCATGGAGCGCGCCCATGGTCGGCACGACGCCGATCGTCTCGCCCGCCAGTTGCCAAGGCCGCGTGGCCGCGCGCAGCTGGGCCAGGCTTCGCAAAATCGGCGCGCTCATGCTTTGGGCGTCTCATCGGCAAAAAGATGCTCGGCCGCGGGAAATGTGCGGGCGCGCACCTCGGCGGCATAGGCTTTGATCGCGGCCTCGCCATCCTCGCCGAGCGTGGCATAGCGTTTGACGAATTTCGGTTTGAACGCAGTGAAGAGGCCCAGCATGTCATCGACCACCAGCACCTGACCATCGCAGCCCGCCGAGGCGCCGATGCCAATGGTGGGGATCGCGATATCGGCTGTGATCCGGTCGGCGAGGCCTGCCGGCACCTTTTCGATCACGACGGCAAAGGCGCCCGCCTCGGTCACCGCGCGGGCATCCTCGCTGAGCAGGCGCGCGCTGTGGCCGCGCCCTTGCACCTTGTAGCCGCCCAGCGTGCCGACCGACTGGGGCGTCAGGCCGATATGGGCCATCACGGGCACGCCGCGAGCGGTGAGAAAGGCGATCGTCTCGGCCATATGCGCACCACCCTCCAGCTTGACCGCCGCCGCGCCCGTCTCGCGCATCAGCCGCACGGCATTGCGCATTGCGTGGGCGGGATCCTCTTCGTAGGTGCCGAAGGGCATGTCGATGACCATCATCGCCTTGTCCAGCCCGCGAGCCACGGCCTGGCCATGCAGGATCATCATCTCCATCGTCACGCCCGTCGTCGAGGTGAGGCCGTGCAACACCATGCCCACGCTGTCGCCGACAAGGACGAAATCGCAGTGCGCATCCATCATGCGCGCCATCGGCGTGGTATAGGCCGTAAGGCTGACGATGGGCGCGCTGCCCTTCATGGCGCGGATATCGGAGGGAAGCGGGGCGGTCTTGCGGGCGGTGGCGCTCATGGCGTGCCTCGAAGTTGCTGCATTGCGGCAATGCCTAGCAAGGATGGCGGGGAAATTCCACCGCTCTTATGCGCCGCGCTCTTGTTACCGGGTGGCGGCGATCCGCCGGTGCGCTTGCACCCAATTGAAAGCCCGCTAGAGGTGGTGCGAAGCGCCTGCGCCCCTATATTGCTAAGACGGGCGCGAAAAGGAGGCCATCTTGCGGATCATGACAGGCAGAACACTCCTTGGAGGTGCGCGCGCGCTGATGCTGTGCGGCCTTCTGGCCGTCCCGGCACTGACGCCTGCCGCTCTGGCGGCACAAAGCAGTGGCGACACGTCCGCCCAATCCGTCAGTCGCGCCGATCTGATCCGCCTGCTGGGGCGCCTGCACGAGGATAACGCTGTTCGCGCCGATCTCTCTGCGCTCGGCTTTTCCGGGGCCAAACTGGATCTGGCCGTGCAGCACGCAAAGGACATGCTGTCGGACCCGGTCATTGCCGGCTATATCGCCGACCGCGTTCTGGCCGTGCGCGACGGTAGCGTGGTGCCCGTGGCACGCGCGCAGGGCCTGCTGTGGACTGTGATCGACGAAGGTCTGGGCCATCTGCCGCTGCGCGATCTTCGCTATTATTACCAAGTGGAGCAGGTCGTTCTGGGCGCCATGCCGCAGCGCATCTGCGGGCGCGCGGTGCGCGGCGATCTGGCGCCGGACCGCATGGCCGAAGAGACGGCACGCGCCGCCGCGCGGCTGAATTTCGAGGGCCTGCGCAATTACTACCGCATTCAGCTGCGCGCGGCGCAACTGGGCGCCCAGCGCGGCGCGGCGCAATTGCCGCCCCAGCGCGCCGCGCGGGCCGAGGCCGCGATTTTCGGCGTGGTGACACGCACCATCGCCGCGCGCGAGGATGCGGCGCGGGTCATGGGCAGTTTCGCCAATCTGGACCGGGCCAGCGACCGCGATGCCTGTATCGCGGGGAAGGTCTTTATCGACGCAGTTCTGACGCTCGAGGGGCGCGAGCTGCAGGATGCGCTGATCCAGCTGAGCACGCCCTGAGCGATGGGCGCGGCGCGGCGGCTGGACAACCGGACGGCGCGGCATCTGTGGCTGGCCGCGCATGGCCTCAGCCAAGCTGGCACCGGGCGACCCGATGTCATGGCGCTGATCCGGCAGATCGGATTTCTGCAGATCGACACCATCCGCAACGTGACGCGTGCGCATAATCACATCCTCTGGTCGCGCAATCCCAATTACCGCGAGGGGATGCTGTGGCCGCTGCTGGGGCGTGATCTGTTCGAGCATTTCACCCACGATGCCTCGCTGATTCCAATGGAGGTGCTGCCGCTGTGGCAGCGGCAGTTCGCGCGGCTGGGCGCCAAGGCTGCGCAGGCCGAGTGGTTTCAATCGGGTCTCGCCCGCGCCGAGATCGACACCATTCGCGCCCGGATCGAGGCGGAGGGGCCGCTATCCACGCATGCATTCGACACCAAGGCGACGAGCCGCGAGATGTGGGCGCGCCCACCGCACAAGAAGGCGCTCGACCAGATGTGGTATGCAGGCGATCTGGCCACCGCCAAGCGCGAGAATTTTGTGAAATTCTACGATCTGGGGCACCGCGTTTTCCCGTCGCAACTGATGGGCGGGCCGGAGGATTCCGAGGCCGTAGATGCGCTCTGCGACATGGCGCTGGACCGGCTGGGCATCGCGACCTGCGGCGAGGTGCAACGCTTCTGGGCCGCCATGAGCGCTGAGGAGGCGCGCGGCTGGGCCGATCGCAGGCAGCCCGAAGAGGTGCAGGTCATGGGTGCGGACGGCACGGCGCGCACGGCTTATGCGGCGCCTGATCTGGATGCGCGGCTAGCGGAGCTTGCACCGCCCACCGGGCGTCTGCGCATCCTCAATCCGTTTGATCCCGCAGTGCGCGACCGGGCGCGGCTGGCCCGCCTTTTCGGCTTTGAGTACGTCAACGAAATGTTCGTACCTGCCGCCAAGCGGCGTTGGGGCTATTACGTCTATCCGCTCCTTGAGGGCGACCGCTTTGTCGGGCGGGCCGAGTTGAAGGCCGACCGGGCGGCAGGCTGGCTGCGCGTCATCGGCCTATGGCCCGAGCCGGGCACACGCTGGGGCGGGCCGCGCACAGCCCGGTTTGAGGCCGAACTGGCCCGTCTGGCGCGGATGATCGGCGTCGCGGATCTGCAATGGCAGGTGCGCCCGCCCGTCTAGCGCATCGCTGGCATATCCGTGGCTTTGGCAATAAGGCTTGGGATCAGTCAATTCCAGATGGCCACCCGCCGTGCTTTTCAGCTCTCCAGAATTCATCTTTGCGTTCCTACCCCCCAGCCTGCTGGGCTATTTTGCCATCGCGCGGCTACTCGGCGGAAGGGCAAGCCTTGGCTGGCTGGTGCTCTGCTCACTCTTTTTCTACGGCTATTGGCGGCTTGAGTATCTGCCGCTTTTGATCGGCTCGATCCTGGGCAACTATGCCATCGCCGCCGCGATTCAGGCGCAGCAGGGCACGCGGCGCGGGGGATTTGCGATCCTGATCGCTGGCATCGCGGCCAATCTCGCGCTGCTGGGATACTTCAAGTATGCCGGCTTTTTCGCCGAAACGGCGAACGCCGCCCTCGGAACCGGCATCACCGTGCCACAGCTCGTCCTGCCGCTGGCAATCTCATTCTTCACGTTTCAGCAGATCACCTATCTGGTGGACAGCTACAAGCGCGAGGCCGTGCGCGGCAGCCTGCTGCATTACGCCGTCTTCGTGACATTCTTTCCCCAGCTGATCGCCGGGCCGATCGTGCACCACAAGGAAATGATGCCGCAATTCGCGCGCGCCGCCATCTTGCGCCTGCGCTCGAAGAACCTGCTGGCGGGCCTGATCATCTTCGGCCTCGGGCTTTTCAAGAAGATCGGGATCGCCGATAGCTTCGCCGTCTGGGCCGATGCGGGCTATGCAGATCACACGCAGCTGACCGTTCTGGATGCGTGGATCACCACGTTTTCCTATACGTTCCAGCTCTATTTCGATTTTTCCGGCTATACCGATATGGCCATCGGCGCCGCGCGCATGTTCGGCATCCGCCTGCCGCTGAACTTCCTGTCGCCCTACAAGGCCGTCTCGATCCAGGATTTCTGGCGGCGCTGGCATATCACGCTGTCGCGCTTCCTGCGCGATTATCTCTATATTCCGCTCGGCGGCAGTCGCCGGCGCGAGGGGCGCGTGATGGCGAACCTGATGATCACCTTCCTGCTGGGCGGGCTTTGGCACGGGGCCGGCTGGACCTTCATCCTGTGGGGCGGGATCCATGGCGCGGCGCTGGTCATACACCGCATCTGGGCCCGCGCGGGGCTGCGCCTGCCGCGCGTCATCGGCTGGCTGCTGACCTTTGCGGTGGTCCATCTGTCATGGGTGTTCTTCCGTGCGACGGACCTGGCGCAGGCGCTGGATATCCTGAGCATCATGTTCGGCCTCGATCCCGCCGCGATGGCAGGCCCGCGCCATGTGGTGATCGAAGGCGCCAGAACCGCGGGTCGGTATCTCTTGCTTGCGCTGATCGGCGTGCTGATCCTGCCCAATACCTACCAGTTCACGCGCGACGTCCGCCCGCTTTACAAGACGCTGGTGGGCGCAGTCCTCTTTGGCGCAGGCTGTATCCTGATGCTGGTGTCGCGCAGCGATGTCTTTCTCTATTTCAACTTCTGAGAGGAGAGCGGTCCAATGTATAGCGCCAGACTGAGCCTCTTCGCCGCCATCGCCGGGGTCATCCTCGTCGCGCTGCCCGCCGCGAATGTCGCCTCGCGCGCCGTGATCGGCGCGGGCCTCATGCCGGACGAGTTGCGCGATCTGTGGTCGCTGGACCGGATCGAAGGCAATCTGGGCTATCTGGCGATGACCCGGCTCGACCGGTCGCTCTTTCCGGGGCGGGTGCGCGCGGGGCGCGACGGGTATCTCTTTCTGGGCGATGACGATGGCGCGGTGATGGCCAAGGCAACTGGCACCTGGCCGGTGCCCGAAGGGCTGGTGGCGGCGCAGGCGGAACAGCTGACGCGGGTGCAGGCACGGGTGGAGGGTTCGGGCGCACGCTTTCTGGCGGTGATCGCGCCGAACAAGCATTCGATCTACCCCGAGATGCTGCCCGAGGATGCGGCCCCCGCGCCGCGCACCGTCACCGACGATCTGGCCGAGGCGACTGTTGCGCGGGACGTGCCGCTGCTGGACCTGCGAGGGGCGCTGCGCAGCGCCAAGGATGACGTACAGGCCTATATGTTCACCGACACCCACTGGACCCGCGCCGGCGCCGCCGCCAGCTATGACGCGATCATGGCCCGACTGGGCGCCGAGACGGTGGAATACGATCTGGAGCGCATCAGCATCCCGGCGGGCGACCTGACGCGCCTTTTGAAGATGCAGGCGCTTTATCCGGCGGATTCGGACACGGACTATCGGATCGACTTCGCGGCCTCGCCCGAGATATGCGCCGCGAAGATCGGGCTTGTATCCGGCGAGGAAGGGCCCTGCGAGCCCCACGGGACCGCCGAGATATCGGCGATGCAGAAGGTGATGCGCGTCAGCCGCAATGCGGCCGCGCCAAACCCCGAGACGGTGCTGATGCTTTGCGACAGTTTCTGCACCGCGTCCTCCGCGCTTTTCAACGCGAGCTTTGCCGAGCTCTACCGCGTGCATTGGAAATTCATCGATGATGCCGCGCTGGACAGCTACCTGAGCCGGCTCGACCCCGACATCGTCATCCTCCAGATGGTCGAGCGGGACGCACTGTCACTGGGACTCGGGCGATAGGCGCTATGCGATAGGGCTGGATTCGCGGCGCCGGTTCTGGCACCAGCCAAGTCGTGGACTGCGCAACGAGGAGGCTGCGCCCCTTGGATCTCGATTGCTTCATCATTCATCTGGCCCGTGCGACCGAGCGCGCGGCCCAAGTCGCTGCGACCCAAGCCGCGTTGCCGCTCCGCTGTCATGTGCTGCCCGCGGTAGATGGCCAGAGCATGAGCGCCGCCGAGGCGCGCGCCTACCAGCCTGGCCTGCTGGCGCCGCCCTACCCCTTTGATCTGCGCGCGTCCGAGGTGGCGACGTTCCACAGCCACCGCGCCGCGTGGCAACGCATCGTCGACGGGGCCCTGCCCGCCGCGCTGATCATCGAGGACGATCTGGAGATCGATACGGACGTGTTCCTGCCCGCGTTGGATCTGGCCTGCACCCATATGCGCGGCGGAGATTTCGTGCGTTTTCCGATCAAGCCGCGCGAGGATGCGGGCACCCAGATCGCACATCGCGGCGCGGTGCGGCTGGGCTGCCATGACGCCGTGGCGCTCGGCATGGTGGCACAGCTTGTCACCCTCAAAGCCGCGCAAAGACTGCTGGATGCAACCGAGCGGTTCGACCGCCCGGTCGATACGTTCCTGCAGATGACATGGGTGCATGGCGTGCGTATTCTCACCGCCTGGCCCACCGGAATCGAGGAGGTGTCGGCACGCCTTGGCGGCAGCCTGATCCAGCGCAAGGAGGGCGCGCTGCAAAAGCTGCGGCGCGAGGTGCTGCGCCCGATCTATCGCCGACGCATCGCGGCCATGGCGCGAAAGCACCCCAATGGCTGAGCCGCGCATCACCATCGTCACGGTCGCCTATAACAGCGCCGATGTGCTTCCATCCATGCTGGAGTCGGTGCCAAGCGGCGCGCCGGTCATCATCGTGGACAACGCCTCGCGCGACCGCGAGGCGCTGCGCGCATTGGCGGCGCGATACGCGAATGTGACGCTGATCGAGAACGCGGAAAACGAAGGGTTCGGGCGCGCCTGCAATATCGGCGCGGCGGCCGCGCACACGGAATTCGTGATGTTCCTCAATCCCGATACGACCTGCCTTGACGATACGCTGGACGCGCTCACCACGGCGGCGGACGCCCATCCGGATGCGCCCGCTTTCAATCCTCTCATCGTGGATGATGCGTGGCGTGCGCATCTGAAACGGCGCAGCGATCTCGATCCGCGCGCGGGCACGCTGGCCAAGGGCGATCCCGGCGGCGATGTCGCGCTGCCGGTGCTGTCGGGCGCGGCATTGATGGTGCGCCGCGACATCTTCGAACGCATCGGCGGCTTCGATCCGGCGATTTTCCTCTTCTTCGAGGATGACGATCTGAGCGTTCGGCTGGCCAAACATGGTCCGCTGATGCTGGCGCATAGTGCGATCGTGCGGCATTTCGGCGGCACATCCTCCTCTCCCAGCCGCGTGGGCGAGCGGATCAAGAACTGGCATTGGGGCTGGTCGCAGGTCTATGCGGTGCGCAAGCATCGCGGACCGGGCGCATGCGCCCGGCCCATCGCCAAGGCGCTGTTGCGTGCGGCCTCGCCCGCGACGTTGCTATCGGGGGTGCGGCGGCGCAAATACGGCGCGCGCCTTACGGGGATGTGGGCCGCGCTGCGGATGCGGGACGCCAAGATGTGACGCGGGCAAGGGCCGCTTTTCAGTCTTGAAGAGGCCTCTGGGCGGCAGGACCACCGAGATGGTGCGGGCGGCGGGACTCGAACCCGCACGGGGACAAGCCCCAACAGATTTTAAGTCTGGTATGTCTACCATTCCATCACGCCCGCATCGCGGCGGACCATAGACGCATCATGGGCGGTGTAAAGCGCCGGGTTGCACGTCAAAGGGCATCTTCGCCCTGCTCCAGCACCGGAAGCAGCGCGCGTTCGGACAGCCACGGATTCATGTCCAGCGCGGCGCGCAGCGCCAGCGCCGCCTCGCCATTGCGTCCAAGGGCAACCAGCGTCAGCGCCTTGCCCGTGAGGGCGGCCACATGGCGCGGCGTACGCGCGAGCGCAGCGTCGAGATCTGGCAGGGCCGCCTCGAACTCCTCGCGCAGGTAGCGGATGAAGGCGCGCTGGTTATAGCCTTCGGCGTAATCCGGACAATAATCCACCAGCGCCTCAAATGCGGTCATGGCACCGTCGTAGTCGTAGGATTGGCGCCGTTCCATCCCCTCGTCCAGCAGCTCCTGCGCGCGGGCGTCGGGCGCCTCTGTCCAGAGCGCCCACATCTTGTCCGACACGATCATGCCCGCCTGGCGATCAGGTGCGGCGCGCGCCTCCTCGATCAGCGCGGTGAGGGCGGCGGAATGATCAGGTGCAGGCGGGCAGGTTTGGGCCGTGGCGGCTGTGCCGAGGAGCGTCAAGGCAAAGACGAGCGATTTCACAAGACATCCTCCGGCGCGTTTTCCTTGACCGCCTGCATGGCGACATAGGTACTGGTCCCGGCCACATGCGGCAGGGTGGAGATGCGGTGCGCCAGCATCTGGCGATAATCGTTCATGCTGCGCGTCCGCACCTTCATAAGGTAGTCGAAATTCCCGGCAATCAAATGAACCTGCTCGATTTCGGGGATCAGGCGGACTGCTGCATTGAACTCGTCAAGTGCGGCCTCGCGCGTGTCGGTCAGGCGCACCTCGACGAAGCTGACATGATCCAGGCCAAGCCGAATAGGGTCGATCATGGCGCGATACCCCGAAATCACACCACCCGTTTCCAGACGGCGCAATCGCGCCTGTGTTGGCGATTTGGACAAACCGATTCGCTGCGCGAGATCCGTGATACTGATGCGACCCTCGGTTGCGAGAACGCGCAGGATTGCCTTGTCGAACTTATCCAATTCGGTTTGCATGCCTCAGACCTCAAATAACATTCAATCGTCCTGCAAAAACTTGCTGAACGGGAAAATCATCTTAGGCTTACATGCTAAGCTAGATCAATTAATCACTGCCCTTGGGCTCTTGCCACCGAAGGATGCCGCAATGCCATATGATACTGAATCGCGCCGCGCAGTCGACCTGCAGACCTACGCAAGCGGGCCCGAGACGATAGAGCGTCTCAAGGCCGAAGCCGGTCTCAGCCCCGAGGATCGCGCCCGCATCTGCGCCCGCGGCGCCGATCTGGTGCGCGAGATCCGCGCGCAGTCCGATCCCGGCCTGATGGAAGTTTTCCTGGCGGAATACGGTCTTTCGACCGATGAGGGCATCGCGCTGATGTGCCTGGCCGAGGCGCTTTTGCGCGTGCCCGATGCCGAGACGATCGACGCCCTGATCGAGGACAAGATCGCCCCCAGCGACTGGGGCAAGCATATGGGGCATTCCACCTCGCCGCTGGTGAACGCGTCGACATGGGCGCTTATGCTGACGGGCAAGGTTCTGAAAGAAGACAAAAAGGGTCCCGTTGGCCATCTGCGCAGCGCGATCAAACGCATGGGCGAGCCGGTGATCCGCACCGCCGTGGCCCGCGCGATGAAGGAAATGGGCCGCAACTTCGTCTTGGGCGAGAACATCCAGAGCGCGATGGACCGCGCCGCCAAGATGGAGAAAAAGGGCTTTACCTACTCCTACGACATGCTGGGCGAGGCGGCGCGCACCGACCGCGACGCGACACGCTATCATCTCAGCTACAGCCGCGCGATCAGCGCCATTGCGCAGGCCTGTGTGCATGACGACATTCGCAAAAACCCCGGCATTTCGGTCAAGCTGTCGGCGCTGCACCCACGCTATGAGTTGGCCCAGCGCGAGCAGGTGATGGACATCCTCGTGCCGCGTCTGCGCAGCCTTGCCTTGCTGGCGAAGTCCGCTGGCATGGGCCTGAACATTGACGCCGAGGAGGCCGACCGCCTCGCCATCTCGCTCGACGTGATCGAGACGGTGATGAGCGAGCCGGCACTGGCGGGCTGGGACGGTTTCGGCGTGGTCGTGCAGGCCTATGGCCAGCGCGCGGGCTATGTTCTGGATTTCCTTTACGAGCTGGCCGAGCGGCTGGACCGCCGCATCATGGTGCGCCTCGTCAAGGGCGCCTATTGGGATACCGAGATCAAGCAGGCGCAGGTCGAGGGCGTAGACGGCTTTCCGGTCTTTACCTCCAAGGCGGGCACGGATGTCAGCTATATCGCCAACGCGCGCAAGCTCTTGTCGATGACCGATCGCATCTATCCGCAATTCGCCACGCATAACGCGCATACCGTTGCCGCAGTGCTGGACATGGCGACCGACAAGGACAAGTTCGAATTCCAGCGCCTGCACGGCATGGGCGAGGCGCTGCACAAGATCGTCATGGAGCGCAACGGCACGAACTGCCGTATCTACGCCCCCGTCGGCGCGCATCGCGATCTTCTGGCCTATCTGGTGCGCCGCCTCTTGGAAAACGGCGCCAACTCCAGCTTCGTGAATCAGATCGTCGACGAAGAGGTGGCGCCCGAAATCGTCGCCGCCGACCCGTTCATCATGGTCGAGCAGGAGCGCGTCCACCTGCCCACCGGCCCCGAGCTGTTCCTGCCCGAGCGCATCAACTCCAAGGGCTTCGACCTCAAGCATCAGCCGACGCTCGATACCATCGAGAATGCGCGCGCGCCTTTTGCCACCCACAAGTGGGAGGTCGGCCCCGTTCTGGCCGGTGAGGCCAAACCCGAAAAGCCCGTACGCGTCGAGAACCCGGCGGATCCGGCAGACACTCCCGGCATGGTGGCAAATGCCAGCAAGGCGGATGTGGAAACCGCCCTTTCCAAGGCCGAAAAGTGGGAGGCGCCCTATCAGGAACGCGCCGAGGTTCTGGGCAAGATCGCCGACCTCTACGAGGAAAACTTTGGCGAGATCTTTGCCATCCTGCACCGCGAGGCCGGCAAATCACAGCCCGATGCGGTGGCCGAGCTACGCGAGGCCGTCGATTTCCTGCGCTATTATGGCGCCAACGCGCCTCAGGGAGAGGCTGTGGGCACATTCACCTGCATCAGCCCGTGGAACTTTCCGCTGGCGATTTTCACCGGCCAGATCGCGGCAGCATTGGCCGCCGGTAACGCAGTGCTGTCCAAACCGGCCGAGCAGACGCCGATCATCGCGCATCTCGCCGTGAGCCTCATGCACAAGGCGGGCGTGCCGAACACGGTTTTGCAGCTGCTGCCCGGCGGCGGCGAAGTGGGCGCAGCCCTGACAAGCAACAGCCGTGTCGACGGCGTGGCCTTTACCGGCTCGACCGCGACGGCGATGAAGATCCGCAGCGCCATGGCGAAAAACCTGGCCCCCGGCGCGCCGCTGATCGCGGAAACCGGCGGCATGAATTGCATGATCGTCGATAGCACCGCCCTGCCCGAACAGGCCGTGGCCGCCATTGTCGAATCCGCGTTCCAATCCGCGGGTCAGCGCTGCTCGGCGCTGCGCTGCCTTTACGTGCAGGAGGATATTGTCGAGGATTTCAGCCGCATGCTGATCGGCGCCATGGAGGCGCTGAACATCGGCATGCCGTGGGATCTGAGCACCGATTGCGGCCCCGTCATCGACGAAACAGCCCGCGCGGGTATCTCCGAGCATATTCAGCAGGCCCGCGCCGAGGGGCGGCTGATCCACGAGCTAAAAACGCCCAATTCCGGCACTTATATCGCGCCTACGCTGATCAAGGTGCGTAGCGTTGGTGATCTTGAGCGCGAGATTTTTGGCCCGGTCCTGCATATGGCGACCTTCGGCGCGACCGAGATCGACACGGTGATCGACGAGATCAACAGCACCGGCTACGGGCTGACCTTCGGCCTGATGACCCGGATCGACGACCGCGTGCAATATGTGACCGAGCGAGTGCAGGCGGGCAATATCTACGTCAACCGCAACCAAATCGGCGCCATCGTGGGCAGTCAGCCCTTCGGCGGCGAAGGCCTGTCGGGTACCGGCCCCAAGGCGGGCGGCCCACACTACCTGGCGCGCTTCACCGCGCATCCGGCGCCCAAGGCGGGCGACGATTGGGAAGGCGTGATGAAGCCCAAGGAAATCCAGGCGATCCTGGATAAATCCAAGGGCGTCGTACTGCCCCCGCGCGAGGACATGCTGATGCCGGGGCCGACGGGCGAATCGAACCGCCTGACCAGCCACGCGCGCAAGCCGCTGCTTTGCATGGGTCCGGGCCGCGAGGCGGCCCAAGCGCAGGCGCGCGCTGTCTCGGGTCTGGGCGGTCTGGCCGTCGAGGCGACGGGCACCGTCCCGCCCGAGGCGCTCACCTCACTCACCGGCTTTTCCGGCGCGCTCTACTGGGGCGACGCCGAAATGGCGCGCCCCTATGCAAAGGCACTGAGCGAGCGGACGGGCCCGATCCTGCCGCTGATCACCGGGTTGCCCGATGCGGGCTATATCCTGAACGAGCGTCACGTCTGCGTCGACACCACGGCGGCGGGCGGTAATGCCGCGCTCTTGGGCGGCACGAGCTGACTTGACCACATCACGGCATGGGGCCAACGTGGCCCCATGTTTCCCATCCGCGATCATAACCCCTCGGGGCGCATGCCCTATGTTACCTATGCGCTGATGGCCGCCAATATCGGCATATTTCTCAGCTATTGGCCTCTTTTTGGCGATCCCGAGGCGTTAAATGTTTTCTACGTCAATTGGGCGATGATACCGGCGCGCATCCTTTATGCGGGCAATTACGAGACGTTGATTTCATCGATGTTTTTGCATGGCGGCTGGCTGCATCTGGCTGGAAACATGCTGTTTCTCTGGATCTTCGGCGACAACCTTGAGGATGAGATGGGCCACCTGCCCTATCTTGGCTTCTACATCGCCAGCGGTGTCGGCGCCGGCCTTGTCCAGATGCTGTCCGAGCCTTTGTCGGTGATCCCGACCGTCGGCGCATCGGGGGCCATTGCGGGGGTGATGGGGGGCTATCTGCTACTTTATCCCAGGGCCAAGGTCGATATTCTGATCATCATCGTCTTTTTCGTCCGCATCCTGCCCCTGCCGGCCTGGATCATGCTGGGCCTGTGGTTTGCTTTTCAGCTCTTTGGCGGGCTGTCGATGCCCACCGAGGGCGGCGGCGTTGCTTATTGGGCCCATGCGGGCGGCTTTGTCATCGGGGCGATCCTGACGCTGCCCCTGCTGATACGGCGCGGCGGCACGGCATTCTGGGACCGCACCGACGGGCATCCGCCCCACCCCGAGGCCACCTATGATCTGGCGCGCACGCGCATCCCGAAAGTGAGGCGAAAATGAAAGGCACCTGCCATTGCGGCGCGGTCGAGCTGCGCGTGACCCTGTCGGACGGTCTGAACACCGCCCGCCGCTGCGATTGCAGCTTTTGCGCCCGGCGCGGGGCGGCGGCGGTCACGGCGCCGCTGGACGGGGTGGAGGTGGTGCGCGGCGCGGACAAGCTGACGCTCTACACTTTCGGAACGCATACGGCGCAGCATCATTTCTGTTCGATCTGCGGGATCTACACGCATCACCGACGCCGCTCAAACCCCAATGAATATGGGGTGAACCTGGGCATTCTGGAGGGCGCGCACCCGCGCGATATGGGCGATATCGGCTGGGTCGACGGGATCAATCACCCGTCGGATCGGTAGGGCCTACTGATTGCGGATGATCTTGGCGAACTTGCCGAAAATGGCGTTGTTGGCACAGATCACCGCGCCTTCGTCCAGTATCTCGCGGCCTTCGGTCATCGGCTCGACCAGTGCGCCCGCTTCCTTGGCGATCAGAAGGCCCGCCGCCATGTCCCAAGGCTGCAAACGGCGCTCCCAGAACCCGTCATAGCGGCCAGCGGCCACATAGGCCAAATCCAGCGACGCGGCGCCAAACCGGCGCACGCCTGCGGTGGCAGGCAAGAGCCGCGCCAGATCCTGAAGCGTATGCGGCAGATCGCTGCGCCCGCCAAAGGGCAGGCCGGTGGCGAAAATGCTCTCGATCAGCTTGTCACGGCCCGACACGCGCAGGCGCGATTCGTTCATCCACGCGCCCTCGCCCTTCTCGGCAAAGAAAAGCTCGTCTTTCGACGCGTCATAGACCACGCCCGCGACGACCTGCCCCTTATGCTCCAGCGCGATGGACACCGCCCAATGCGCGAGGCCGTGCAGGTAGTTGGTGGTGCCGTCCAGCGGATCAACGATCCAGCGGCGCGTGGGGTCGGTGCCCGGCTCCTCGCCGCCCTCCTCGGCCAGCCAGCCATAGGTGGGACGCGCGTTCATCAGCTCGGACTTGATGATCTGCTCGGCCTGGATATCGGCGCGGCTGACGAAATCGCCTGCGCCCTTCATCGACACCTGAAGGTTCTCGACCTCGCGAAAGTCCTTGGCCAGCGCGCGCCCCGCCTTGCGGGCCGCCTTCATCATCACGTTGAGATTTGCGCTGAGTGCCATGGGATGCGTCCTATACTCGGGTCAAGTCGCGCGTATAGGCCGGGACGGGGGTCGGGGCAAGGGGGGCCACCCCCTTCGACTTGGCAGCGCATACGCGCCATTAGCCATTGAAATCCCGTTCCGACCTCAGCGCGCATCTGTTACCGTCGGGATCCGCAAATTCGGCGGTCGTGCCCCAATCGTGTCGACAGATCTCCACCGCGACGCCCTTCGCCCCCAGCCAGTCGCACGCGGCCTCGATGTCATCGACGTTGAAGCGAAACTTCGTCGGACAGCGATCCAGCGGTTTTGTGCCCGACCATGCCGCCCCTCCTTGCTCGACCATAAGATAAGAGTTGCCGAGACCAAAAACCGAAATCTCCCCATCATCGTGGCTGATGGTTTCCAGAAATGGAAGTTCCAGAATCGAGCCATAAAAGTCGCGGCATTCGGAATAGTTTTCCGTATTCAGAATGATGCCGGTTCTGGTAAACTTCATATCTTGGTCCTTCGAAGCGAGGGAGAAGCCCCAAGCGTTTCGCCCGTGGCTCATACCAGAGCATCGAGGGGAAAAGCCATGCGCCGCCAATCAGACTCGCGCCAATTTGGGCCGATATGTCCGAGGCGAACTTTGGGCGCGATCGACACGACACCGCCGTGGGGCCGCGCGGCAGCCAACAAAGTAATAGCTTGGCCTACTTCGGCGCCATGAAGAATTCTTCGCGCACGATCTTGCCTGCCTCGACGGTATAGACCGCGATCTCGCGCAAAGTCATCTTCTTGCCCGTGGCTTTCTGTGTCACCTCGACCGCGAAACGCACACCGAAACGGTGGGGGGGATGGACATACGGCCCGTCGGCTTCGAGCTTGTGGATCTCGTGGGACGCCGTCCAATCCTCGCGTTTGGCCCTGATCGCGTCGCGGCCCTTGGCGATGCGCACATCCCGATCCGGCGGGACGACCGCCTCGACAGATTCCGCGTATTCCGCATAAATTTCGTCTACATGTTCAATGCCGCGACCGTTTCGCATCGCTTCTACGAAGTCGCGTCCTACTCTGACCAGCTCTTCCATGTGAACCCTCCTTTTCTGACGCCAAGGGTCGCACGGCTGCGCATTGCGCGATTTGACAGGGATCAAAGACCTTGCTGAAATGCACGCCGGTGTACCTGCGTCGCGCGCGCCACTAGACCTTCTCTCGCCGCTGCAATTTCACCGGGATCTCCCGCGCCAGTTTCAGCAGATGCGCCATGAAGGGCTTGGCCGCGTCGTCATCGCGGATCGCAGCGTATAGGCGTTTGGTCAGCCCGCCCTCGGTGATGGGCCGCACCACGTAATCGTCACTCGTGCGCAATTCGCGCACCACCCAGTCCGGCAGCACGGCGACGCCGCGATTCGACGCCACCAGCAGCAGAATAACGGCCGTCAGCTCCACTTGGCGAATGCTTGCAGGCTCGACCTTGGCGGGCGTCAGAAGCTCGGTAAAGACATCCAGACGCGAGCGATCCACCGGATAGGTGATGAGCGTCTGGCCGCGAAAATCCTCGGCCTCGACAAAGTCCTTCTGCGCCAGCGGGTGCAGCGCGGAGGCCAGGAACACCGGCTCGTAATCGAAAAGCGGCTTGAAGCCGATGCCGCGCAGCGCCTCGGGATCGGAGCTGACAACCAGATCCACCTCTTCTTTTTGCAGCGCCGGCAGCGCGTCGAAGGCCAGGCCGGGGCGGATGTCGACATCGACCTCGGGCCAGTTCTTGCGGAATGCTTCCAGCACCGGGAAAAGCCACTCGAAACAGGCGTGGCATTCGATGGCAATATGCAGCCGCCCGCTGCTGCCATCGCGCACGCCCGAAAATTCGGCCTCCAGCGCCTCGATCTCGGGCAGCACCTTGTTGGCAACGCGCAAAAGGCGCAGGCCCGCCGCCGACAGCGTCATCGGCTTCGAGCGGCGCACGAAAAGCTCGACCCCCGCCTGATCCTCCAGACCCTTGATCTGATGGCTGAGCGCGGATTGCGTGATGTTCAGCTGATCGGCGGCCTTGGCCAGCCCGCCACAGGCATGGATCGCGCGGATCGTGCGCAGATGCCGGAACTCGATATGCATATATTAGCGCGCCTCATGTAGATCGTGAATATTATGAATTTGCGTAACTTAAGCGCATTGGCGACAAAGGCTCAACAGCCTTGAACAGGATTTCCGTCATGCCCGCACCGAATGTCTCTTTCGAATTTTTCCCGCCCAAATCGCTCGAGGCCTCGTTCCGCCTTTGGGATACGGTCCACACGCTGGCGCCGCTGCAGCCGCGCTTTGTGTCGGTCACTTACGGCGCGGGCGGCACGACGCGCGAGCTGACGCGCGAGGCGGTCGGCACACTGCACGGCGCCACCGGGCTGAACGTCGCGGCGCATCTGACCTGCGTCAACGCGTCCCGCGCCGAGACGATGGCCATCGCCGACGAATTCCAGGCTGCCGGCGTGCGCGAGATCGTGGCGCTGCGCGGGGACGCGCCCAAGGGTTCGGGCGGCTTCACTCCCCATCCCGAAGGTTTCGCCAACAGCTGCGAACTGATTGCGGCCCTCAAAGAGCGTGATCAATTCACCATCCGCGTCGGCGCCTATCCCGAGGTGCATCCCGAGGCCGCGGACGAGAATGCCGATATCGATTATCTCAAGCGCAAGTTCGACGCGGGCGCGGATGAGGCGATCACGCAGTTCTTCTTTGACGCCGACACCTTCCTGCGTTTCCGCGACCGCTGTGCGGCGGCGGGCATCGACAAGCCCGTCATCCCCGGTATTTTCCCCATCGAGAACTGGTCGGGCGCGCGCCGCTTTGCCCTCTCCTGCGGCACGTCGGTGCCCGAATGGCTGGACAATGCGTTCGCCACCGCCGAGCGCGACGGGCGCAGCGACCTGCTGGCCACGGCCCACGCGACCGAGATGTGCTCGAAACTGATGGATCATGGTGTGAAGGATCTGCATTTCTACACCCTGAACAAGCCCGAGCTGACACGCGACATTTGCCACGCCTTGGGCGTGACCCCCAAGGTCGAGCTGCGCGACGTCGCCTGATCGGCAGACCCGTAAATCAAAAGCGCCGCCCCGTCAGACGGGCGGCGTTCTTGCGTCTGGCATCATGTCCTGCGCCGCCTCGCCTGCGGTCTCGTGCACGCTCTCGGAGGGATCCACACCCACCTCGCGCCGCGCACGCAACAAGAATAGCCAACCCCAGCCGCGCCAGGTGCCGACCGATGGCGCGCCCGGGTCGCAATGAATTTCCCTGTGCCAGCCATCCGGCAGGGGCAGGCCCGCCGCCTCACCGCGCTCCAGCATCCAGACCAGCGGGATGTTGGCCAGAGGGCGCGCAGGCTCGAACCCTTCGAGGTGGCCGCCGATATCGCCATGCGCACCTCGAAACCACATCTGCTGCACGTCCTTGCAAGAGCCGGGAACAGAGCGCCAGAGCACGGGGCTGTAGGCCACGCGCGTCTCGTGCAGCGCCAGCGCGTGATAGCCGTGCCGCACCGAGGCGCCCAGCGCGTCCGAGTGGAAGGCATAGGTCGCCGCGTCCCAGCGCCACAGCAACGGCAGGCGCAAACCCAGCGCCTTCACCGAATCAAAGACCCCGACCATCTCGATCGGCACCTCGGCGTGGCAATGCGCGCGGCGATGCGCCTCAAGAACACCCTGAGCGGGCGGATTGCGGTAATAGCGCCAGGCCTGACGCACGTTGCGTTCGATCGCGTCCTCGGCCCGCAAAAGGCCCACCCTTTCGATCGCGCCAGCCAACGAGCGCACGGCATAGGCCCCGCGCGAAAAGCCGATCAGATAGATGGTGTCACCGGGCCTGTAGCGGCTGGAAAGATGCCCATAGGCGCGCCGTATCTGTCGATTGAGACCACGCCCCATCATCACGCCAAGCGTGCTGCGCCAGTCCTGCCATTGCAGACCCGCCTCGTAATACAGGTTCAGATGCGTGCCACGTTCACGAGCCAGCAGGCGAAAGATACGCCCCGCATTGCTTTCTTCGCCGGGCAAGAGCGATGACATCGTGCCATCGAGGATCACGACATGCTTGACCGGTCCGCGCCGCGCATGGCCGCCCTCGCGCCCGGCGCGCAGATGTTCCTCTCCACCCGGAAGCGCCCATTCGTATAGCCGCCTGACCCATTTGCGCAGCATCAGTCTTGCCTCCGTCCGGCGCGGCGAAGCCTGCCGATCATCCCTCGATCATGCAGCAGCGCGTCCGAGGCCTCAAGCGCCCCTCTGCTTCACCTTGGCGGAAATACTCGAAGCCGCATGCCAACGCCGCCGCACGCCGCGGGCTTCCCCTTGCGCACCGAATTGGCTAAGCCAAGCGCAAGGCGAAAAGGAGCACTCCCATGGCGATGGAAAAGACATTTGATGCGGCCGAGGCCGAACAGCGGCTCTATGAGACGTGGGAGACGTCCGGTGCGTTCAAGGCGGGTGCAAATGCGCGCGACGGCGCCGAGCCCTTCAGCATCATGATCCCGCCGCCAAACGTCACGGGCAGCCTGCATATGGGCCACGCGTTCAACAACACGCTGCAGGATATCCTAATCCGCTGGCACCGCATGCGCGGGTTCGACACGCTCTGGCAGCCGGGAACCGATCACGCCGGCATCGCCACCCAGATGGTGACCGAGCGCGACATGGCCGCAAATGGCGAGCCGACGCGCGTGGAAATGGGCCGCGAGGCCTTTGTGGATCGCGTCTGGCAGCAGAAGGTCAAATCGCGCGGCACCATTATCGGCCAGCTCAAGCGCCTTGGCGCCTCCGCCGACTGGTCGCGTGAGGCCTTTACCATGGGCGGCGCGGCGGGCGATCCCGACAAGGGCAATGGCCCCAATTTCCACGACGCCGTGATCAAGGTCTTTGTCGACATGTACGACAAGGGGCTGATCTATCGCGGCAAGCGGCTGGTGAACTGGGATCCGCATTTCGAGACGGCGATCTCGGATCTCGAGGTCGAGAATGTCGATACCGCCGGGCATATGTGGCACTTCAAATATCCCTTGGCCGGTGGTGCGACCTACGAGTATCTGGAGAAAGACGAGGACGGTAACGTCACCTTCCGGGAGACGCGCGACTACATCTCGATCGCCACCACCCGCCCCGAGACGATGCTGGGCGATGGCGCGGTGGCGGTGCATCCGTCGGACACGCGCTATGCGCCCATCGTGGGCCAGATGTGCGAAATCCCGGTCGGGCCAAAAGAACATCGCCGCCTGATCCCGATCATTACCGACGAATATCCCGATCCCGATTTCGGCTCGGGCGCGGTCAAAATCACCGGCGCGCATGATTTCAACGACTACGCCGTGGCCAAGCGCGGCGGCATCCCCTGCTACCGCCTGATGGATACGCGCGCGCGGATGCGCGATGACGGCGCGCCCTATGCCGAGGCGGCGGCGCTGGCGATGGAGGCGGCCAAGGGCGAGCGCGAGCTGGGCGAGGCCGAAGTGGACACGATCAACCTCGTGCCCGATCACCTGCGCGGGCTGGACCGCTTTGAGGCGCGCAAGCGCGTGGTCGAGGAGATCACCGAAGAAGGTCTCGCCGTGATGACGCAGGCGCATGACCCGCGTCTGGGCGCCGCTGCTGCCAAGCCGCTGGCGCCCGAAGAGGGCGGCGAGGCGCGCGAGGATACGCTCGTGCCGCTGGTCGAGGCCAAGCAGATCATGCAGCCCTTCGGGGATCGGTCCAAGGTGGTGATCGAGCCGATGCTGACCGACCAGTGGTTCGTGGATACTCAGCAGATCGTCGGGCCGGCGCTCGATGCCGTGCGCTCGGGCGAGGTGACGATCCTGCCCGAAAGCGATCGCAAGGTGTATTTCCACTGGCTCGAGAATATCGAGCCGTGGTGCATTTCGCGGCAGCTGTGGTGGGGGCACCAGATCCCGGTCTGGTACGGGCTCGATCTGGAGCGCGGCGCGTTCCGCGACGATGAGGGCGACGGCGCGCTCGATCTGGTCGAGATGCAGCGCCTGCTTTGGGATCAATCGCTGGCGCCCGGCAGCGACCGCTATCACGCCGCGCCCGATTTTGGCGCATTGGGAGACAAGTTCGCCGATGTGCTGGCGGGCCTGCCGACGCCGCTGAATCACGCGCGCCTTGTCGAGGTGGCAAGCCGCGAGGACGCGATGCACCGACTGGCCGAGAGCCTTGCGGACTATGTGTCGAGCCAGGATCCCACCACGCTGGTCTATCCGGTGTGGCGCGATGCGGATGTGCTCGACACCTGGTTCTCCTCCGGCCTCTGGCCCATCGGCACGCTGGGCTGGCCCGACGAGACGCCGGAACTGGAGCGCTATTTCCCCACATCGACACTCATCACCGGGTTCGACATCATCTTCTTCTGGGTCGCCCGGATGATGATGATGCAATACGCCGTGGTCGGGCAAAAGCCGTTTGCCCATGTCTATGTCCACGCCCTCGTCCGCGACGAGAAGGGCAAGAAGATGTCCAAATCCCTGGGCAACGTGCTGGACCCGCTGGAGCTGATCGAGGAATACGGCACCGATGCCGTGCGCTTCACCCTGACCGCCATGGCGGCGATGGGCCGCGATCTGAAGCTTTCGACCCAGCGCATCGCGGGCTATCGCAATTTCGGCACCAAGCTCTGGAATGCCGCGCGGTTTGCCGAGATGAACGGTGCGACCCCGGCTGGCTTGGGCGAAGAGTATTCCATCAATACTCTTCCCCGCCCCGAAGAGACGGTGAACCGCTGGATCATCGGCGAGACGGCCAAGGTCCGGATGGAAGTGGATGCGGCGCTGGAGGCGTATCGCTTCAACGACGCGGCCAGCGCGCTTTATGCCTTCGTCTGGGGCAAGGTCTGCGACTGGTATGTCGAATTCTCCAAGCCTCTGCTGATGGACGGCACCGATGCGGTCAAGCGCGAGACACAAGAGACGATGGCCTGGGTGATCGACCAGTGCCTGATCCTGCTGCACCCAATCATGCCCTTCGTCACCGAAGAACTTTGGGGCAGCCTTGGCAGTCGCGACAAGATGCTGATCCACGCCGATTGGCCGACCTATGGCGAGGGTGCCGTCGATGCGGCGGCGGACCGCGAGATGAATTGGGTGATCTCGCTGATCGAGGCCGTGCGCAGCGCGCGCGCGCAGATGCATGTGCCTGCGGGCGCCAAGATTCCTCTGCTCGCCACCTCGCTCGACGAGGCGGGCCGCACCGCTTGGGCGCGCAACGAGGCAATGATTCTGCGGCTGGCGCGGGTGACCGGGCTGGAGCATGTGGAGGCCTTTCCCAAGGGCTGTGCGACCGTCGCCGTCGAGGGCGGCATCCTTGGCCTGCCGCTGGCGGATATCATCGACGTCGAGGCCGAAGTGGCGCGGCTGGAGAAGACGCTTGGCAAGCTCGACAAGGAGATCGGCGGGCTGAAGGGCCGGGTGAACAACCCCAAATTCGTAGCCTCGGCGCCCGATGAGGTGGTCGAGGAGGCGCGCGAGAACCTCGCCCTGCGCAAGGAAGAGGCCGAGACCTTGCGCGCGGCGCTGGCGCGGCTGCAAGAGTTGGGCTGAGCCGCGTCTTGCCGCCGGGGGAGCCTCCGGCGGGGATATTTTTTGCAAGAAGAATGGACGGGCGCCTCCGGCTGGGGGCGCCCGTTTTGCCTTAGCTGGCCTCGGCCTCCTCGCGGCGGGCGGCGGGGAACATCATGTAGTAAAGGACGGGCGCGGCGATCAGCGTGAGGATGCTGGCAAAGCCGAGGCCGCCCATGATGGTGACCGCCATGGAGGCGAAGAAAGCGTCCCAAAGCAGCGGAATCATCCCGAGGATCGTGGTCACTGCGGCCAGCATGACGGGACGCAGGCGCGAGGTGGATGCCTCGACCACGGCGCGGCTGAACGGGACGCCGTCGGCGCGAGTCAGGTCGATCTCTTCGACCAGCACGATACCGTTTTTCAAGAGCATGCCCGAGAGGCTGAGAAGGCCCAGAAGCGCGGTAAAGGAAAAGGGCAGGCCCGTGGCCAGGAGGCCGATGGTGACGCCGTTGACCGACATCGGCACCAGCAGCCACACGATGAGCGGCTGGCGCAGCTTGCCGAAGAGAAGCACCGAGATCAGCACCATGATCAGCAGTGACACCGGCAGGCGACTGCCAAGCGAGCTTTGCGCCTCGGTCGAGTTTTCAAACTCGCCGCCCCATTCGAGGGTGTAGCCCTCGGGCAGCTCCATTTCTTCGACCGGCCCGCGGATCTTGCCAAAGATCTCGGCCGAGTTCACGCCGGCAGGCACGCCTGCCATGACGGTGATCGTGGGCAGACGCCCGCGCCGCTGGAGCAGGGTGTCTTCGGCGGCGTAGTCGAAGCCGTCGATGAGCTGCTCAAGCGGGATGAAGCTGTTCGCCGCACTGGAATAGACCGGTTGGCCAACGAGGTTTTCTCCGGTCGCGCCTTCGGCGTCCGGGCTGCGCAGCACGATGGGGATGAGGCGCGAATTCTCGCGATACGTGCCCGCCCGGGCGCCATCGGTCGCGTATTGCAGCGCGCGCGCCACGTCGCTGCGCGTGACGCCCGCAGTCTTGGCGCGGCCATCGTCATAGAGGGGCTGGATGACCATTTCGCGCTCGCGCCAGTCGGTACGCAGGTCTTGCAGGCGATCCGAAGCGCCCAGCATGCGCGCCTCTACTTCGGCAGCGAGGCGGCGCAGGACGTCCGCGTCGGCGCCCGAAATGCGCGCCGCGATGGGCGCGCCGCCGCCAGGGCCGAAGGCCAGCCGCTCGGTGCGGAATTCGCCCTCGGGCAGGTTCGCGCGGCCGAACGCCTCCAGATCCGCGCGGAGGGGTGGGATCTGCTCCAGCCGCTCGGTGCGGATAATGAGATGCCCGTAGGTCGGCAGCGCCTCTTCGGGGGCGTAGGTCAGCATGAAGCGTGACGCACCGCCGCCAACGAAGGTCGAGACCGAAACCACATCGTCGCGCTCTGCCAGCCACTCTTCGGCGATGGCCATGTCGCGGGCCGTGGACTGGATCGAGCCCCCTTGGGGCAACTTGTAATGCACGTAGAAAAGCGGCGTGTTGCTGTCCGGGAAGAACTGCTGCTTGACCTGGCCGAAGCCCCAGTAACAGGCCGCCGTCAGCACCACGAGCGCCGCGAGCACCAGCCAGCGCGCGCGGATCGCACCGCGCAGGAGAGAAGCATAGGCGCGAAAGACGGGGCCGTCATATGCGCCCGCGCCACCGCCCTCGCCCACTTTGAAAAGGTAATGCGCCAGAAGGGGCGTGGCCGTGATGGCCAGAACCCAGGACAGAAGCAGCGAAATGCCGATCACCGCGAAAAGCGAGAAGAGGAATTCGCCCGTCGCATCTGGGCTGAGGCCGATCCCGGCGAAGGCCATGATGCCGATGACGGTGGCGCCCAAGAGGGGGATCTGCGTTTTGTTCGCGGTATTCTCGGCGGCGTCGGCGGCGTTTTTGCCGGCCTCCATATCGCCTTGCATGCCTTCGGCAACGACGATGGCGTTATCCACCAGCATCCCCATCGCGATAATCAGCGCGCCCAGCGAGATGCGCTGCATCTCGATCCCGAAGATGGCCATGAAAAACACCGTGCCGACGACCGTCAGAAAGAGAGTTGCCCCAACCACGACAGCGGCGCGCCAGCCCATGAAGAGCGCCAGAACGACGATGACAATCGTGACGGACATGGCGAGATTCAGAAGAAAATCCGACGACGCCTCATCGACGACCACATGCTGCTGATAGACCGGGTGCAGCTCGACACCGACGGGAATGTCGGACATCAGACGGTCCAGCCGCGCATCCACGCGGGCGCCCACATCGACGATGTTCAGCCCCTGCTTGCCCGAAATGCCGATGGTGAACGCCTCTTCGCCATCGTGCCGGATGATCATCGACGGATCTTCGACTCTGCCGCGCGTGACGGAGGCGAAATCGCTGAGCCCGATCAACTCGCCGCCAACGCCGATGGTCAGGTCACGAATGGCATCCACGCTGGTCGAACCCGAAGGCGCGTCGATGCGGATATTCTGGCCCACTTGCTCGGCGGCACCGGCGGCGACGATTTCCGTCACCTCCTGAATGGCGCCGC
Source organism: Roseovarius nanhaiticus (assembly GCF_900156535.1). Classification (NCBI taxonomy): domain Bacteria; kingdom Pseudomonadati; phylum Pseudomonadota; class Alphaproteobacteria; order Rhodobacterales; family Roseobacteraceae; genus Roseovarius; species Roseovarius nanhaiticus. Next base: position 976,371 of record NZ_FTNV01000001.1, on the reverse strand, counting down.
GAATGGCCTCGGGCGGGACGCCCAGATTGGCGACGATGGCGCTGTCAGGCTCGACGAAGATCGCCTCTTCGGGCAGGCCCGATAGAACCACATCCGCGACGCCGTCAACTGACAGAAGATCGCGCCGCAGGAAATCGGCGATATCGTGTATCTCGGCGTCGGAGAATCCGGGGGCGGTGACTGCATGGAAGATGCCAAAGACGTCGCCGAACGTGTCGTTGACCAATGGTGTGCCGGCGCCGGGCGGCAGGGCGCCGCGCGCATCGGTCACACGGGCGCGCAGGCGGTCCCAGACCTGCGGCAGCTCGCTGCCGTCATAGGTGTTGGCGATTTCGACGTCGATGCGGCTGAGCCCCGGCTTGTTGGAGGAGGTTATGGTATCGACCTCGGCCATCTTCTGGATGGCCGACTCGAGCGGCTCGGATACCTCGCGCGCGACCCCTTCGGCGCTGGCGCCGGGATACTGCGTGATGATGATGGCGTTCTTGATCGTAAAGGCCGGATCCTCCAGCCGCCCGATCGTGGCGAACCCCCAAATTCCGCCAAAGAGGCATCCCAGCATCAAAAGCCAGGTGATCAGTGGCCGGGCGATGGCGCCGCGCGCGATGGCAAGGCTCATTGTGCGAGCCCCTTGAACCGGCGGACCTTCTGGCCATCGCGCAGCTGAGCCGCGCCTGCGGCGACGATTTCGGTCCCCTCAGCGGGGCCGTCGACCAGATGGACGCGCGTGTCGTCGCGCATCTCGATGGTGACGGGCGTCCACGTGACGGTGCCCTGATCCGCCTGGGTGTCGCCGTCTCCGTCCGGTGCAAACACCATCAGGCCGGGCTGGCGATCCGCATTGAAGGACAGCGCCGTTTCCGGAATCAGGATCTGCGCACCCTCCTGCCGCGCCGCACGCGCCACGACCGTAACGGACGCGCCGGGCAACACCCAGCCTGGCACATCCCCGGGAAAACCCAGCGTGATCTCGTATGTCTGGGCCACATCTGCCGTCTCGGCCTCGAATTCCCGCAAGGCCAGCGGGTATGTTTCCGAGCCGCCCGGAAAGCTTGCCTCGAAGGTCACGCCTTGCGACCGCTCGCGGCGGAAGAGCACCTCGGGGACCGAAACATCGACCCTGAGTTCGGACATATCGTGCAAAAGGACCACCGGTTCGCCCGGAGAGACGGTGGTAAAATTCGCAACCTCGCGGCGGGCGACCAGCGCGTCGAACTGCGTCTTGAGCGTGGCATCCTCCAGCGCCTCTTGCGCCTCTTCGGCGCGGATGCGGGCCAGATCGGCGGTGGTCTCGGCATTGCGCACTTCGACTTCGGCAACGGCATTGCCGGCGAGTTTGGACAGGCGCGTCACGTCACGCTCGGCTTTTTCCAGATCGACCTGCGCGCGCGCCACCTCGCGCCGGAACGGCGTAAGATTCAGCTGTGCGATCAGCGCGCCCTCCTCCAGAGGAGCTCCCTCGTCCACCGGGAATTGCGTGATCTGGCCGCCCACCTGAAAGGCCAGATGCACCGTTTCGCGGGCGCGCACGCGGCCATAGAACTCGCGCCGGATGTCGCCTGCGCCCGCCTCAAGCGTCATCAGCTTGACCGGGCGCAGCGGCTCGGACTCAACCGGCGCCTCCGCATCCTGGGCATGCGCGGGCTGGATCAGCGCGAGGCCGAGGGCAAAGAGGGCGGGGGCAATGGCCTTGATCATGGCGCGATCCTTTTCGGCAGCGGTGCGGAGGGCGCACGGCGGGGCGGGCGCGTGTGTCTGATATCGCCCGATTGGGGGCAATGTCGAGTGCGGAGGTCGCGCGCGCCCTGTCAGCGAAGCCCCGGCTCAGGTCTGCCCCGCGTCCGCCGACACGCCGTAGCGCGCTAGAAACATCTCGACGGCGGCGCCTGTGACGCGGGCAATATCGGCCTCCGAGATGCCATCGTTTATCCCGCAAAGACGGCGCGAGAACAGATCGCTTTTGCACAGTTCGACCATCTGGTTGGCCGCCATGTCGATATCGTCGATCTTAAGCGCACCGCGTGCGACATATGCGGACAGGATCGTGCCCAGCCGCGTGCGCAGCATTTGCGGGCCCGACGCATAGAAGCGCTGCCCAAGGTCAGGAAAGCGGTGGCTCTCGGCAACGCAGATGCGGTAAATCTGCTGTCCGAAATCCGACAGGAAAAATCGGGTGATGCGGTCCGCCAGCTCGCGCAGGGACGTCTCGACAGGGGCGGTCGGGTCGATCTCGGCCATGGCGGCGCTGGCCTGCCGGTCACATTCGATGCGGGCCACTTCGGAAAACAGCACGCGCTTGTCGGGGAAGTAGCTGTAGAGCGTCGCCTTGGAGACGCCTGCGGCGCGCGCAATGTCATCGACATTCGCGCCATCAAAGCCGCTTAGCATGAAAACCTCTCGCGCGCCCTCGAGCACCTGATCGAATTTGCGGCCCTTGCGGATCGCGCCGCTGACTGCGCTCATGTGCCTGCCCCTTTTTGCGCGACAGTAAGATGCGCGCCTGCTACCAAGAGCCATGGCCGCGATTTTCATCCAGACCCTGCCCTTCTTCATGATCATCGCGCTGGGTTACGGTGCGGGGCGCACTGGATTTTTCACGCCCCAGGCGACGGCCTATCTCACGAAATTCGTTTTCTACTTCGCGCTGTCGGCGATGCTGATCCGCTTTTCGGCAAATCTGGGCCTGCGCGAGGTGTTCGATTTGCCCTTCGTGCTGGCCTATGTCTGCGGCTCGGTGGTGGTCTATCTGCTGGCCACCGGCATCGCCTGGCTGCGCGGCATCCGCGCCGAGGAGGCCGCCGTCGAGGCGCAATGCGCCGTCATCGGCAATGTCGGTTTTCTGGGGATTCCGATGCTGGCGATTCTCATGGGTGAGGCCGCGATCGCATCCGTCATGCTGGTGCTGGCGGTCGATCTGATCGTCTTCGGGGCGCTGATCGTGGTTGTGATCACCGGCACCCGCGACGGGCGCATGCGGCCTGCCGTTCTGGGCACGGTTGGCCTTGGCCTACTGAAGAACCCGATGATCGTGTCCATAGTCGTGGGCCTGACATGGTCGGCGCTGCAATGGCCCATCCCCGGTCCGATCAACGAATTTCTGATCATCCTCGGCGGCGCGGCCACGCCCGGCGCCCTCTTTGCCATCGGCGCATCGCTGGCCGGTAAATCCGCCGAGCGGCCGCATGTTGCGGGCTGGCTCAGCTTTTGCAAACTGGTGCTGCATCCCGCCGCCGTCGCCGTAGCCGCGCTGCTGGTCTTTGACGTGGCACCCTATGCCGCCGCCGTGATGATTGCCGCCGCGGCGCTGCCCGTGGCGGGCAATGTCTACATGCTGGCGCAGCATTACGGAGTCGCGGCCCAGCGCGTCTCGACGGCCATCCTGATCTCGACGGTGCTGGCTGCGGTGACCGTTTCGCTGGTGATCGGCTGGGTGCAGCCGCTGTATTAGACGTTTCGCCCTGCGCGGCCGGCTGCTAAGTCTGACGCAACGCAAGACATAGAAAAGGAGCGACGCCATGGAAACCAAATCGGAAAACGCCTGTTTCGGAGGCGTTCAGGGCGTCTATACCCATGCTTCAAAGGCGACAGGCACCGACATGACCTTTGGCCTTTTCCTGCCCGCCGAGGCGCGGGATGGCCCCGTGCCGGTATTGTGGTACCTGTCGGGCCTGACCTGCACGCATGAGAACGCCATGACCAAGGCCGGCGCGCAGGGCTGGGCCGCCGAGCAAGGCATCGCGCTGGTCTTTCCCGACACCTCGCCGCGCGGCGAGGATGTGGCCGACGACGAGGCGTTCGACATGGGGCAAGGCGCGGGGTTCTACGTCGATGCGACGCAGGATCCGTGGGCCAAGCACTTCCAGATGCGCAGCTATGTGACCGAAGAGCTTCCCGCGCTGATTGGCGCAGAGTTCGCGCTCGACATGGAGCGGCAGGCGATCACGGGCCATTCCATGGGCGGGCATGGCGCGCTGACGCTGGCCATGTCGCTGCCGGGGCGCTTCCGCTCGGTCTCGGCCTTCTCGCCTATCTGCAATCCCTCGGCCAGCGATTGGGGCCGCAAGCAACTGAGCGCGTACTTGGGCGATGACGATGCCGTCCATGCCGCGCATGACGCCAGCCGCCTGATGGCCGAGCGTGGCTTCGACGGGCCGATGCTGCTCGATACCGGCACGAACGATCAGTTCCTCGACCTCTTGATGCCCGAAACACTGGCCGAAGCCGCCGCAAAGCGCCGCCAGCAGAGTATCCTGCGCCTGCAGCCCGGCTACGATCACAGTTATTTCTTCGTGTCCTCCTTCATGGAGGATCACGTCACCTTCCACGCCGAGGCCCTCTATGCGGGATGAGCAAATGGATCGCTACGACCTGATCGTCATCGGCTCGGGGCCCGCGGGCCGTTCGGCAGCCATCCAGGCGGGCAAGCTCAATCGCCGCGTTCTGGTGATCGACCGCAAGGACCGGCTGGGCGGCGTGTCGGCCCACACCGGCACGATCCCGTCCAAAACGCTGCGCGAGACGGTGCTGAACCTCTCGGGCTGGCGCGAGCGCAGCTTTTACGGGCGCTCGTACCGCGTGAAGGATGATATCGGCGCCGAGGATCTGCAGGCCCGCCTCAACAAGACCGTCGATTACGAGGTCGACGTGCTGGAGCATCAGTTCAACCGAAACCATGTCGAGACGCTTTATGGGGTGGCCAGATTCACCGGCCCCAACGAGATTGAGGTGCAAGTGGATGCGGGCCAGACGACGCGGCTGACCGCCGACAAGTTCCTGATCGCGACTGGCACCAAAACATACCGCCCCGACACCTGCCCGTTCAACGGGACGACCGTGCTGGACAGCGACGAGTTTCTCAAGATCGACGAGATCCCGCGCAGTCTGACCGTGATCGGCGCGGGCGTGATCGGGGTGGAATATGCCACCATGTTTTCGGCGCTCGACGTGCGCGTGACGCTGATCGAGCCACGAGACACTTTTCTGGATTTTATCGACCACGCCATTGTCGACGATTTCACCCACCAGATCCGCGAAAACGGCGTCGATCTGCGCCTCGGCTCGCCGATCGAGAGCATTACGGATGCGGGCCGTCACATCGAGGTCGCGCTGGAAAACGGCCGGCACGTGCGCAGCGACATGCTGCTGTTTGCCGCTGGGCGCATGGGCGCGACGGCGAGCTTGGGCCTCGACAAGGCGGGGCTCAAGACCGACCATCGCGGCCGGCTTGAGGTGGACCGCAAGACCTACCAGACATCGGTGCCCCATATCTATGCGGCAGGCGACGTGATCGGACATCCCAGCCTTGCCTCGACCTCGCTCCAGCAGGGGCGCATTGCCGCCTGTCACGCGCTCGAGACGCCCACGCTGCCCGAAAGCCCGTGGTTTCCCTATGGCATTTACTCAGTTCCCGAGATCAGTACCTGCGGCATGTCCGAAGAGGAAATGGCCGAGCGCGGCATCCCCTACGAGGTCGGCGTCGCGCGCTTTCGCGAGACGTCGCGCGGCCATATCATGGGGCTGGAGCATGGCATGCTGAAGATGCTGTTTTCGCTCAAGACGCGCCGTGTATTGGGCGTGCAGATCGTCGGCGAAGGCGCGACCGAGCTGATCCACATCGCGCAGGCGGTGCTGAACCTGAAGGGCACGGTGGATTACTTCGTGCAGAACACGTTCAACTACCCGACGCTGGCCGAGGCCTACAAGATCGCCGGGCTGGACGCGTTCAACCGGATGCCGATCCCCGAGGAATACAAGGTGGGCCGCGCAAAATCCAAGGCGGATGCGACTTGAGAGGCGCCCGCTTTCCGCGCGGAAAGCGTTGTGAAAAACGCCTGTTTTCCACAACTGGCGACGTGCGATGATCTACGTCGATGCCGATGCCTGCCCGGTCAAGGACGAGGCGATCCGCGTCGGCACGCGGCATGGCCTCAAGGTGCATATCGTCTCGAATGGCGGCTTGCGCCCTTCGCCCCACCCGCTGGTCGAGACGGTGATCGTGCCCGACGGGCCGGACATCGCCGATATGTGGATCGCCGAGCGCGCGGGCGCGGGCGACGTGGTGGTGACCGGCGACATCCCCCTTGCGGCGAAATGCGTCGAGGCGGGCGCGCTGGTGCTCAAGCATAATGGCGAGGCGCTGACGGCGGCCAATATCGGCAATGTACTGGCCACGCGCGATCTGATGACCGATCTGCGCGCCGCCGACCCCTTTCGCCAGGGCGGCGGCAAGGGCTTTACCAAAGCCGACCGCTCGCGCTTCTTGGATGCGCTCGAGCGGATGGTCCGGCAGGCCAAGGCCCAAGTGAAAGCCCCGCGCGCATGACCAGCGTCGCCGCCCCCTCCAGCAACACCATGGGCGCGTTCTGCGCGATGGCGGCGATCCTGTGCTTTTCCTTCGTCGATCTTGGGATCAAGCTGCTGAGCGAGACATATGCGCTGCACCAGGTCGTGCTTTTGCGCTCACTGGTCAGCCTCGTGGTCTTCGGCGCTTTCATCCTGCCCTTCAGCGGGGGTCTCAAGGTGTTTCGCACCCGCCGGCCCGGCGCGCATCTCTTGCGCGGCAGCTTCATCGTCTGCGCCAATATCTGCCTTTTCCTCGGTCTTGCCGCCATGCCCATCGCGGATGCGGTTGCCATCTTTTTCGTCTCGCCACTCGCGATCGCCGTCATGTCGGTCGTCTTTCTAGGCGAGACGGTCGGCCCGCGCCGCTGGGCGGCCATCGCCGTGGGCCTCGTCGGCGTATTGCTGATCGTGCAGCCCGGCACCGAGGCGTTTCAGGTCGCGTCGCTTTTGCCTGCCATCGCCGCCATTCTTTACGGCGCGATGCATATGGTCACGCGCCGCATCCGCGATACCGAAAGCGCGGGCACGATGACGATCTACGTCATCCTCACCTTCCTTGTCTCAAGCGCGGTCATCGGCTTTTTCATCAGCGACGGGCGCTATGAGGCAGGCGCGCATCCGGCGCTGTCGTTCCTGTTGCGCGCCTGGCCCCCGCTCGCGTCGGCGGATCTGTGGGTGATCGTGATGCTCGGCTTCGCCGGTGTCGGGGGCAGCTGGCTGATCACGCAAGCCTACCGGCTGAGCGAGGCCGCCTTTGCCGCGCCGTTCGAATATGTTGCCATGCCCATCGCCATCTTCTGGGGCGTGGTCTTTTTCGATACATGGCCTACGCTCAACGCGTGGGCCGGCATCGTGCTGATCCTGGGCTCGGGACTCTACATGCTGTGGCGCGAGCATCGCAAGGGCGTGCCGCACCCGCCCTCACCCACCCGCAGATGACGCCGCAGGCGGTCATATTCGACATCGGCAACGTGCTGATCGCATGGCAGCCCGAGCGATATTTCGACCGGCTCTGCGGCGCATCCCGGCGCCGCGCGATGTTCGGCTCCGTCGATATCCATGCGATGATGAACCGCATCGATGCGGGCGCAGATTTCGGCGCGGAGGCCGCGCGCATGGCCGCCGTCCACCCCGATTTCGCATCCGAGCTTATGCATTTTCGCGATCATTGGTGCGACATCGCGCAGCCTGCCATTCCGCATTCCGTGCGCCTGATGACAGCCCTGCGCGCGCGGGGCGTTCCGGTTTATGCGCTGTCGAATTTCGGCGCCGGGAATTTCCCGCTCAGCGCCGCGCAATTTCCGTTCCTGCGCCAGTTCGACCGGGCCTACATCTCGGGCCGGATGGGCCTGATCAAGCCGGACCCGGCGATCTATGCCGCCGTCGAGGCCGATTGCGGCCTGCTGCCCGAGGCGCTTTTCTTCACCGATGACAGGGCCGAGAACATCGAGGCCGCCGCCGCGCGCGGCTGGCAGGTGCATCTCTTCGAGCAGCCCGAAGGGCTGGCCCGCGCGCTGGTGACCAAAGGCCTTTTGACACCGCAGGAGGCCACGTGAGCTGGCTCCTCGCGGTACTGGGAGCGATAGGGATCGCGCCCTTCCTGCGCGAAGCGCTCCGCCCGCGCATGAACGCCCAAGCACGGCGAAGCGCCCCCGGCGCCTTCGCCGCCCTGCCGCAGGGTCTTACGCATTACCGCTGGCTGGGTGCTGCGGATGGCCCCATCGCGGTCTGCGTCCACGGCCTGACCACTCCGTCGCCGGTCTGGGACGCCATCGCCGATACGCTGGGCGACATGGGCTACCGCGTATTGGTCTATGATCTTTACGGGCGGGGCTATTCGGACCGCGCGCGCGGGCCGCAAGATGCGGATTTCTTCGCCCGGCAACTCTCGGATCTACTAGAGGACCAAGGGATTGAGAGTGCGATCACGCTGCTCGGCTATTCGATGGGCGCCGTGATCGCGCCTCGCTTTGCCGCGCAACACCCGGCGCGCGTTCGCCAGATGGCCCTGCTGGCCCCGGCCGGGGTCGGGCATGACCTCGGCCCCGCCGCGCGCCTCATGGCGAATACGGGCATCCTCGGAACATGGGCGATGCTTCTGGTCTATGCCCGCTCGCTGCGCCGTGCGCTCGAGGCCGAGCGCGGGCAGCCCAGCGCCGTGCCCGACATCGTCGACATCCAGATCGCACAGACGCGCCATCGCGGCTTCCTGCCCGCGGTGCTGTCGTCGCTGCGCCACACGCTCGATACCGATTGCGAGGCAGATCACCGCGCGCTGGCCGAGGCCGAAACGCCTCTTCTCGCCATTTGGGCCGAGGAGGACGAGGTCATCCCCATCGCGGGCCGCGAGACGCTCAACGAATGGAACCCCGCCGCCCGCCAAAGCGCCGTGCCGGGCGCCGGCCACGCCCTGCCCTACAGCCACGCGGCAGAGGTGGGCGCCATTTTGCGCCGCCAGCTTGCGGATTAGGCCGGCACCAGCCGCTTTTCCTTGATCGGCAAATGCACGATCGCGCTGAACGCGCCGACGCCCACGCCGATCCACCAGACGGCGGTATAGTCGCCATAGATGTCGTACATCCGCCCGCCCAGCCACACGCCAAGAAAGCTGCCGAGCTGGTGACTGAAAAAGACGATGCCATAGAGCGTACCCATGTAGCGCAGCCCATAAAGATGCGCGACGAGGCCGGACGTCAGCGGCACGGTCGCCAGCCAGAGCGCGCCCATCGAGACCGAGAAAAGCAGCACGGTCGCGGGCGTGATCGGCGTCAGGATGAAGGCGGCGGCGATGATCGTGCGGCCTGTGTAGATGCCCGCCAGCAGATACTTGCGCGAATACCTCTTGCCCGCCCAGCCCGCCGCCAGCGTGCCCGCGATATTGGCGAGGCCGATCAGCGATATGGCGACCGCCCCCAGCGCCGAGGTGCTGGTGATGCCCATGCCATAGAGCATACCGCCCGGCATGATCGGGCCGCACATCTCGGTCACGAAGGCCGGAAAATGCGCGGTGATGAAGGCCAGCTGATAGCCGCAACTGAAGAATCCAAGGAAGATCAGCGCATAGCTCGGGTCGCGCATCGCACGGTTCAGGATCTGCCCCATGCTCTCTTCCAACTCGCCGCGCGTGGCGACGACCGGCACGCGCATCATCGGCAGCACCATCAGGCTGGCCAGGATGATACCCGCGAAGAGGAGGAACACCATCTGCCAGCTCATGACGCCCAGCAGCGCCTCTGCCACCGGCGCGCCAAAGACTTGGCCCGCCGATCCGGCGGCGGTCGCGATGGCAAGGCTCATCGAGCGGTGCTCGTCACTGCTGGCGCGGCCCACCACGGCGAGGATCACGCCAAAGCCGGTCCCGGCAATGCCGAACCCCACGAATATCTCGAAGAACTGATGCGAGCCCGGCGTCACCGCGAAGGACGAGGCGACAAGCCCCGCCGCATAAGTCAGCGCGCCCAGAACAATGGCACGCCGATCCCCGATCTTTTCGGCCAGCGCCCCGAACAAGGGCTGCCCGATCCCCCAGGCAAGGTTCTGGATCGCAATGGCGAGCGAGAACTCACTGCGCAGCCAGCCGAACTCGTCCGCAATGGGGATCTGGAACACACCAAAGGACGCGCGGATGGCGAAGGAGATCACCATGATGACGCAGCCCGCGATCAGGACGGGGGTGAAGATTGAGGCGGGCTTGTCCATGGCATGTCCCAAGGTGGCGGATGGTGCACCATTCTGCATTCCGCCTCCGCCGTCAAACCCCCATGCTAGCGCTTGGTGTCGTCACCCAGCTTGTCCAGCTTGGCCTCCATCGCGGCAAGGCGCGCCAGCACGTCGTCGCGATAGGTGTTGGTGCTCTCCTCATTCTCGGCATGATGCGCGTCTTGCATCGAGTTGACAATGAGACCGACCAGCAGGTTCACCACCGCGAAAGTCGTGATGAGGATGAAGGGCAAAAAGAACGCCCAAGCCCAGGGATGCACGTCCATGACCGGGCGCACGATGCCCATCGACCACGATTCCAGCGTCATGATCTGAAACAGCGTATAGCCCGAGCGGCCGAGCGTGCCGAACCAGTCGGGGAAATCCGCGGCAAAGAGCTTGGTCGCGATCACCGCCCCGATATAGAAGATGATCGCCATCAGCAAAAAGACCGAGCCCATGCCCGGCAGCGCCGTCACGAACCCCTCGACCACCCGGCGCAGGCGCGGGGCAACCGATATGACCCGCAGCACCCGCAGAATGCGCAGCGCCCGCAGCGCCGATAGCGCCTGCCCCGCCGGCACCAATGCAACGGCAACGATCACCAGATCGAAAACGCTCCAGCCGTCGCGGAAAAACCGGCCACCGCGCGCATAAAGCTTCAGCGCGATCTCGACGACAAAGAAGGCGAGACAGGCGCTGTCTAGCGCAACGATCAGCGGGCCAAACTCTGCCATAAGACTTTGCGATGTCTCGAGGCCCAGGATGATCGCGTTGAAGATAATGACGCCGATGATCAGCTGCCGCACCCAATCGCGCGACAAAAACGCATCCAGCCTCTCGCGCGTGCCCATATGGCCCCCTTTGCCCGTATCCTACATAGAAAACGGGCGGCCGCCCGTGCGCCGCCCCCCGCTTCTTTTTGCCCCAAATATCCACTCAGGGGAAATCTGCAAGATTTCCCCTGTCGCTGCGCGCAGCGCAAATGGTGAAAATGCGCGCCGCAGACGCTCCGTTCTGCGGATTGCCGCCTAGCCCTTGGCGATCATCTCGGACTGCCGCACGATCACCTCGGCCTGCTTGATGCTGGCGATATCGACGAGGCGGCCCTTGTAGACGGTCGCGCCCTCGCCATTGGCCTTGGCCTTTTCCATTGCGGCAAGGATTTCGCGCGCTTCGGCCACGGCGGCCTCGGTCGGCGTGAACACCTCATTGGCCAGCGCGATCTGCTTGGGGTGAATTGCCCATTTGCCGACCATGCCCAGCGTCGCCGAACGCAGCGCCTGCGCGCGGAAGCCCTCATCATCCGAGAAATCGCCGAACGGCCCATCGACCGGCAATAGGCCATGGGTCCGGCAGGCCGCGACGATCGCCGCCTGCGCCCAGTGCCAAGGATCGGACCAGTGCTTCTGCCCCTCGTGGATCATGTAATAGTTTTCCTGCGTGCCGCCGATGCCAGTGGTCGCCATCCCCATGGAGGCGGCGAAATCCGCAGCGCCAAGGCTCATCGCCTGCAGGCGCGGGCTGGCGGCGGCGATCTCTTCCACATGGGCGATACCCGCCGCGCTTTCGATGATGACCTCGAAACTGATCGGCTTGGTGCGCCCCTTGGCGCGCTCGACCGCCGTGACCAGCGCATCGACCGCATAGATATCGGCTGCGCAGCCCACTTTCGGGATCATGATCTGGTCCAGCCGGTCGCCGGCCTGCTCCAGAAGGTCCACCACATCGCGATACCACCAAGGGGTATCCAGCCCGTTGATCCGCACGCTCAGATATTTGCTTCCCCAATCGACGTCGTTGATCGCCTCGATCGTCTGGCTGCGCGCCAGATCCTTGTCAGTGGGACTGACCGAGTCCTCCAGGTCGATATTGATCACATCCGCCGCGCTTGCGGCCATCTTCTCGAACAGCTTCGCGTTGGATCCGGGCCCGAAAAGCTGGCAGCGGTTCGGGCGGGCGGGTGCGGGCGGTTGCAGGCGAAAGCTCATGATCGGGGCCTTTCGGATAAGGATATTGCGCAAAAAGATGTCCAATCGCTATGAAATTACGCGCGCTGCCGCAAGGCGATTATGCAGTTGCAGCAATCAGCGCGTGCTTTTGGGATGAACACCCCGCGCCATATGCGCTAAGCAAGGCCAAGAGCCGATTCCGTGCCAGCCTTGGGGACAGACCATGATCGAGACGCCATACCTTCTATTCCTGGGCGATGCGCCCGACATGCTGGCCGCCAAGGTGGCCATAGGCATCCGCGATTGGCGCCCCGAGAACGCGGTGGGCCAGATCAGCCTGCCGGGCTGCGGCGCCGATCTGGGCCTCACCGAGATGAGTTTGGCCGAGGCCAAGGCGGCAGGCGCCAAGACGCTGGTCATCGGCGTTGCCAACCGCGGCGGCATCATCAGCCAGGCGTGGAAAAAGGTGCTGGTCATGGCGCTCGAGGAGGGGTTCGATCTGGCTTCGGGCCTGCACAACCTTCTGCGCGACGAGCCCGATCTGGTGGCCGTCGCCGAAGCAACCGGGCGCAAACTGCATGACGTGCGCGTGCCGTCGGTGAAATACCCCATCGCGAATGGCGAAAAGCGCACCGGCAAGCGCTGCCTGGCCGTCGGCACCGACTGTTCGGTCGGCAAGATGTACACTGCCATGGCGATGGAGCGCGACATGACCGCCCGCGGCATGAAGACAACCTTCCGCGCGACCGGCCAGACGGGCATTCTGATCACCGGCGATGGCGTGCCCTTGGACGCCGTGATCGCCGATTTCATGGCCGGATCGATCGAGTATCTGACGCCGGACAACGACGCCGATCACTGGGATATGATCGAGGGCCAAGGCAGCCTCTTTCACGTCTCTTATTCCGGCGTCACCATGGCCCTCGTCCATGGCGGCCAGCCCGATGCGCTGATCCTCTGCCACGAGCCGACGCGCAGCCACATGCGCGGCCTGCCCGGCTACAGTCTGCCGACGCTGGAACAGCTGCGCGATACCGCATTGCCTCTGGCGCAGGTGGGCAATCCGGACTGCCGCGTCGTCGGGATTTCGGTCAACACCCAGCATATGAGCGAGGAGGCCGCGCGCGACTATCTGGATGAGGTCTCGCAGCGCATGGATCTGCCCGCGACAGACCCTTACCGTTTCGGCGCGGACGTGCTGGTCGATGCGTTGGCGGCGCTCTAGCGTCCTGTCCGGCGCGGGCAGGCTTGCGCCGGGATTTGAGTATTTCAGGAACAATGAAAGACGGGGTTGCAGCATGCAGGTATCGGTGACGCGCGATGTGTTTCGCCTGGCTCAGGTCTTCACCATTAGCCGCGGGTCGCGGACCGAAGCGCAGGTTCTGACCGTGACCGTCTCGGACGGCACGCATCAAGGCCGCGGCGAATGCGTGCCTTATGCGCGCTACGGCGAAACGCTCGAGAGCGTGACGGCGCAGATCGAGGATACGGCAGTGACGGACCGCGCGGCGCTTCAGGCCCAACTGCCCGCCGGCGCCGCGCGCAACGCGCTCGACTGTGCCTTGTGGGATCTGGAGGCCAAGCGGGCCGGCAAGCGTGTGTGGGAGTTGGCCGGGTTGGCCGCGCCGACACCCGAAATTACGGCCTATACGCTGTCGCTGGACGAGCCCGACGCGATGCAGGCGCAGGCCGCAAAGAATGCGCATCGCCCGCTGCTCAAGATCAAACTGGGCACGCCGGACGACATGGCCCGCCTCGAGGCGGTTCGCGCGGGCGCGCCCGATGCGCGCATCATCGTTGATGCCAATGAGGGCTGGAGCGCCGAGATCTACGCCGATCTGGCCCCGCATCTGTTGCGGCTTGGCGTCGCGCTCGTTGAGCAGCCGCTGCCAGCGGGCGAGGACGATACGCTGCTGGGCGTGGCGCGGCCCCTGCCCGTTTGCGCCGACGAGAGCTGCCATGACCGCGCGAGCCTTGCCGCGCTCAAGGGCAAGTATGACGTGGTGAACATCAAGCTCGACAAGACCGGCGGGCTGACCGAGGCGCTGGAGCTGCGCCGCGCGGCGCTGGCCGAAGGTTACGACGTGATGGTCGGCTGCATGATCGGCTCGAGCCTTGCCATGGCGCCCGCCGTGCTGGTGGCCCAAGGTGCGCTGGTGACAGATCTTGACGGCCCGCTTTTATTGGCCGAGGACCGCGGCACACCGCTGACATTCGACAGCGCCGGGGTGCATCCCCCCGCGCCGGAACTATGGGGATGATGACGATGCGCACTGTTTATGTGAATGGCGACTACCTGCCCGAAAATGAGGCCAAGGTTTCGATCTTTGACCGTGGTTTCCTGATGGCCGACGGCGTCTACGAGGTGGTCAGCGTGCTGGGCGGCAAGTTGGTCGATTTCGACGGCCATATGGTGCGCCTCGACCGATCACTCGCCGAGTTGGGCATGGCGACCCCTGACGCGCGCGGCGACCTTCTGGAGATCCATCGCGAATTGGTGCGCCTCAACGACATCGGCGATGGTCTGATTTACATGCAGGTCACACGGGGCAATCCCGGCGACCGCGATTTCCACTATCCGCCCGAAGGAACCGAGCCGACGCTGGTCCTCTTCACACAATCCAAGCCCGGCATGATCGACAGCCCAATGGCCAAACGTGGCGCGCGCATCGTCACGGTGCCCGACATGCGCTGGGGCCGCCGCGACATCAAGACGGTGCAATTGCTCTACCCGTCCATGGCCAAGATGATGGCGCAGGCCGCAGGCGTCGATGACGCGTGGATGATCGAGGACGGCTTTGTCACGGAAGGCACGTCAAACAACGCCTACATCATCAAGGACGGCCGCATTATCACACGCGCGCTCAGCAACGACATCCTGCACGGCATCACCCGCGCCGCCGTCCTGCGTTTCGCGCGCGAAGCACAGATGGAGGTCGAAGAGCGTAGCTTTACCCTCGACGAGGCACTGGCCGCCGACGAGGCGTTCATCACCTCCGCCAGCGCCTTCGTGACGCCCGTGGTCGAGGTGGACGGCGCCAGCATTGGTAGCGGCGCGCCGGGCCCCGTGGCCGCGCGTCTGCGCGAGATCTATATAGATGAAAGCCTCAAAGTCGCCGTCTGACTCGACCCTTGCAGTTTCATCTTGGCAAAAATACTCATAGCGGACCGCCTCCCAAGGGACGGTCCGCTTAAACTTCAGCGCTTTTTCTCTACATTTTCGGCAAAGGCCGTTTTGAACGCTTCCTGCTTTTCCGCGCTCGCGTCGGTCTGGTGCTGGGATTTCCATTCCTCCATGGTCATACCGTAGAAAATCTCGCGCGCCTCGTCCTTGGACATCTCGATGCCGCGTTCGTTCGCGGCCTCCTGATACCACCGGCTCAGGCAGTTGCGGCAAAAGCCGGTCAGGTTCATCATGTCGATATTCTGCACATCCGTGCGCTGGGTCATCAGATGGTGACGCAGGGCGCGGAAGGCGGCGGCCTCCAGCTCGATACGGGTCTGATCGTCCATGGTCTCTCCTATTTTTAATCGGGCAGAACGCGTTTGGCGTAGGCCGCGTCCAAATCGGCGATGTCCACCGACAGACTGTGCACCTGGGGCATCTGCGCCTCCATCACGCTCAGGATCACGCGCGCCAAATCCGATTTGGTGTCTGCATCGCGGCCCGGCAAGAGGCGGAGCGTCGCGTGTGCAAAGCTCTGACCGCGTGTGCCGAGCAGGTGGGCCCCCGCTGCCTGCGTGCGCAGTTTCAATGTCTCGGGTTTGGTGATCGAGGCATGCGCGGCAAGAGCCGAGAACAGCGCCTCGCACAGCGCGTGCAGCTTTGCGCCGGAGGCAGCATCGGGGGAATGTTCGACAATGACATGCGGCATGGGACAGTCTTTCTACAAGTTGGCGTCTGCCAGCGTTTCGATCAGGATCGGCGCCAGCCGCGCGGCCCAGGCCTTTTGCTGCGCCTCGGTCGCGATCAGGTCGTTGCGCAGCTCGATCAGGACGTTGGGACGTGCATGCTCGATCCCGTGCCGGGCGATGGTATCTCCGGGCAGGTGGCCCGTATAGGGCTGATTGTCGCCCACGCTCAGATCCGGCTCGGCGCGAAGGCGCGCCAGCAGTGGACGGGCCAGCCGCGTATCGGTGGAGTAGAGCACCCCAATCTGCCACGGGCGCGGCGGGCGGCCGCGCAGCTGCGGCGTGAAGCTGTGGACGGACACCAGAACCGGCGCACGCCGCGCCGCGGCCATTTGCGCGACCGCATCGTGATAGGGGCGATGACAGCGGCGCAGACGCTCGCCCGCGTCGATATCGGAAATGCCGCGATTGCCGGGAATGATCGTGCCGTCATAAAGCTGCATGATCAGGGTCGGATCCTCCTCGCCCCGATTGGGGTCGATCACAAGCCGCGAAAAGCGCGACAGGATGGCCGGCCCATCCAGCATCGCGCCCAGCGCGCGGCTGACGCCCTCGGCGCCCGGATCATAGGCGATGTGGCGTGCCATATCGTCCGGCGCGACGCCAAGGCAGCCGCCATTCACGAAATCCGGCACCTCGTTTGACGCGTGATCGCACAGCACCGCCCAGCGTCCACCGCGATCCGCCCCGTCTATGACGACTGGATGATATGTCACCCCAAATTCCCCATTTGAACCTGTCTGCCCTTTGCGTCGGCGCAAAAGAATGGCAATGGTGCAGGCAAGCGCCGGCACCCTCCCCGGCCTCTTTTAGCGCGTCTGGCGCAGCAGATAACAGGAAGTTTCACATATGAGACGCCATCGCAACGTCAAGATCGTCGCCACGCTCGGCCCCGCATCGGAAACCTACGACATGATCCGCGCCCTGCACGAGGCGGGCGCGGATGTGTTCCGCCTCAACATGAGCCACGGCCAGCATGACGAGATCCGCGAGAAGCACCGCATCATCCGGCAGGTCGAGAAGGATCTCGACAGCCCGATCTGCATCCTGGCCGATCTTCAGGGGCCAAAATTGCGCGTCGGCGTCTTTGCCAATGGCGAGGAAGAGCTGAAGGAAGGCGCGTCCTTCCGCCTCGATCTGGACGAGGCGGAGGGCGATGGCGCCCGCGTCTGTCTGCCTCATCCCGAGATTTTCCAGGCGCTCGAGCCGGGCGCCTCCCTTTTGGTCAATGACGGCAAGATCCGCCTGAAAGTGACCGAGTGCAGCCACAGCCACGCGACCTGCGAGGTGATCGTCGGCGGCACGATCAGCAATCGCAAGGGTGTGAACGTGCCCGATGTCGAGCTGCCCTTGGCCGCGCTTTCCGAGAAGGACCGCAAGGATCTGGAATTCGTGTGCCAACTGGGCGTTGACTGGCTGGCGCTCAGCTTTGTTCAGCGCCCCGAGGACGTGGCCGAGGCGCGCGATCTGGCGCAGGGCCGCGCGGCGATTCTGTCGAAGATAGAAAAACCGTCGGCGGTCAAACGTTTCGATGCCATCCTCGCTGCGTCCGACGGCATCATGGTAGCGCGCGGCGATCTGGGCGTCGAGTTGCCGGTGCAGAACGTGCCACCCATCCAAAAGCGCCTCGTGCGGGCCTGCCGCGCGGCCGCCAAGCCAGTGATCGTCGCCACCCAGATGCTGGAATCGATGATCGAAAGCCCGGTGCCCACCCGCGCCGAAGTAAGCGATGTTGCAACCGCGATCTACGAGGGCGCCGATGCCATCATGCTCTCGGCGGAATCGGCGGCGGGCAGCTATCCGGTCGAGGCGGTGACGACGATGGACAATGTCGCCCGCGAGGTCGAGAACGATCCCACCTACACGCAGATCATCGAATCCTCCCGCGTCGCCGCGCGCACCACAGTGGCCGACGGCATCGTGGCCGCCGCGCGCGAAATCGCAGAGACGACGGACATCAAAGCGATCTGCTGTTTCACGCAAAGTGGCACCACAGCCCTTTTGACCGCGCGCGAGCGGCCCCGCGTGCCGATTATCGCCATGACGTCGCTGCGCGGCACCGCGCGGCGCCTGGCGCTGACCTGGGGCGTCAACTGCGTGATGACCTCCGAGCTCGACCGCTTCAAGATGGCCGTGATCAACGCCGCGCGCGCGGCGCGTGCGCAGGGCTATGCCACGACCGACGACCAGATCGTGGTCACCGCCGGCGTGCCCTTCAACGTGCCGGGTACAACCAACATCCTGCGTGTCGCCCCCTGCCAAGAAAGTTTGATATACGCCGCCGATCCAAGCTAAGGTTACGCTAGGGCAATCAAAACGGGCGGAGTTTGGATGAACAGTGACCAGATCCTTGTGCTTGGTGTCGTGCTGGGGGTGTTCGCGATTCCCGCCATCGTCTCGGCCATATCGGACAGGCGCACGCCGCGCGTCGCCGCGTTGGTGCTGATCGCGGCGGGATGCCTGGTGATATGGGCCGTCTCGATCAAGCCGACGGGCTATAGCATCACCGATGTGCCCAAGGCGTTTGTCCGCGTTGTGGGCGGCCTCATGAACTAGGGCGCCTTTGCCCTTGCACAGATGCGTCATCCCCCCTAAAAGGCGGGCTTCACCCGCGCGTCCGGCCCTGAGTGGCATGCCGAGTCGCGCGTCCGACCGACCACCAATGAGGAGCCGGAAATGCCCAAGATGAAGACAAAATCGAGCTGCAAGAAGCGGTTCAAGATCTCGGCCTCTGGCCGCGTGATCGCAGGTCAGGCTGGCAAGCAGCACGGCATGATCAAGCGCAGCAACAAGTTCCTGCGCAATGCCCGTGGCACCACCACCCTGTCCAAGGCTGATGAGCAGATCATCAAGCCGATGATGCCCTACGCGCGCTAAGGAGATCCAAGCATGTCGAGAGTTAAGAGCGGCGTCGTCACCCACGCCCGTCACAAGAAAGTCGTCAAGGCCGCCAAAGGTTACTATGGCCGCCGCAAGAACACCTTCAAGGTGGCCGCGCAGGCCGTCGACAAGGCCAACCAGTACGCGACACGCGACCGCAAGAACCGCAAGCGCAATTTCCGCGCCCTGTGGATCCAGCGGATCAACGCCGCCGTGCGCAGCCATGACGAGGCGCTGACATACAGCCGCTTTATCAACGGTCTGGCGCTGGCCGGTGTCGAGGTGGACCGCAAGGTTCTGGCCGATCTGGCCGTGCACGAGCCCGCAGCCTTCGCCGCGATCGTCGAGCAGGCAAAGGGCGCTCTGGCGGCCTAAGCCTCAGTCCCTCACAAGATTTTGACGCCGCCGGACCTTTTCTGGCGGCGTTTTTCGTGTGTGCATGGTGTCTGGCGTGCAATGAATAGGTGAATTGCTCTGCGGGTGGGCTATCCTTGAACAGCGAAACACAACGTTCTCAGCCCCTTCCAAACCGGAATTTTCATGTCCAAGACACCCATCTGGAAGCAAATCGTTCTGAGTGCCGTCCTGATCGGGGTGGCCGCCGGGGCGTGGCACTATCGAACGCAGATCATCGCCCTTTGGCAGCCCGCCACGAAGCAGGCCGGCCGCGACACCGCCGGGCCCGGCGTCCCGGTGCTGGTGGCCGAGGTCGCCTTGGCCGAGGACAGCCTCTCGTTTGCCGCCGTGGGCACCGGCCTCGCTCAGCGGTCTGTCACCTTGCGCGCGCCCTCGGGCGGCGAGGTGACCGAGCTTAATATCGCGCCCGGCAAACGCTTTACAAAAGGCGATGTTTTGATGCGGTTAGAGGACGAGGATCAGCGCCTGGCCCTGTCGCTGGCCGAAGCGCGGCAAGAGCGCGCCCAGTCCGAGCAGGAGCGCTATACCGGACTGCGCGACACGGGCGTGACCACGGCCCAACGCTTTGAGGACGCGATGACGGCCTTTCGCATCGCCGAGATCGAGCTGGAGCAGGCCCGCGCCGATCTGGCCGACCGTGTCCTGCGCGCCCCCTTCGAGGGCATCGCCGGTCTGGCCGAGATCGAGGAGGGCGACCGGATCGAACCGAACGAGGCGATCGCCAGCTTTGACGACCGGAGCCGCCTGCTGGTCGAATTCGACCTGCCCGAGGCGCTGCTGCCCCGCGCCGAGATCGGCATGAAGGTGCGCGCCACCTCCCCCAGCAGCGCCGGCGGAGCCTTGACCGGAGAGATCACGGCCATCGACAGCCGCGTCACCGCCACAACGCGCACCGCGCGCCTGCGCGCCGCCTTTCCCAATGAGGGCGACCGCCTGCGGCCCGGCGCGTCCTTTACGGTGACGCTGGACCTTCCGGGCGACCGCTATCCGATGCTGCCCGAGCTTGCGCTGCAATTCTCGGGCGGCGCGCTTCAGGTTTGGCGCATTGATGCAGGCGGGCTGGCCCAGCCCGTCGAGGTGCGGCTGGTGCGCCGCCGGGGCGGGTCCGTTATCGTCGACGGGCCGCTGGCCGAGGGCGACAGCGTCGTGGTCGAAGGGCTGCAACGCATGCGTCCCGGCCGCGCCGTCGATGTTCTCAACACCCCCAAGGGCGGCGCGACATGAGCGGTGAGCGGCCGGATACCGGCGGCATCAGCGCGCTGAGCGTGCGGCGCCCGTGGCTGGCCGCCGTGATGAACCTCTTGATCGTGATCGCCGGTATCGGCGCGCTTTGGGGCGTCGAGATCCGCGAGCTGCCCGATATAGACCGCCCCATCGTGTCCGTGCGCGCCAATTATCCCGGTGCCTCGCCCACCACGCTTGATGCCGAGGTGGCGTCGCTGGTCGAGGGGGCCGTGGCGCGCGTCGCTGGCGTCACCTCGGTCGAAACGTCGTCCGAGGAAGGCAATTTCCGCATGCGGGCCGAGTTCAGCCCCAGCCGCGATCTGGATACCGCCGCCAGCGATGTGCGCGAGGCCGTGGCGCGGATCGAGACGCGCCTGCCGGACGGGGTCGAAGATCTCTTTGTCGTCAAGTCCGAGCAGGACGCGGACCCCATCCTCGACATCGCCATCTGGAGCGAGGCGCGCCCCATCGATCAGCTGACCCGCCTCGTGGACGATAGCATCATCCCCGAATTCACCGCCGTTCCGGGCGTGGCCGAGGTCGTCGTTTTTGGCGACCGCCAGCGCGTGCTCAGGGTCGAGGTCGCGCCCGAGCGGCTCGCGGCCTTTGGCCTCAGTATCGCCGAGGTGGCGGATACCCTGCGCGCCGCGCAATTCGATGTGCCCGTGGGCAGCTTCGGCTCGGGCCAGCTCGAGGTATTGGTGCGCGCCGACGCAACCGTCACGGACCCCGCCCGCATCGAAGAGCTGAAGATCCGGCAGAATATCCGTCTCGGTGACGTCTCGGATGTCTATTTCGGCCTCGCAACAGCCGAGAGTGTTGCGCGGCTGGACGGGCGCATGGTGCTGAACCTCGGCATCGTGCGGCAGGCACAGTCGAACACTGTCCAGATCTCGGACGACGTGCGCCGCGCCATCGAGGCGCTGCGCCTGCGCTACCCCGAGCTGGGGTTCGAGATCACCTCCGACAGCGCGGTTTTCATCAAGGGCTCCATCGCCGAGGTCGCAAAATCGCTGGCCTTTGCCCTCTTGATCGTGATCGGCGTCATCTGGCTCTTCTTCGGCAAGCTGCGCACCGTTCTGATCCCGGCCGTGACCATCCCCATCGCCCTCACCGGCTCGCTGGCCGCGATCTGGCTGCTGGGCTTTTCGGTCAACCTGATCACGCTTTTGTCGCTGGTGCTGGCGACCGGCCTCGTCGTCGATGACGCCATTGTCGTGACCGAGAATATCCAGCGCAAACGGCAAGAGGGGCTGGGCCGCCGCGCTGCCGCCGCCATCGGCGCGCGCGAGGTGTTCTTTGCCGTGATCGCCACGACCGCGACGCTGATCGCGGTCTTCGTGCCCATCTCGTTCCTGCCCAGCGACGCGGGCCGTCTTTTCACCGAATTCGGTTTCGTTCTGGCGATCACGGTGGCGATTTCTTCCTTCGTGGCGCTTACCATGTGCCCCATGCTGGCCTCGCTTACGGCCGATATGGGCGGCGGCACCGGCCCGCTGGCGCGCTTGGGCGGCTGGCTCTCGCGCGGTTACATGGCACTGATCGGGCCGATGGTGCGCGCGCCGCTTGTGACGCTGGTCGCGGCCTCATTGATTGCGGGCTCGGCTGCGCTGGTCTATGGCCAGCTTGGCGAGGAGCTTCTGCCGGACGAGGATCGCGGCGAGATCAACGTCTGGATTCAGGGCCCGGACGGCACCGGACTTGATTATACCGACGCACAGGTCGAGCGGGTCGAGGCGATGATGCAGCCCTTTGTCGAGTCCGGCGCCGCCAGCAGCCTCTATTCCATCACCGGGCGCTATGACCTCAATCGCGGCTCCATCGGCCTGCGCCTCGCGCCATGGAGCGAGAGGACCATCAGCCAGGCCGAGATCGAGGCCGAGATCACCCCCCAGCTCAGCGGTCTTGCCGGTGCGCAGGGCCGCGCCTTCAGCAGCAACAGCCTTGGGCTGCGCGGCTCGGCGGGGGGGCTCAGCATCGCGCTGACCGGGCCCAGCTATCCTGAGATCGCGGAGGCGGCGGACAGTTTTTCGCAGGCGCTGCGGGATGTGGCGGGCCTGTCGGATATCCGCGTCCAGTATCAGGCGACGCAACCGCAACTCAACGTGCTGGTCGACCGCGCGCGCGCCTCGGATCTGGGCGTCGAAATGGAGACGCTCTCGACCACGCTGCGCGCGCTGATCGACGAGGACGAGATCGCCGAGCTGACCATCCAGGACGAGGCCGTGCCGATCATCCTGCAATCCAGCGCAGGCGCCGTGCGCGATCCCGCGGACCTGATGAACCTCTACGTTCGCAGCGATGCGGGCGATCTCGTCCCGCTCAGCCAGCTTGTATCGCTGGAAGAGAACGGCGTCGCCGCCGAGCTGGACCGCCACGCCCAGCGCCGCGCGATCGAGCTGGATGCCTCGGTCTCGCCCGACACACCCCTGCGCGGCATCATCGACGATGTGCGGGCCCTCGCCGCCGAAGAGCTTCCGGGCGAGATCGGCCTCATCTTCCTCGGCGAGGCCGCGTCGCTGGATGAAACCTCCAGCGCCTTGACCGCCACTTACGTCATCGCATTAATCGTCGTTTTCCTCGTGCTGCTCGCCCAGTTCGAGAGTCTGACCAGCGCGCTGGTGGTGATGACGACCGTGCCCTTCGGCATCTGCGCCGCGATCTATGCCCTTCTGCTCACCGGCACGACCATCAATATCTACAGCCAGATCGGCGTGCTGATGCTGGTCGGCGTCATGGCCAAGAACGGGATCCTTCTGGTCGAATTCGCGGATCAGCTGCGCGACAAGGGCGCATCGGCCAGCGAGGCCGCGCTTGAGGCTGCCCGCGTGCGTCTGCGCCCCATCTCGATGACGCTCATCTGCACGGTGATGGCGGGCCTGCCGCTGATCCTAGGCTCCGGTCCGGGTGCCGAGGCGCGCGCCGCCATCGGCTGGGTCATCTTCGGCGGCCTTGGCCTTGCCGCTGCCTTTACCCTTTTCCTGACGCCCGCAGCCTACGCGCTTATTGCCGCCGCCTCCAGCGCTCGCGCCGCCGCCGGCGAGGCACTTGAGGCAGAGCTGAGGGACGCCTAGACGCCGTGTTTCTTCTTGCCGAAAATATCCTGGGGGAGACCTTCAATTCCCATCGGAATTGAAGGTCGGGGGCAAGGCCCCCCGGCCGCGCTCAGAGCAGACGCAACACCAGGACGATGCCCACCGCCGGCACCATGGCCGGGTGCAGGATATGGTCGAAATAATTGCTGCTGCCCCAGCCGAGTGCCCACATGGCCTGCCCTGTGACGGCCAGGAGCGGCACAAAGATCATCCCCTGCCCCAGCCCATATGCGCAAAGCGCCAGCGCGATCACCGCAACGGGGAGCGGCGCATACCCGAACCGATAAAGATCGACCGGCAGCGCCCCCATCGCCGCGGCCAGAAAGGCGATATAGACCGCAAGAAAGATCACCAGCGGCAAGGTGCCGAAGGGCTGCACAGGCGCTCCCAGATCCGATGCCATCTGGCGCAGGATCAGCAGCGGCAGAACCGCACCTACCGGCCCCAGCAGCGCGACCATGCCGCGCAGCGGGAGCGTGTCGCGCAAGACGACCGTGATCAGCACGCCCAGACCAAGGCCCAAGGGCACGGCCAGATGCGCTGGCATCCCGATCCCGAGGACCAGCCAGATCAGCCAGCCCAGAAGCGAGGCTAGCCAGAGGATCGTCAGCACTCCGGTCATGCGCCCAGCGCCCAAGCGAGGTTGAACACATACGCGCGGATGCCCTTCTTGCCCCTCACACTGTAGACCAGCGCGATGCGCCCATCCGGCAGCGCGCGCATCATGGGATAGCGCGCGTCGCCGCCGCCCTCTTCAAGCGTGCGCAGATGGCGCCATGTCTCGCCACCATCCTCGCTAAGGACGAGGTTCAGGATGCCGCCATCGCCGGCATCGTCATTTACCGCCATCAGGATCGCACCCTCTCCGATCCCCAGCGCGGCCACCGGCGCGCTCGGGTTCGGCATGTCCGTCTCACGCACCGTGTCCCAGGTGCGACCGCCATCATCGGTGCGACTGATCAGCAAGTGCCGCGAGCCACTGTCGAAATTGCGTAAGAAGGCCACGGCGCGGGAGCTGTCCAGCGGGACGATCATCGGCTGGATCGCCTTCATCGGCCCGGCCATCCGGCGCATGTCGCGCACGCGCCCCTGCCCGTCCAGCCGCACGAGCGCGCCATACGTGCTGCCCATCTCGAAATAGGCCGGCAGGGCGTATCTGCCATCCGCATAGCCCACCATCGGCGACTTCACCAGAAACGAGCGATTGAGCAGCGGCGAGAGGTTGAGCTTGCG
Organism: Roseovarius nanhaiticus; assembly: GCF_900156535.1. NCBI lineage: Bacteria > Pseudomonadati > Pseudomonadota > Alphaproteobacteria > Rhodobacterales > Roseobacteraceae > Roseovarius > Roseovarius nanhaiticus. Next base: position 951,617 of record NZ_FTNV01000001.1, on the reverse strand, counting down.
CGCGTGGCGCGGGCCATCCGGCCCCATCGCGACCTCGGCAACCGAGGCCATGGCCCATCCGCCGACCGAGACAGCCGTGGTATAGAGCTTGTCCTCCGCCCCGTCCCGCTGGATGGTATTGCCCAGCGTCACGACCAGTTGGCGCGGCTCGAACACATCGGCCAGAGCGGCGCTGGTCAAACGCGGCGTGACGGGCGAGACGGTACCGTCCGTCCCGATATCCACGCCGACAACATCCACGTCCGCCTGCGCCTCCTGCGAGCCCGCAAACCACAGAACGCTCATGCCTCCTTCGTTCAGGATGATCGCCGGGGAATGTGCGATGCCGGTCTCGGGCACATGATCCAGCACGGTCTCGAACACCGGCGGCCCGGCCCGCCTCACGGGGGCCGGCACAGCCCAATCCCACGCAAGAGGCACATCGCGGCGGATCGACCAGGCGCTAAGGCCGATGCTGAGCGCGCCAAGCGCGAGAACGGCGATCTGCACCGCGCCAAGCGCCATCTCAGGCGACCTTCAGAACGATCTTGCCGATATGTTCGCTACTTTCCATGCGCGCATGCGCCTTGGATGCGTCGGCCAGCGCGAATTCGCTATCCATGACAACCCCCACGCGGCCCGCATCCAACAGGGGCCAGACCTTGGCGCGCAGCGCCTCGGCGATGCCGGCTTTGGCCAGATCGCTTTGCGGGCGCAAGGTGCTGCCGGTGATCGTGAGGCGGCGCACCATGACTTGGGCAAAGTTCAACTCGGCCTTGGGACCGCCCAGAAAGGCGATCTGCACCAACCGCCCGTCATCGGCCAGCGCGCGCACGTTGCGGGGGATGTAATCACCGCCGACCATGTCGAGGATCAGGTTCGCGCCGCCTTCGGCCTTGAGGATCTCAACGAAATCCTCGTCGCGATAGTTGATGGCACGCTCCGCCCCCAACTCTTCGCATTTGGCGCATTTCCCGGCGCTGCCGGCGGTCGCGAAAACGCGCGCGCCCATGACGTGGGCCAGCTGGATTGCCGTCGTGCCGATGCCGGACGAGCCGCCATGGACCAGGAAACGCTCGCCCGCCTCCAGCGCGCCGCGCATGAAGACGTTGGTCCAGACAGTGAAGTAATTCTCGGGCAGGCAGGCCGCTTCGGGCATGCTCAGACCCTCGGGGATGGGCAGGCAATGGGCGGCCGGGGTGCGCACATACTCGGCATAGCCGCCGCCTGGCAGCAAGGCGCAAACCTTGTCGCCAATGGCCCATTGAGTGACGCCGTCACCCAAGGCCACGATTTCGCCCGAGGCCTCCAGCCCCGGCAGATCGCTGGCGTCCGGGGGCGGCGCGTAATTGCCCTGCCGCTGCATGACGTCAGGGCGGTTGACGCCCGCATAGGCGACACGGATCAGCACCTCGCCGGGGCGCACCTGCGGCACCGGGCGCTGTGCCATGGTCAGCGCCTCGGGACCGCCGGGGGTTTTGATCTCGATCGCCTGCATCTGCTCGGTCATGGGTGCGTCCTTCATTCTTTGGTCCAGCGGCCCGGCATTTCCGCCTGCCCGGCGGGCGCGCGCACATAGCTGAGGATCTTCATCGGGCCGGCCATGAGCGCACTGGCGATCTTGCTGTCATTGGCCTTGGCCTTCAACTTCTCGATCTGCATGACATCGTCGATACGGCGATCGAGGAATTCCCATGTCGCGGCGTTTTCCAGGCTGTCATCGCCCAGCCAATAGAGAACAGTCGAGCCATAGACACCCGAGAGGGTCGCGCGCTTGGTGTACCAGTTGTAATCGTCCGACGTGTCACCCAAAGCGGTCCAGATCCGGTCCGCGGTGCCCCAGATCGCGCGCGTGCCATCGGCGGCGTGCTGCGGCAACGCAAATAGCGTGCTGCCCCGGCGTACCATCTCGCGGTCGCCCGCCTCGATGCGCCAACGCACGGCGGATTTGACGCGATCGGTAAAGCGCATCTCGCCCATATCCTCGGCCTCGATCCGGTCCAGCATGGCCCGATCGCCCGCCTCGTGATAGGCCAATGCCAGATCCACGGCACCGCGCGGCAAGGCAGCGCGGGCCATCGCAGGCGCGATCCCGGCGTCCTTGGCACTGGCGACGAAGGCCGCATGGCTCCACCCGTCGAAGGGCACGTGGGCGGCGGCGGCGTCCAGCATCCGGGCAATGATTTCGCTGTTCTGCATGGGTCTCTCCTGCTTGGGGTCCACACTAGACATATAGGGCGCGAGTTGCTATAGACGCGCTTCCTGCAATCTTGCAACTCAACTTAGGAAGGTGGTGACACCACATGCAGGTTAGTGTTCGCGACAACAATGTCGATCAGGCGCTCCGCGCCCTGAAGAAGAAACTGCAGCGCGAAGGCGTGTTTCGGGAAATGAAGCTCAAGCAACATTTCGAGAAGCCCTCCGAGAAAAAAGCGCGCGAAAAGGCCGAGGCTATCCGCCGTGCCCGTAAACTGGCACGGAAGAAAGCCCAGCGCGAAGGGATGATGTAAGTCATACCAGCGCCGGTTTCGACCAACACGAGTGAATTGAAGAACCCCCCGGAGCGGATGCTGCGGGGGGTTTTTTGTTGGGGGGGGGGTGCCGCAGGTCGATCAACGACATAAGGGTGGTTCACGAGCAAGCAAGCTAACAAATAGGGTTATAACCGCGACCGTGTAGGTCGCCATAATTTAAGGGTGAACTACCGCTTTGAGCCCAGAATGACAAATGCTGCGGGTTGCATCAATGTCGGCTTACAGTAGGCATCCAAAAACGTTACTATTTGGGTTTTGAAGGTGGTTATTGTTGATTGGTCGGGCCGCGGACTAGCTCGGTCGTTGGCCTTTGTCACGTTGGTCGAAACCAGCCTGCATTTTTTGAGGCTCCACAACGTAAGCAAAAATCACTGCCGCAGTAGCAGCCGTCAAAAATGTTCCAAGAAACATTATGACAGGATATCCTAGCCCGGCGGCACGCGTTCCAACCAAGGCGTCGGGTCCCGACGATATCGTCGTAGAAAACCCGCCAACAATTGCCAGCAATCCCAGCATCGTCCAAAAGCTGGTGGCATTCATGGTCATATTGGGCCGTCCTCCAACAAGGAATTTTACGGACTCTCGGAGGTATATAAAAACCAGACATGACGAGGAAATAATCAAGATCAACACAGTCACCACACCGAATTCGAACCATGCCAGCGCTTCCAAGAACGCAGCTTCATCGACCGTCATCTGTCTCCAACTGTCTGGATACCATTGGGAAATACCAAGGACCGATATCGAAAATAAGCGTATAAGATAGTTGATGCCACAAATTATCGCGATCCCATACATGAAGCGACGCGTGAACAACGAAACCGTTGAAGCTGAGGGGCGGTTGGACATCAGAAAGCTCCATATAACTCGATGTCTATTAGGAGCAGAAATTGGCGATAAAAGGGCTATGAAGCAAAGAGATTACTTTTTTCACTTGTTTATGCACCAGCAGATTCCCCCGCAAACGCCCGTGTTACAAAGGCGTTCCAAAAACCATATCTTGTTGATCGGGTCACCAAACCGGACATCGACAGGCCCGCAGCGAAGGTCTGTTTCGTCCGCACAGCTGACATTCAGGATGATGAAGCGGCCTTCGCAGAAATCTGCGGGGCAAATATCCCGTTCATGACCATATTGCATTCAGGGGCATACGTGCTCCTTGAACACGTTTGGCAATGAGCTTACATCAAAAAAGCCCCCGCCTTTCGGCAGGGGCTCCCAATCTCTCAAACTAATCGCCTAGAACTTACATGCAATCCTTGATCGCCTGCACGTCCGGGCCGTTCGGTGTCCGGCCCAGGTTGAAGGGGGCCGACGCGTCACGCCACTGGGCGTAGTCGTTCAGGTATTCCAGCATCGACACATAGACCTTGGCCGAGTTGGGGTTCTCGCAGGCAACCTTGACGATCACGTCATTGGCCATCAGCTGCACCTTCTCCAGCGTCTCGTCGTCGTAGCGGTTGATCGTGACCGCCTCGTCGAACTTGGCGTAGGCCTCGGTCGCGCGCTTTTCGGTGAAGGCCAGCGACCACATCATCGTGGCGTCTGCCGCGATCTGCAGTTTCTCGCGGGTCTCTTCGCTCAGCGCGTCCCAGGCTGCCTTGTTGATCATCACGCCAAAGACGGATGCCGACTGGTGCCAGCCGGGGGTCGCCCAATATTCGGTGACCTGCTGGAAGCCCGCGGACCAGTCCACGTTCGGGGTCGAGAATTCGGCGCCGTCGATCACGCCGCGCTCGAGCGACTGATAGATCTCGCCGCCAGACATCGACACCTGGTTGCCGCCCAGCTGTTCCAGCAGCATGCCCTGCTCGAGGCCGGAAAGGCGCAGGCGCTTGCCCTGCAGGTCTTCGAGCGATGTGATCGGCTCGTTCGTGCGGAAGCCCGATTCGTTGTTGGTCAGGCCGTAGGGCAGATAGACCATGCCGAACTGGCCATAGACGTCGTTGTAGATCTGCGCGCCGCCCCACTCGTGGATCCAGTTGGCGTAGTCGACCGCGTTGAAGAGCGACGGCGTGGTCGCCAGCGCCGAGAAGGCCGCGTCACGGCCGGCCCAGTAGCCCGGCCAATCGCCGCCCGCCTGCACGACGCCCGATTCGACGGCGCCAAAGACTTCGCCCGCGGGGACCAGCGATCCGCCTTCGAAGAACTCGATGTTCAGCTCGCCGGCGGTCAGCTTGTTCGCCAGCTCGACGAATTTCTTGTCCGTCTCGATCAGCTCGAGCGAGGACGGCCAGGTGGTGGTCATCTGCCACGTTTCCTGCGCCATCGCCTGCCCGGCGAGGGTCGCGCTGGCCGCTGCGGCCAGAATGGTGAGTTTCTTCATGTTAGCTTCTCCCTATAGTTAAGCATTATTTGCCGTAGAGTGCGCTCGGCAGCCATTCCACCAGAGGCGGGAAGACGGCGACGAGGATGCACATCGCAACGATCAGCCCGATAAAGGGCAGGACGCCGCGAATGATGTGGCCGGTGCGCACCTCTTTGGGTGCGATGGCGCGTAAGTAGAAGAGGGCGTATCCGAAGGGCGGCGTCAGGAACGACGTCTGCAGGACGACGGCCATCAGGACGACGAACCACAGCAGGCTGACGCCTTCCATCTCCTGTACGATGGGCAGGAAGATCGGGAAGGACAGCAGCACGATGCCGGTCCAGTCCAAGAACGCGCCCAGGATGAAGACGATGAACATCATCATCGTGATCAGCATCCAGGGCTCCATATCGAGGCTGCGGATGATTTCCTGCGTGGCGCGCAGTCCGCCGGTGATGTTGAAAACCCCCGTAAAGGCCGTGGCGCCGACGACGATAAAGAGGATCATCGCCGAGGTGCGGCCTGTCTCGAGCATGGCCGAGTAGAACGTGCGCCACGCGAATTTCTTGCGGATGATGACGATCAAAAGGGCCAGGCCTGCGCCGATGGCTGACGCCTCGGTTGCCGTGGCGATCCCCGCCAGAAGCGAGCCGAGGATGCCGAAGATCAGCACGAGAGGCGGCATCGCCTCGACCACCAGCATACGGGCCAGTGCGCCGCGGCTGATCTTTTCATCCTGCTGCACCGAGGGTGCCAGATCCGGTCGCACGACCGAGATGATGTAGACATAGACCGCATAGCTGAGGCCCAGAAGGACGCCAGGGATCATCGAGCCGGCAAAGAGATCACCCACCGTCAGGGGCGAGTAGCTGGCCATCAGGATCAGCATGATCGACGGAGGAATGAGGATCCCGAGGCAGCCAGAGGCCGCGATGACGCCGGTGGTCAGCGTGGGCGCGTAGCCATATTGCAGCATAGGACGCAGGGCCATGACACCCATTACGGTGATCGACGCGCCGATAATGCCGGTCGTTGCCGCCAGAAGGATCGAGATGAAGACCACGGCCAGTGCGAGGCCGCCTCGCACATTGCTGAGCAAGAGGCGCAGCGCCTCGAACATGCGGTCGGTAACCCCTGAATCCGACAGGAATCTGGCCATGAGGACAAAGAGGGGGATGGCAATCAGCGTGTAATTGTCCAGCACGTCCCCGAAAACGCGGTTGATCACGATGCCCAGCACCATGGTCTTGCCTGTGATGACGGCGGTCAGAACGGCCGTCCCGCCCAGCACGAAAGCCAGCGGATGCCCCATGAACAGGCCCGTCAGAAGCAGGCCAAACATGAGAAGTGCGATCAGTTGCGGATCCATCAGATGGCCTCCTCGGACGTGGTGTCGACATCGAGGATGATCTTGAGCACCTCGCAGATGCCTTGCAGCAACAGCAGGCCCGCCGCGACAGCCATCGAGATCTTGAGCGGATAAACCGGCATCTGGATCGCGCCGTAGGTGACTTCGCGCTGGCCGAGCGAGGTCATGGCGAAATTCCACGACAGCACGGTGAACATATAGGTGAAGGGAAAGAAGAAGATCAGGTAGCCCAGCACATCAATGATGCGTTGCCAGCCCCGGCTAAAATTTTCGGTTACGATGTCAACGCGGACATGCGCCTTGTGGCGCAACGCATAGCCACCCAGCAACACGAAGTAGAAGCCGAAAAGCTGCTTGGACACGTCAAAAGCCCAGCGCGTCGGCTCGCTGAAGGCATAGCGCATGATGACGTCGTAGATGATGATGCTGGCGAACAGGATGGCAACAACCGCGACGATGCGCCCGACCACCTCGTTCAGCCCGTCGATGACGCGGATTATACTATGCATGTCATGTCCATGTTTATTCCCCCCTCGGTTGCAGTTTGCGGGCGATGCGCGCACTTTTCCGGCCTGACGCCCGACCCGGCCATCTTGGAGCCGGAACGCTTGGCTGTCTTTGCCCTCGCGCAAACTGCAATTTCGCTACCCTTATTCATGCGCGGCGCGATTGCAAGTGTATGCAGTTGCATACTTCGGCCTTCCCCGGGCAGGTGACGTGACGGCACGCGGCGCGCTTTGGCCGTGTGGCGCGCTTTGGCCGTGTGGCGCGATTTGGCCCAGATGGCGCGCATCGCGCGGCGCTCCTTCCTTTCGCCTTGATGCGTTTGCCCGGCTCGCCTATTTCCAGTGCAACACGGCGCCATCAGGCGTCCGCCCATTCCCGGCTGACCCGAAAGGCGCGCGCCATGAGTATGCTTCGCAAATTTGACGCAGGATTGATGGCGGTGATCATCGCCACGCTGATCGCAACCGTCATTCTGGCGCTGACATCGCCCGACTATTTCACGTTGGTCTTCGCCAAGGAAGATGGGCTGGTCGAATACGGCACAGCCCTTTTTCTGTTGATCGCCAGCATCGTCATGGCACGGCACGCCGCGTCGCTCTGGGGTCAGGGCCGGCGCGGTGCGGCGGTTTTGACGGCGGTCTACGGCCTCATGTTCTTCATGGCCGCAGGCGAGGAAATCTCGTGGGGTCAGCGTATCATCGGTTGGGAATCGGGCGAGTTCTTTCTCGAGAATAACAAGCAGGACGAGACGAACCTTCACAATCTGATGGTCGGCGACGTGCACCTTACAAAATCGCTTTTTGGTCCCGTGCTGACGATCTGCATCCTGCTTTATCTTGTGGGTCTGCCGCTGATCTACCCTAAGGGCGGGCGTATCGCGCGGCTGGCTGACCGTATGGCCGTGCCGGTTCCGTGGCTCAAGCATGCGGCGATTGCGCTGATCGCCAGCATCATCATCGCCGTGCTGGATGCCGACCGTAAATGGGAGGTCTACGAGCTGATTTTCAGCCTGCTGATCGTGTCCATTTTCTTACTGCCGCAAAACCGCGACGCGACGCGCTAGAGGATTTCGTCCTCGTCAAAGAGCGGCGCCGCGTCCATCTGGGCCGTCACCCCGTCTGCCGCGAAATCGCCGCGAGGTGTGCTGGCGACGTGAAACAGCGCCTCGCCCTCGTAGACCACCGGCATGTTGCTGCGCCCGATGACGATACCGGCCTCGTCGCAGATCACTTCGGCCTCGGCCTCGCCAAAGGGATCGGCGATCGCGCCCAGCACGGTGCCCGCCTCGACCGCGTCGCCAATGGCCCGATAGCCGCGAAAGAGACCGCCCGCGGGCGCACGAAACCAGCGTGAGTTGCTGCACATCACCGTGGCATTGCGCGGGCGCGGCACGCCCTTTTGCGCGATCATGCCCAGCGACTGCATCACCCGCAGGATCCCCGCCAACCCCGAGCGCGCCGCCAATTCGTCAAAGCGCAATCCCTCGCCGCCCTCGTAGAGCAGCACGTCAACGCCCAACTCTTCGGCGGCCATCCGCAACGATCCGTCCCGCAGCTTGGAGTTCAGCATCACTGGCGCGCCAAAGGCCCGGCCCAGCGCGGCAAGGCGCTCGTTGCCCGGTGTCAGGCGGATTTGCGGCAGGTTGGTGCGATGGATCGCGGCGGAATGCAGATCGATCCCGATCTGAGCGCGCTGCACGATCTCGCGCATGAAGATATCCGCCAGCCGCGAGGCCATCGAGCCTTCGGAGCCGCCCGGGAAGCAGCGGTTCAGATCGCGCCGGTCGGGCAGATAGCGCGCGTTGTTCAGAAATCCGTATGTGTTGACGATCGGCACCGCCAGAAGTGTGCCCGAGAGCGAGCGCAGCGGCGCGGCACGCAGCAGGCGGCGCACGATTTCGACCCCGATCACCTCGTCGCCGTGTATGGCCGCCGAGACGAACATGACCGGCCCCGGTTTGCGCCCGTGCACGACATGCGCCGAGAGGTTGACCGGCGTGTGATCCGACAGAGTGCTGACCGGGATATCCACAGTGGTCCGCGTTCCGGGCGCGATGCTGTGCCCCCCAATTGCGAACGGCTGGATCTTTGGCATGGCGCTGCCCCTCTTCGCTGTTTGGCACAGCGGTAGGCAATTTGGACGCGGCTGTCCACTTGGCCATTTTGGCGCCTCACGCAAGGCGCGCATCACGATTCATGATTGCATCCATCAAAAACCTGCTACGAATTGACACATGCGCCGTTTTTGCCGCCCGATGCTGCGCGAACGGACAATCCCGCGTGAGGTCGCTCGCCCATAGCGGCGCATCAGATAAAAACGAGGAGACAGGATAATGACGACAAAACTGGTAGTGGGCCTCGATGGTCACGCCTCCGGCGAGAGGGCGCTGGAACATGCGCGCCACCTGGCCGAGCTGATCGGGGATTGCGAGCTGATCATTTCCTACGTTGTGGAATGGTCGCCCTTTTCGTTCCAGACCGCCGAGGAGAATGCGGAGCGTCACAAGCGCCGCGAGCAGGAGATCGACACCGCGATGCAGCGTATCGTCAACCCGGCGGTCAAGCAGATGACCGATGCGGGGATCAAGGCGACCGGCCTGGTGCGGCACGGCGACGTGTCGGACACGCTGATCGCCATCTCGAACGATCAGGGCGCCGCGCAGATCATCGTCGCACGGACCTCCGAGGGCGGCTTCGCCAAACGGTTCTTCGGCAGTTCCACATCGAACCTCGTGATGAGCTCTTCCGTGCCCGTCACCGTCGTCAGCTAAGGAGACGTGCAAATGAGACATCTCAGCAAGGCAATGATCGCCGCCGTGGCATGTGCCGCGCCCGCCAGCGCCATCGCGCAAGAGGCCATGAGCCTGGACGCCAAGGTGAACGAGGCTTTCGCCGCCTTCACAGGCCCATTCGTCAACCTGATCTTTTCGAACTTTCCGGGGACGACATTTCCATGGATCGTGATGTGGCTGGTCATCGGCGCCTCGGTCTTTACCCTCTATTTCGGCTTCGTGCAGTTCCGCTTTTTCGGGCACGCGATCAAGCTGGTGAAAGGCGATTATTCAGATCCCAATGACGCGGGCGAGGTCAGCCACTTCCAGGCGCTGACAACGGCCCTGTCGGGCACCGTGGGCCTCGGCAATATCGCGGGCGTCGCTGTCGCTATCGGCATCGGCGGACCCGGCGCTACGTTCTGGATGGTCCTCGCGGGTCTTCTTGGCATGGCGTCCAAATTCACCGAATGCACGCTGGCGGTGAAATACCGGAATGAATATCCCGACGGCACCGTGTCGGGCGGTCCGATGTATTACATGAAAAAAGGCTTTGCCGAGCTGGGCCTGCCCGGTGGCGGATTCCTGGCGATCATGTTCTCGATTTTCTGCATTCTTGGCGCTCTGGGTGGCGGCAACATGTTCCAGGCCAATCAGGCACATGCACAGATCGTCGGGATCACCGGAGAGTATCCGGGCTGGATCACCGGCATCATCTTTGCGGCGGTCGTCTTTGCCGTGATCGTGGGTGGCATCAAATCCATCGCACGCGTCACCGAAAAGGTCGTGCCGTTCATGGGCGTTCTCTATGTGGGTGCGGCGCTGGTGATCATTCTGATCAACTACGATCAGATCGGCACCGCGTTCGGCCAGATCTTCGAGGGCGCATTTACCGGCCTCGGCGTGGCGGGTGGCCTTGTCGGCGCGCTGATCCAGGGCTTCAAGCGGGCGGCATTTTCCAACGAGGCGGGCGTCGGCTCGGCAGCGATTGCCCACGCGGCGGTCCGCACCAAAGAGCCGATCACCGAAGGCTTCGTGTCGCTGCTCGAGCCGCTGATCGACACGGTGGTCATCTGCACGATGACCGCGCTGGTCATCATCATCTCTGGTCAGCTCATCTCGGATCCCGAAACCGGCCTCTTCGTGCTGAACGAGGCGGGCACAGCGATCTCGACCGTCGGCGACACATCGGGCGTCGCGCTGACCTCGGCGGCGTTCGGATCGGCCATCAGCTGGTTCCCCTATGTGCTGGCCATCGCGGTGGTGCTCTTTGCCTTCTCGACCATGATCTCCTGGAGCTACTATGGCCTCAAGGCATGGACCTACCTCTTTGGCGAGGGCAAGGCATCGGAGCTGACGTTCAAGATCATCTTCTGCGTCTTCATCGTGATCGGCGCGGCAGCGAGCCTTGGCCCGGTCATCGACTTCTCGGATGCGGCGATCTTTGCCATGGCCGTGGTCAACATCTTTGCACTCTACTTCCTGATGAAGCTGGTGCGCCGCGAGCTCAATGGCTATGCGGGGCGGCTTAAGTCCGGCGAGATCAAGAAATACGTGCACTGATCCCTGGCGATCTGCACCCCTGAAGACGAGAGCACCCGCGCCTTGGCGCGGGTGTTTTCATTTTGAGTATTTGGTGAACAATGAAAGAGGGGCCGCGCGTCCGTGGCGGCGCGTGGCGCGCGCGATCAGACCTCTTCCTTGAGAGGGCGCGTCAGCAGCGATTGCATCGCGAAGTGCGGCGTTACCTCGCCGCCCAGCAGGCGGCGCGTCATGTGCAGGATGGGCGCGTCTATGCCGTGCTCATCGGCGATGCGTCCCGCGATCTGCACCGTTGCCACGCCCTCGGCCAAGGGCCGGTTTTCCAGATCCTCCCCCTGCCCCAGCGCCATGCCGTAACTGAAATTGCGCGACTGTGCCGCGCCGCAGCTGAGCATCAGATCCCCGAAGCCCGACAGGCCCATGAATGTCTCGGGTGCGCCGCCCATCGCGGCGCCGAGGCGGCGCAATTCCACGAAGGCGCGGGTGATCAGCGCAGCCTTGGCACTTTCGCCATAGCCCATGCCGATCACGATCCCGGCGGCGATCGCATAGACATTTTTGAGCGCGCCCCCCGTCTCGACGCCGGTGATGTCGGCGCTGGCATAAGCGCGAAACGTGTCCGAGCTGAGCGCGTGGCACAGGTCCAGCGCCGCGGCTTCGTCCCCGGCGGCCAGCGTGACGGCGGTTGGCTTGCCCGCCGCGACATCGCTGGCAAAGCTGGGGCCCGAGAGGACTGCTTGCGGATGGTCCGGGCAAATCTCGGCGATGGTACGGCTGAGCGGTTGGCCCGTCTCGACCTCAATCCCCTTGGCGGTGTTTACCAAGACCGCGTGGGGCGGAAAATGCGGTGCAAGGGACGGCAGCGCGCCGCGCAGGCGTTGCGCCGGGATTGCGAGGATGATCATGTCCGCCTGCGCCGCGATCGCCGGATCCGTGCCCGCCTCAATCCGGTCGGCCAGATGAAGGCCGGGCAGGTAGCGGTGGTTCATCCCCTCCTCCGTCAAGCTGCGCGCCACCTCCGGATCGCGGCACAAAAGCGCGGTGCGCCGTCCCGCCCGCGCCGAAACGCAGGCCAGCGCCGTCCCCCAGGCGCCGCCGCCGATGACGACTGTCATATTCTTCATACCGCCTCGCAACCTTACGGGTTTGTTCCCGCGCGAGCCTATCTTGCGCTGCGCCCGCGGGCCATGGGCAAATCGCGCCAGAGGCCCGTCATCGCCTGTTGCACCCGTGCCATACCCAACCGAACGCACCATTTAAGGTTGTCCGGCGCGGGGCTGCGCATATAGATGAAATGAGGCGCACGGGCGCTGGCGCAGGGAACAGGGACGCATGATTGTGGAGGCCAAGGAACAGGCTCGCGGTTTGATTGCCGCGCTCAGATGGGCGGCGCTCTGCCTGGCGGTTTTGACCGTGCCCGCCTGCAGCCTTCCGCGCGGCGCGGCAATCACCTCAGAAATACTGGACGCCGAACGCGCCGAAATTGGCGCCTATCAGGTGGTCCGCGTCAGCCGCGCCAATGCGGCGGCCATCGCCACATGGCCGCGCACCGCCACGCAGACGCATTACGCCTGGCCCCCGGCCAGCGCGGGCGCGCGCGGCACCGCCATTCGCGCGGGCGACGTCCTTAGCCTAGCGATCTGGGACAGCCAGGACAATTCCCTACTGACCGAGCCAGGCGCCAGATCAGTCGAAATTCCACGCATAAAAGTCTCGCCCGAGGGCACGATATTCGTGCCCTACCTGGACGAGATCAACGTCAGCGGAAAACCACCCGCCGAGGCGCGGCGCCTGCTGCAAGACCGCCTGGGCAGCATCGCGCCCTCAGCCCAAGTTCAACTGGAGCGGGTGGCGGGCGCGCGCAATTCCGTGGATCTGGTCTCGGGTGTGGCCAGCCCCGGCAGCTATCCGCTGCAGGACGGCCCCTTGCGCATTCTCAGCGCGATCGCGCAGGGCGGCGGCATTGCGCCCGGTCTGCGCCATCCACTGGTGCGCCTGCAGCGCGGCGGGCGCAGCTATACCATCCGCGCCGAGCGCCTTTTGGACCATGCGCCGCTCAACATCCCGTTGCGGGGTGGTGATGTCATCGCCCTGCTGGAGGACGAGCGTTCCTTCACCGCATTCGGCGCCACGGGAACCGAGCAGTTGATCCGCTTTGAACAAGAAGAAATCACCGCCATGGAGGCGCTGTCGCTGATCGGCGGGCTGTCCGAGGGCCGCGCCAACCCCAAGGGCGTTCTGGTGCTGCGCGATTATGGCCCCGAGACCCTGCGCAGCGACGGGACCGGCCCGTCACGGCGCCAAGTCGTTTTCGCCTTCGACATGACAAGCGCCGACGGCCTTTTCGCTGCGCGCAAATTCCGGATTGCCCCCGGGGACACGGTAATGGCGACGGAATCGCCCGTGACCTCCGTGCGCACCGTGCTGGGCCTTGTCGGTTCGGCCTTCGGGGTCGCAAGCGGTGTGCAGAATTACTGAAGCGCGCCGCATCATCGGCGCCTCGGCATTGGACAAGCCGCGCGCCCGGCGCAATAAGAGCTGCACGGCTCGTGCCGTGTCCATCCCGCAAGAGGGCCCTATCTGATGAGTACCAAGACACCCCAGACGGGGCCAAAACCTGATCAGGTGGCAGCCGCACACCGCCCCGTGTCGCGCCCCCGCCCGCCACGCGTGACCGGGGCTGCGCATGTATTGGCCGCCGCGGGCTATTCCCTGCAGGGATTGCGGCGCCTTTGGCGCGAGACGGCGCTGCGGCATATGGGGTTGGTCGGTGCGCTCTGCCTCTTGCTTTTGGCCGCTATCGGGGCCAGTTGGGTGCAGATGGGTATCTTCGCCATCCTCTTTCTGGCGCTGGTCGCCACGGAGGCGCTAAACACCGCGATCGAATGCATCATCGATCATCTTGCCCCCGACTGGCAGGAATTCGCCCGCGACGCCAAGGATCTCGGCTCGCTCGCCACGATGTGCATGCTGCTGGCGACCGGGATATTCCTGGTTGGCACCGTGCTCGTACAGTTTGAATTGATTTGAAAGTCTGCCCATGAACATGCTCAAGATCGTCGCCGTTCCGATGCACCCCGAGGGCCGCAAATTCGTTGCGATCTTTGCCGCGATCACGCTGATCCTCGCCCTCATATGGGAGCCGCTCTTTTGGCTGGGCGTGGGTGCGACGGTGTGGTGCTATTATTTTTTCCGCGACCCGGTCCGCGTCATTCCGCAGGGTGATGACCTGGTGCTATCACCGGCTGACGGGGTCGTTTCTCTAATTCAGACGCTGGTGCCGCCCAAAGAATTGGGGCTGGGCGAGGCCGAGGTGACGCGTGTGTCGGTCTTCATGAACGTCTTTAACTGCCATGTGAATCGTGCGCCGGTTGCGGGCAAAGTGCGCAGCATTGCCTATCACAAGGGCCAATTCCTCAATGCCTCCTTCGACAAGGCAAGCGAATTGAACGAGCGCAATTCGCTGAGGATCGAGACGGCGCAGGGCGCGCAGATTGGTGTGGTTCAGATCGCCGGCCTCGTTGCGCGGCGCATCGTCTGCTTTGTCCGCGAGGGCAGCGCGCTGGAGGCCGGCCACCGCTTTGGCCTGATCCGCTTCGGCAGCCGTCTGGACATCTACCTGCCCGAAGGCGTCGCGCCGCTGGTCTGCGTCGGCCAGACCGCCGTGGCAGGTGAGACGATCCTCGCCCAGTTGGGAACAGAGCAGACCGCACGTCGGGGCGTATCCGTATGAGCGCACCGCAAAGGATCAAGCTGCGGCACATCGTGCCAAGCCTCGTCACGGTCTTTGCCATCTGCGCTGGCCTCACATCGGTCCGGATGAGCCTTGAGGGGCATTTGCACGCCAGCCTCTACTTCATACTCCTGGCCGTCTTTCTGGACGCGGCGGATGGCAAGCTGGCGCGCTTTCTCGACACGGCCAGCCCCTTTGGCGCCGAGTTGGACAGTCTCGCGGATTTCTTCAATTTCGGCATAGCGCCGGGATTTTTGCTGTATAACACGCTCTATACGGGTACCAAATATGCCAGTCTCGGGTGGCTGGCAGTGCTGGTTCTGGCCGTCTGCTGCGCGCTGCGGCTGGCGCGGTTCAACCTGTCGATGGACCGCCCGGATGTCACTCTGAAACAGGACGGATTTTTTGTGGGTGTGCCCGCGCCCGCACTGGCCTGCCTTGCACTGATGCCGATCCTCTTCCACCTGGCCGGATGGCGCGAGGATGATTTCCCGATCCTGCGCGCCGCCTACATCATCGGTGTCGGCCTCCTCGCGATCAGCACGATTCCGACCTTCTCGATCAAGCATGCCTCGATCCGGCGCGCGCATCTGCCGCTCTTCCTGGTCGCTGCGGTCGTGCTGGTCGTGTGCCTGGTGGTCTATCCCTGGCCGACGCTGATCGTGGTCAACGCGCTCTATCTCTGTTCGCTGCCGATCTCTTACCTTGCGTTCAAACGCGCGGGGAAAGGCGACGAAAACCGCGTCTGAGAAGGAAAACTACGCTCCGATCCAAAGCTGGATCATCGGGGCGGTGATCAATCGCGCGCGCGCATTTAACATCTGAACCCTCGTCTGCCGGATGCAGGCTGCCAGCTTCTTCAAACAGCCTTCAAGCGCGGATAAGAGGGCCAGTGTGCGCTGACGGCGGGCTTGGGCAACACCAGACGGAATGCGCTACCCTCTCCGACAGTGCTGGTCAAAGACAGGGCGCCGCCGTGCAATTTTGCCAGTTGGTCAGCGATGGCAAGCCCAAGGCCCAGCCCGTTCATCTGGCGCGTCATAGATCCATCGACCTGCTGAAACCGCTTGAATATGCGGGAAAAATCCTCTTGCCGGATACCACATCCGGTATCCTTGACCGTAAAGACGATTTCATCGTCATCATGCGTGACAACAAGCGAAATGCCCCCGGTCTGGGTGAACTTGATCGCGTTGGATGTCAGATTGTACAGGATCTGCTTGAGCCGCGTCTGGTCGGCCATGATCGTCGCGTCGCAATCGCTGAAGTAGCTCAAACGCAGACCCTTGGCCTCGGCGGCCGGACGAAGATCGCTCACGATGGACGACGCGATTGTCCCGACCTCGACCGGGGCAAGATCAAGCTCGAGCCTGCCGCTTTCTACCTTGGTCCAGTCCAGCAAATCCTCGACAAGCCGGAGCATATGCTGCGCGGCGCTCAGCGCACTCGCGCCCTGTTTGGAGACCTGATCTTGATATTCGGCAACGGCCGATATCACATCTTCTCGTGACAGTTCATCTGCGCTCAGAGCGGCTTGCAGCGTCTTCGCTTGCGCTAGAAGGTTCGGGTTCTGCAGGAAGGCAACCCGTCCTGAAATGACCGTCAGCGGCGTGCGCAGCTCGTGCGAGACATTGTTGAGGAACTCGGTCTTTTCGCGGTCGGCGCGCTCGGCCAACTCCTGCGCCCGTTTCACCGCCGTGACATCGGTCCGAATGCCGACAGTGTAACCGCGCGGTGACTTGGCCTCCACAACCTTGAACCACCGGTCCTGATCGCTTTTCTGAAAGAACGGCGCGCCCGGATTATAATGCGCCGCGAGGCGGTCCTGTATCCACTCCTCCTCGCGACCGATGGCTTCCGGATAATTATTGCGCGCGGCATCTATGCGGATCAGCTCCTCGAACGTCACGCCCGGGACCGCGGCATCGGCAATTTTAGGATAATACGACAGGTATCTTTCATTCACGGTAACGAGCCTGTCTTTTTCATCAAACGCGATAAAGCCTTCATCGATGCATTCGATTGTCTCAGCCAGTAGGGCGTTGGCTTTTTCGATACGGGTGGACAGGCGGCGAAGAACCATGAGAATGGCAAGCAGCAACACCGCCGAAATCAACGTCAAAAGCATGATGACCGGGCTTTGTGGCGAATAGGCGGGCCACCCCTCCTTGGGTTTTGCCGTCGCTTGCCACGTGCTTCCCAGCATCGTGATTTCGCGGATTACCGGATCGCCTTCAAATAGATCGGGATCGCCGAACATGCTGCGATATGGCCGGCTGGAAGAATGGAGTTCACGAAGGCCGAACTCATAATCCATGTTGTCCGAGCCGTATGCGCCAAACAACTGGTCAGATTTCACAACTATCGAAATAATGCCCCAAAAACGCGGAGTGTCTGCGTCGTCTCTTCGGATCTGAACCGGATAGCGAAGGATGAACCCCTCCCCACCCTGCACCAGCTGGACCGGGCCAACGACTACGGGGCTTCTCCAGCGATAGGCCCGCGCCACGCTGCTCATCTGAGCTGGGACTTCAAAATATTTCAGCCCTACCGTCCCCTGGTTGGCATTTTGCGGAAAGCTGTGCGTGACCTCGAGGTTCGGGGCAAGCGCGACAGTCACAACACTCGGATTGTGCTGGATCAACTCGTCGACAACCCGCGCGATCTGAGCTTCGGGAATTTCCCGGCTGTTCTCCAGAAGGCTTTCGATCTTGTTGGATATCAAAACGGACTCGAAAAACTGATACCTGATCTGATCCGTGGCGCGATCGAGGGCCATCTCGACATTATGACGGACCGAAGCTGTATAGCGCTCACGATCCGATTTGATCACAGCAAAACCGATGACCATCACGCTCATCACCGCGACCAGCGCAAGGATCAGATACCCCTTGGAGACAATATAGCTCTTGAGCGGCGTCATGGACGTCGCGCCGCCTTGGCTTCGGTCAGAATGTCTGGTCTCAGCGTCATTTGTTCGCCTTGCTCGCTCATGTGCTGATTTCGTCGCGGTTTTGGACATGGTTCAGATCATGTCCGCAAATTGCACGTAATGACGTCGGGTCACCCTCCAAGATTGGCGGGTAATAGTAGCGAATGAGCCATAGCGGACCCTCAAGCATCACTACGCTGCATTCACCCCACTCGCAATTGCGACCTGTTTCCGGCTGGTGCCGGATCGCGTAATTCCACACGGCTGATCGCGGCCTTGGAAGCCCGATTGAAATTCAGCTTCAGCGTGGGTTTCAGACGGAAAGGGAGCCCCGCAGATACCTGCAAAGGGATCGACCTACGGCACACGTCTGGCAAGGTCCCTGCCCGCAAATTGCTTTCCAGAGACTGGGCTATCACCTTGGCCCTTTGGACAGCGGCACGCTTGCACGCGCAAAGCAGGATACCATTGCCCGCATGGGCAAGAAAAATCGTGTGAGGCGCGAATTCGGCGTGAACGGCACGGGCGGCAGAATCGAGCAGTGCGAGAAACTCCTGAGCCGAGCTGTTTGCGAATATCTCATCGATGCGATGCAGCTTGATGGCAAAAAGCTGCGTGTCGCACGTGTCGCCGCTGGTAACCTGATCAAGGTAGTTCTGGAAAACGCCGAGCGACAGAACCTTGCTCTTGCCGGTCTTGGCCTTGGCCAGATCACGGGCCGTATCCTCCGCGGGATCGCTCAGGACAAGCGAAAGATGCGGACCCGTCTCATCGTTCGTTCGCATCGAAAGGTAACTGTCCATGGCCGCCCGACGCTCTTGAACCAGCCTTTCGGCAAGTTTGATGCGGGTCAGCACCTCGAAAAAACTGAAAGGTTTGGTGATGTAATCGGTTGCGCCGTTCGAGAAAGCCCTCTCGACGGCGGCATGTTCGCGATTTTGAGTGATCATGATGATCGGAGTGTTCTTGTATCGGGGCTGCTGACGGATTTCTGCGCAAAGTTGGATCCCATCCTTGCCGGGCATCTCGATGTCCAGAAGGATGCAGTCATAGGCGATCGCGCTGTCGTTGAGCCTTTTCATCATATCGGTTGGCGACGACATGAGGGTCACGTGGTGGAAATCACCTGCCTGAAGGCACTCGTTGAGCAGATCCAGCGCAACCCCGTCATCATCTACAGCAATTATTTTCACGGCTCGAACTCCTCATTTTTAGCGTGTCCACGCGGTTATCGTGGATCTTTAAAGGCGGGTTGCGCATCCGGGCACCCTCTGGAGGAGACTTAAAAGGGCAATTTGGGCCAAATTATGAATACATCCTAAAGATGATGAAATTTTTGCAGTTGCAACTATTGACGCTGCTGCACCGGAAAGCTGCTGCATCAGTCGACAGGCGCCGAATAGTTTGACGAAATCGTGGCGCGGAAGAGCGCCGTAGATCTGCTTTTACAGCCTGAAACGCGTATCTCACATAAGAAATCTGCACCTTTAGCCGGTGATAGAACAGTCTTCAGAGAGTCCGAGAAATTGCCGTATTTAGGTTTTACCAAGTGTTGAGACATTCGCGCACTCATACCTGTCATGGAGGCTTTTTGGATGCATATCCTTTTGGTAGACGACGATCCGACGTTCAGCGATGTAATTGCGGCCAGGCTAGAGCGACGCGACCATGTTTCGCTGACGCTTGCAGTATCGGCAGAGCATGCGTTGCAGTTGGTCGATGCAGCCTCACAGCCTTTCGACTGCTTCCTTCTAGACATCATGATGGGCGATATTGACGGAATTGAGCTGTGCCACCGTCTTCGGCAACACAGCAGTTACCAGACGACGCCCATCATCATGATCACGGCCAGTCAGGAAACTCCGCTGATGGAGCAGGCCTTTCACGCCGGTGCCACGGATTTTCTGAGAAAGCCCTTGGACGAGGTCGAACTGGCCGGGCGGATTAAATCTGCGATGCTGTTGGTCGACGCGCTCAAGCGTGAAAAGGCGGGGCGCGCCGCCCTGCAATCGGTCCTCACGTCGCACGATCCGGTCAGTGGGTTCGATATATCCGAGCGCATCTGCCTTTCCGGCGTTTCCGGCATTCTGGATTACCACGAGCTGGAAAAAAGCCTTCTGCGACTTCAGGACGGGCTTTATCATATCAGCGTTTTCCGCATCGTCGTTCCGGCGTTTCAGAAGGCAAGCTGTTCCCGTGGCCGCTCTGAAACGCTCCAACTTCTGCGGGATGTCAGCCAAGGGATTTTAACGGCCGCTCCGGCAGACACGCCCTTTATGTCCTATATTGGACGGGGCCGGTTCCTCTGCTGCGTTCTGGGACGTATGACTGGCACCTCGGAGACCTTCCGAACCTGCATTCAGGACAAGGTGTGCTCGATGCTTGACGCTCGCAGCCTCGATTACAGTGACGCATTCGAGGTCGCGGTGCACCAGCTGAACGATCACCGGATCATCAGCCGCACCGCAGCGGTGGCGCTCGTTCGCAGCGAATTCGAGAGAGCATCGCTCTCACTGGAAAGCCTTCCGCCGGTGCATGATATTGAGGAAAACATTTTTGCTGAGACTGATTGGTTGCTCTGTGACGCGGACGCAGGTCTTTGACCCTGCAATAACTTGCGCGCCTACCCGCCCGAGTATGGACTGTGCCGTGGCAGTCCTCGCAAAAAGGCCCTGAGCGGCGGAAAGGAGTCAGTCCAAATGCGGCTAAAGTATGGCACGTAGATGTGATAGGCTTACCAAGGACCAGGAGGGATCGCTCAGATGCAGCATAGGCGGGGCCGTTTCACATCTTGTTTTAATTCCTGATTTTTCCCATCCTGCCGCATTTTGGCCCATTTGCTTGCAGAAGATTGGCGCACGCATAGCGGGAGCTGACTGTGTCGAACCCCACCGGCTATCAAGATGGAGGATAGGATGAAAATCCTGGCTGTTGACGACGATCCGATCATTCTGGAGCTTTTGACGGAAGTCCTGAAAGTCGCGGGTTTCACGAACCTCACGGTTTGCGAGTCCGCCCATGATGCCTTGGCCGCAATCGATCACGCGAACACGCCCTTTGATTGCCTGCTGTTCGATATCCAGATGCCGAAGATGGATGGCATTCAACTGGTATCCGCCGTGCGCAAACTGCCGGCTTACAAGATCACGCCGATCCTGATGATCACGGCGATGACCGAACGGTCTTATATTGATAGCGCCTTCGCGGCGGGAGCGACCGACTATATCACCAAGCCGTTCGAGGTTGGCGAAGTCAGCGCGCGGCTGAACCTGATCCAAGACCTGGTCACGGAGCGCCACCAGAAAACGGATCTCAACCCCGTCGAGTCGGTGCGCAAGGCGACGTCGATCGTATCGCCCGAGGATTTCCAGGCGCGCCTGACATTGTCAGATATCGATGGCTTCATCGACTACATCGCACTCGAAAATTACCTGCTTCAGATCTCACAGCTGTCCCTTTTCGGCATGCAGGCTTTTGGCGTTGTCATTCCCGATGCCGAGAGGATGTTTCGGTCCAGTAGCCTTTATGAATATCACGCAGCAATTACCGATATTGCCGAGGGAGTGTCAGACAGCTTGAAGCCGCGCAGGTTTTTCATTTCGCACGCGGGCGCCGGGCAATTCATCTGCGTCCTGATCGAGGGCAGTTCGATAGATCCTCATGCGCTTGAGGCGGATTTGCATGACCGCCTCCACGAGATGGACCTGCATTTCTGCGATGGCCGCCCGCTGATGGTCAGTCCGGTCGTGGGCGAACCCCTCGCCTTGCAGATGAAGTCCCGTCGCAACGTTGTAAGCACACTGGTGCGCGCGCTATCTCTGGCCGAAGCTGCGGCGCGGACGCCGCGCTCCGAGTCCACGACAACCGGCTCACCTCTGAATAAACTCTTCGGCTTTTGACGCAAGGATCCAGGCATTTTCATGTATCAGAACGATCTCAGCACATTTTCCGAAGGCCTCCTGCGCGTGCGCGCACGCTTTATAAATGAGCTGGAGGAAAAGCGTCTGCGCCTGACCCAGCTGCGATCTCATTTGCAAAGCCATGAACAGAGCCACGCGGCGTCACGAGAAATCGGTCAGATCTGCCACAAGATCGCGGGCACTGCCGCGACCCTCGGATTTCCCGTCCTAGGGAAATACGCATTGGCCATAGATGGCGCTATCGACCAAAGGTCGACCAATCTTCCGTCCCCGTCTGCGGAATTGCGATGCGACATCGACGATCTGATTACAGAAATCGAACGCATTCAGGCCACTACCGCCTGAAGCCGAACGCACGCGGATGCGCTTGCATCAGCAGGCTACCGAGCCTTTGCAGAAGGCCATCAGCACGCCGCATAGCGTCCAACCGGCTGGCCATGCGGACCAAAATTCTCTACCAAAATTTGACACGTCAGACACCGCGCCTTGCAGTTGCGGGCGTTGCCGATTAGGGACTTTCTTCGATTGGGGCGCCAAACTCTTGAGCCTTGGACAAACGCGCAACACTTGCGCAGCTGTCATCGCTATACGGGTAGATCTTTCCGGAAATGCAACCTAAAGTTAAATTTGGCTGTCGCTGTCAGTGACGCGCGATATGGAAGAGATTTGGCGTTATGAAAGTGCCTAGTCGAGCCGAGGTGATTTTCGCTTGTGCGTGCTTACTGGTCACGGCGGTCATGGTTTTCACCAGTATCAATGCCAAAAATCAGTTGGCCAAGGGTGAGTTTCAACGGCTTAGCGAAGACGGCATCCGGGCTTTGCAATCCCGAATGGATACATACCTTCAATCGCTTCGGGGCACCTCTGCATTCATGCGCGCGTCGGACGAGGTGACGCGGGCGGATTTCGATAACTATGCGCGGCACTTACAGATCGACGAGTTTCTGCCTGGCGTAAGCGCCATCGGTTTTATCGAATCCGTTCCCCATGACGAGCTTGATGGGTTTCTGGCCAAGGTCCGAGAAGACGGACAGCCCGGCTTCACGCTGAGCAGGGTAGCAGATACGCAAACGCATTTCATAGTGCGGTATATCTATCCCTTGGGCGCCAACCGCGAGGCCTTGGGCCTTGACGCCGCGTTTGAGCCTGTGCGCGCCGGTGTTTTGAGGCTGGCCCGCGACACCGGAGAGGCCAGCATGACGCCTCCAATTGAACTGGTTCAGCACGCCAAGGATCAGTCCGGTTTCCTCCTGCTCTTTCCTCATTTCGAAAAGGCCGTGGGCCCTTCCGCGACACTTCCGATGGGGCGGGGCGAATTCAGGGGCTGGGTTTATGCGCCGTTCATCGCTTCCAACCTGATGGCCGACCTGACGCCCAGCTTGCAAAGCAGCTATTCGTTGCAACTTTTCGATGGTCTGGGAACAGATCCCGAGAAGTTGATATTCGAAGATCATCGCGGGGAAGACGCCGCGGGGAACTACACCGAAGAATACACCATCCGGCAGTTCGGCCGCCTTTGGACGATGGTCTTTACCAGCACGCCCCGATTTGACAGCGCCTTCGACAGCCAGCAGCCCTTGATTATTGGTCTTTCGGGTATTCTGGTCACCGGACTGCTGTTGTTTCTCATTCGTGCGATCAGTCGGCGCGGCGAGGCGTTGCGCGCCGTTGCGGACCTGCGGACGCGACAGATCGAGGCACGCAACCGCGAGAACAATGCAATTGTCGGCAATGATGTCACCGCGGTTTTCGTGTTGGATTCGAACGAGAATATCCTCATTTCGAACCGGGCGGCCCAGACCATGCTGGGATATGACGAGATCGGCCTGTCGGGCCTCAAGTTTTCCAGCGTGATAAGGGAACTCGACGCCGCCGCCGCGGACCAGAGCTTCAACGCGCATGGCTATTCTCAGGCCGGTCAGCTGTGTTTCCTTGACCTTCAAAGAAACGAGTGGACCACCGCGGACGGAGAGAGCCGTGTCACCGCGATCGTTCGCGACGTCACCCCGCAGATCGAAATGCAATCCGAGCTGAAGCGGACCAAGGCTCTTTACGACATGTGCCTGGAGTCGGCTCGGATCGGGGTTTTCGATCTGGATCTGACAACCAACGAGATGAAGGTCGCGGGCACGTGGCTTAGCAATATGGGGCTCAGCCCCGACATCGTCGACGTTGATGTCGAAGAGATGCTCTACGCGCGGGTCCATCCGGACGACCTCGTCGTCATGCGCAAAATCGAGCAGGAATGCATGGATGGTCTGAGGGATCAGGCCGTCATCGACTACCGCCTGAGATACAGCGAAGACGAATGGCGGTGGATCAGCTCCGACGCACTGATCGTCGAACGCAATGCCGATGGTACGGCCAAGAGAATGATCGGGATCCAGTGGGATGTGACCGAGTTGCTGCACTCGCGCAACGCGTTGGAAGTCAGCGAACAACGGTTCCGCCAAGTTCTGGCAGCCGCACCTGTGGGCATGGCACTGACGGATATCAAGGGCAACTTCATTACCGTCAACGAAGCCTTCTGCAAGCTGTGCGGCATTCCCGAAGAGCGCATTATCGCAGAGACAAGATTTTCGGACATCGTGCCTCGAGAGGATATCAAGAAAGTCTACAAGGGCGCGACGGACATGATGAACGGTCCGGCAGACAGGACCTATTCAGCCGAACATCGGATCGTCCATTCCAGCGGCGAAATCCGCTGGGGCCTGTTCAACATCTCATGGACTTATGATCGCAATACCGAGCAGGATTTCTTCATCGCGCAAATCAACGACATCACCGATCAAAAGCGCCTGAGCCAGGCCAAGAACGAATTTGTCGCGACAGTCAGCCACGAATTGCGCACGCCGCTTACCTCGATCAAGGGCGCATTGGACTTGCTGACAGGATCGACGAACGGAACCCTGCCCAAAACCAGTCAGCGCCTGATCGAAATTGCACGCTCGAACACCAGCCGACTGTCGCGGATCGTGAACGATATCCTGGATCTGGAGAAGATTTCCTCTGGCGAGGTTTCGTTCAATTTCGAAGCAGCGGATCTGGCGACGATGGTACAGGACGCCGCCGAGGAGCTCGCGCCCTTCGCGCTGACGCACGCCAATCGGCTGACCTTGGACTTGCCGGCGGACCCGCTCATCCTGCGGGCTGATGTCAGCCGGATGAAGCAGGTGCTTGCCAACCTTATCTCGAACGCGTGCAAGTATTCGTCAGAAGATACCGAGGTGCTGATCAAGGCCGAGCGAATTGGCGATTCCGCAATCGTTTACGTGCAGAACTGGGGAGCGGGTGTTTCGGAAAGCTTCAAGCCCAAAGTGTTCGAGGCATTTTCGCAGGCCGACAGCTCCGATACGCGCGCGAATGGCGGGACCGGTCTTGGCCTCAACATCTCAAAGCGGATCGTAACCCGACATGATGGCGACATGGGGTTCGAGAGCAAACGAAACGGCATCACCGTCTTCTGGTTCACCTGCCCGCTCTGCAGTAAGCACACCGGTTCGGTCAGCGGGCCGAACGATGCCAGCATCGTTCGGCTGGACAGTGCAAAAACGGGCCGGATATCGGTTCTGCACGTTGAAAAGGATGATGACTTCGCCGAGGTCATAGCGTCTGCACTGGCGCCGGTCGCCAAGTTCGTCCACGCGACATCGCTCGCCGAAGCAGCGCGAATTTCAGCGGCCACACATTTGGATGCAGTCATTCTGGATTGCACGCTTCCGAGTGGCGAATTGCGCGCCTTCCTTGACAGGCTGGCGCTGCGGCAGCCCGGCGCGCGCGTCATAGGCCTCTCGGCCGACGAGACGCTGACAAAGGATCCACGCATTCAGGTTAACCTCGTCAAAGGCCGCTCGGAGCTGGGCTCCATTGTGTCATCAGTCACACAATGTCTGACTCGAGCGTCCTGATACCGGCCCGCTCCCACGAATTTGCACCGTTCCGAACACATTTGTGCCAATATGAAACAGCATCTTTTGCTAGTGGATTTGAATATTGGAATATTTCGAAGTCACCTTTTTTGAGTGATCGAGTAGTCGGAACGGAGCCTCCATCGTGTTATCGTCTGTGTACCTAGTGAGAGCTGCGCTGACTGTTCTTGCCGCCATTCTCTTGGCGGGCCTGTGGTACAGCGGTTTCACGACGGTTCTCCAAACTCCCTCAGCCCAAATGATCGGCACGATCGGCGCTGTGATCATTGCGGCAGGCGCGCCTGTCATTCTGATGAGCGTCTGGTTTCGCCGGCAGCTGCGACACATCGTCGATCCGCTGGAGCAAAAACTGCAAGCGCTTGATGCACACTCTGTTGTAAGCACGGTCGATGGCAAAGGCCGCATCGTCAGTGTCAATGACAAGATGACCGCCCTCAGCGGCCGCTCGCGAGATGCGCTTATCGGCAGTCCCGTCAGCACTCTTTACCCAGAGTCCGAAGTCGACTTGCCCCAGCGTATTCGTGCGCGTCTGAAGGCGGGGCAGACGTGGCACGGCGAGACACCGCTGCGCCACGCAGATGGCAGCACTTTCTACACCCAAACGACGATCATTCCCCTGTCGGACACCAAAGGCGGGTGGAACGGCTCTATATCGGTACGAACCGATATCACCAGCATGAAGCAGCTTCGCTCTGAACAGAAAACCATGGAAGTGCTGGACGAGTTGCGGGATGATATCTGGATCGTCAATTCGTCCGACTGGCAGCTCAACTACATGAACAATGCCGCCCGCCAGCGGCTGGGCTATCTTGGCCCGCCTGCTGAAGGCAAAAACCTGGAACATCTGATCGAGCAGACAGATTTTGAGCCTATCGGCCTGGCCTGCCGTGCCTTGAACGGCAGCGCAGAGTCAGCCTCGCGGTTCGAGATTGTTCATGACGGCGTGCCGCTCCACGTGAGCGTCAAGTTCGTGAATGACGCGAAAGGCAGCGGTTTCTTTCTTATTGTGATGAGCGATATCTCCGACCGGGTGGCACAAGATCGCAAGAAGTCCGAGTTCGTGGCAACCGTGAGCCACGAGCTGCGCTCGCCGCTGACCTCTATCAAAGGTGCATTGAGCCTTCTGCTCTCCGCCAAGGACACACAGATTTCGGACAAGGCGCGCGACCTGATGGCAATCGCGCACCGCAACTCGGACCGGTTGATCCTGATTATCAACGACATTCTCGATCTCGAGAAGATTTCGAGTGGCGAGATGCAGATGCAGCTTCAGGATATTGACCTGTCCGAGATCATCTGCGAGGCGCGACATGCGACGGCGATGATCGAGAAACTGTCCAACGTGAATATCGAAGTCTCGGGCACGGCAAAACCGCTGCCGATCCAGACGGACCCGAACCGGCTGATCCAAGTTCTGACCAACCTTCTTTCCAACGCATGCAAATTTGCGGGCGAGTCTGGCCGCGTGCGCCTTTCGCTCAAGAACGAAGGCGATCACGTTCGGATATCCGTCGAGGATGAAGGCCCCGGCATTCCGGTCAATGAGCAGCACATGATCTTTCAGCGTTTCGCGGACATGACGAATTCCGACAGGGCCGCAAAAGGCGGAACCGGACTGGGCCTCAGCATCTGCAAGGCCATCGTCGAGAGTCTCGGCGGGACCATCGGCTTTCAATCTCGCGAAGGCGTCGGCACCGAGTTCTTCTTCACGCTTCCTCGGAACCAGCCCGAGGCGGATATCAGCCAAATCAGCCAGCTTCAGAGCAAACCAGTAGAGAGGCACGTATGATCAAGATTTTGCATGCAGAGGACGATGCCGACATCCGTGAGATAGCAGCGATGGCCCTGTCACTGTCGGGAGAATTCGAATTGGTCCAAGCCGCGTCCGGCGAAGACGCCGTGAGACAGGTCGAAACCTTCCGTCCAGACGTGCTATTGCTGGACATGATGATGCCTGGCATGACCGGCTGCGAGGCATTGGACAAGATACGAGAGAAGGCGTTGTTCAAGGATATTCCCGCGATTTTCATGACTGCGCGCGCTCAGAATTCCGAAATCGAATGTCTCCATGCCTGCGGTGCCTCTGCCGTCATCAGCAAGCCGTTCGATCCGCTTTCCCTGGGCGATCAGATCATGGAAATACTCGAGCGGCACCGCCTGAGCCTCAGCGCCTGAAAGCGGTGAACAATTCCGGCGCCGGCCTTCGCGCCGGAGGTGCAAGCCGGTCTCTCTCAGTTTGAGATCGACTGCGCACCAGTGATGCAAACACCCCAAAGTGCGTTCAACCGCGCACATAAAGCTGGGGGGCATACCAAGGCGGCCTGTCGTCCACAGCCGCTGATCGCCCCCGAAAGAGGCACCCGGAGCGCCTCTCCCGTCCGAATTATAAGGCGGCAGTCTCGCCCCATTACCCGCTCACCTTATTGGCCCGCGACCGTGAAACTTTGCGGGTCGAGGGCCGACCAAGCCTCGGGGTGGTCCAGTCCGGTATATCCACCTTAATCACCCCTTCGCTTTTCGCATTTCCCCCTTAGCCGGGGGCCGGGGCGCATGCCGTCTCTCAGATGCGGAAGGCGGCGTCGTCACCAAGACGCGTCAGAGAAATTGGCGCGCGTGACCGCCGATCATGCGCAAGATGATTTTTTCGCGTATGGCAAAGTTCGATCATCAAACCGCCGGCGCGCCCTTGGCATCCATCCAGACAGTTCTGTGATTTAATTCGGCAAATGTTTTTGCACATTGCGTCAATGCCCGTGGGCTGCGCCTTCCCATCGCTGCGCTCCGCCTTACCTTTGGCCCGACAGGAGGCACCATGCTGCTGAAATTGGATCAGGTCACCAAGAGTTATCCCGGCACCGAGGCGCCGGTTCTGCGCGGTGTGTCGCTGGAATTGCCGCGCGGCGGAATGATGGCCCTGACGGGCGAGTCGGGATCGGGCAAGAGCACACTTCTGCATCTGATCGGGGGGCTCGATACCGCCGACAGTGGTAAAATCGAGATCGAAGGCACCGATCTGACCGCGCTGGGCGATGCCGGGCGGGCCGGGCTCCGGCGCGGCACCGTCGGCGTCATCTTTCAGCAGTTCAACCTTATCCCGTCGCTCGATGTGGCCGCCAATATCGCGTTTCAGGCCCGGCTGGCCGGACGGCACGATGCCGCACGTACCGACGCAATGGCCGAGCGTCTGGGGCTTGCCGACCATATGCACAAATACCCCGAGCAACTATCAGGCGGCCAGCAACAGAGGGTGGCGATTGCCCGGACCCTTGCACCTCGGCCCAGCCTGGTTCTGGCCGATGAGCCAACGGGAAATCTCGACGAGGCAAGCGCGGATGCGGTGCTGGGCCTGTTGCAGGACCTGGTCGAGGAAACGGGCGCCGGGCTGATCGTTGTTACCCATTCCGAACGGCTGGCACAGAGACTGCCCCGGCGCCTTCACTTGCGGGCGGGGCAGCTGACGTGAACGCGGCCGTCCTCTCGGCGCTATCGGGGTATTGGCGCCGCAATCCCTTGCAACTCATCACGCTTTTGGCGGGCCTTGCGCTGGCCACGGCGCTCTGGTCAGGGGTGCAAGCAATCAATGCCGAGGCCCGCATCAGCTACGATGCGGCGGCTTCGATCTTGGGCGAAGGGCGTTATGCGCAGATCACATCAGCCAACGGGGCGCCCATCGCGCAGCAAAGCTATGTTGCGCTGAGGCGCGCGGGCTGGCTCGTCTCGCCGGTCATCGAGGGCCGCGTGGGCGGCGTGCGCGTCGTCGGGCTGGAACCATTGACGGCACCCGGCGGGATAGGCCCGGTCGCCCCCGCCGAGGGCGCCGATCTGGGCGCGTTTCTGTCGGGCGCGGGGCAGGTCTTCGGGCGGGCCGAGACGCTGGCTGCACTGCCGGGTATCGCGCCAGAGGGGGTTCTGGCCCCGGATGTTGCGCCCAACACGCTGCTGGCCGATATCGGCGTGGCGCAAGCCCTGCTGAACCGTCCGGGCGAGATTGACCGTCTGATCGTGCTGCCGAACCAGCCCATGACCCGCCCGTCGCTGGCAGAGGTCGCGCCGGACCTGATGCAGGTAGCGCCGCGGGGCGGCGGCGACGTGGCCCGCCTTACGGATAGTTTTCATCTGAACCTGACGGCCTTCGGCCTGCTGTCCTTTGCCGTGGGCCTCTTCATCGTGCATGGCGCCATCGGCCTCGCGTTCGAGCAGCGGCGCCCGATGATGCGCAGCATGCGCGCGCTCGGGGTTCCTCTGCGGCGCCTGATTGCGTTGATGGCGGCGGAGCTGGCGCTGCTGGCGCTGGTCGCCGGACTGATCGGCGTCGTGCTCGGCTACGTCATCGCAGCCTTTCTGTTACCTGATGTGGCGGCAACCCTGCGCGGACTATACGGCGCGGACATCTCCGGCCAGCTCAGCCTCCGTCCCGCATGGTGGCTGTCGGGGCTGGCCATCGCGCTGGGGGGCACGGCGGTCGCCGCCAGTGGCGCGTTCTGGTCGCTGGCGCGGATGCCGCTTCTGGCCGGGGCGCAGCCGCGCGCGATGGCAATGGCGCGGCGGGGCGGTTGGATGGCCTTGGCGTCGGTGGCCCTACTGGCGACAGCGGCGGCGCTGGCGGCCTGGGGTCAGGGCCTGCTGGCGGGCTTTGCCCTGCTGGCGGCGCTGTTGATCGGCGGCGCCTTCGCACTTCCGCCCCTCCTCGGTCTTCTGCTGAAGCTGGCCGAGGTGCCGGCGCGGCGCCCCGTCGCCGAGTGGTTCTGGGCCGACACGCGCCAGCAGGTGCCGGGCCTTTCGCTGGCGCTCATGGCCCTCCTCTTGGCAATGGCGGCGAATGTCGGCGTATCGACCATGGTATCGTCCTTCCGGCTGACCTTCACCGGGTTTCTCGATCAGCGGCTTGCCTCCGAACTTTATGTGCGGGCTGAGGATGGGGCGCAGGCGGACGCGATCGCGCGCGTCGCCGCCAGCCGCGCCGATGCGCTCCTTCCGATCCTGACGGTCGAGCGCGAGGTCGCAGGCATGCCCGCCGAGATCTACGGCGCGCGGGACCACGCGACATACCGCGAGAATTGGCAATTCCTCAGTGCGCTTCCGCAGGCATGGGACCGGCTGGCCGAGGGGGACGGCGCGCTGATAAACGAGCAGATGTTCCGCCGCGCGCAGCTGGCGCTCGGGGACAGCATCAGTATCGCGTCCGCCCGAGAGGTGACGGTGCTGGGCATCTATGGGGACTACGGCAATCCCATCGGGCAGGTCATCGTCACCGAGGATCTCTTTCGCGCGCTTTATCCCGATGTCGAGGCGCGTAATTTTGGTCTGCGCACGGAGGCCGAGAACGTGCCCGCCCTGCGCGCCGCTCTCACCGAGGAGGCGGGCATAAGCGAGGCCGCGATGATCGACCAGGCGTCGATCAAGGCAATGTCGCTCGCCATTTTCGAGCGGACCTTTACCGTGACGACGGCACTTAACGTGCTGACCCTTGCCGTCGCAGGCTTCGCGATCCTGATGAGCCTTCTGACCCTTGCCGCGATCCGCGTGCCGCAGTTGGCCCCCGTCTGGGCACTGGGGCTGACACGGCGCAACCTAGCACTTCTGGATCTGGTGCGTGCCGTCGTTCTGGCGGCGCTTACAGCCCTCCTGGCGCTGCCGCTCGGCCTTTTGCTTGCTTGGGCGCTTCTTGCGGTGGTCAATGTCGAGGCGTTCGGCTGGCGCCTGCCGATGTATGTCTTTCCGCTGGATTACCTGCGCCTGACCTTTCTGGCACTGTTCGCCGCCGCGCTGGCGGCGCTCTGGCCCGCCTGGCGCCTGTGGCGCACGCCGCCTGCGCAGCTATTGGGAGTGTTCCGAAATGAGCGTTAAGCGATGGTGTGCCCTTCTGATCCTGCTCTTGTTGCCGCAACAGATACCGGCCCAAGGCTTTGCCGGGCTCGGCACCGAGGCCGAAGGATTTGCCGTGCCGGAGCGTGGAACCCAGCTTGAATTTCCCGCCGATCACGGCGCGCACCCCGCCTACCGGATCGAGTGGTGGTATCTGACCGCGAACATGACCGGCCCGGATGGCACGCCCTACGGGCTGCAATGGACGCTCTTTCGCTCGGCGCTGGCGCCTCGGGACGGCGACGGGTGGAGCGCGCCACAGCTTTGGATGGGCCACGCGGCGGTCACGTCGCCGCACACGCATCACGTGGCCGAGCGGCTGGCGCGGGGCGGGATCGGCCAGGCGGGCGTCACAGCCGACCCATTTGAAGCATGGATCGACGACTGGCAGATGGCCGGCCCGGATTTCGGGCAGCTTCGCCTGACCGCCTCCGGCCCAGATTTCGCCTACGACGTCGAGCTGACCGCCAAAGGCCCGATTGTCCGGCACGGCGATGAGGGGTTTTCGGTCAAATCCGCTGCAGGGCAGGCGAGTTATTACTATTCACAGCCATTTTATGATCTTGCGGGCACGCTGAGCCTGCCGGGCGGCGATGTGGAGGTGACAGGGACGGCGTGGCTCGACCGGAAATGGTCGTCGCAGCCCTTGGCGGAGGACCAAAGTGGTTGGGATTGGTTCTCGCTCTCGTTCCAGACCGGCGAGAAAATGATGGGGTTCGTGCTGCGCGGCGCCAGCGATTTCACCTCGGGCACCTGGATCGGCGCAGATGGCAAGGCAAGCGCGCTGCCGGATGACGCGCTGAAGGCCGAGCCCCTGGATTGGCATGAGGTCGCGGGCCGCAGCGTACCAGTGCGCTGGCGCGTCACAGTGCCAGAGCGCGGCCTTGATGCCACGGTAACGGCCATAAACCCCGATGCCTGGATGGACACATCCGTGCCCTATTGGGAGGGGCCGGTGACGATTGCGGGCAGCCATGAGGGCATCGGGTATCTGGAGATGACCGGCTACGGCGACTGACGCGGCGGGCTTTTGCGTTCAGCCATCGCGCCCGGCCAGCAATGTTTCGATCCGCGCACGGATCTCGGCGCGGATCGGCCCGGTTCGTGGCGCATCGGCCATCGACGTGATCCAATGCGCCTCGGGCGCGATCTGTCGGGGCGAGCCGGGGCGCTGCCAGCGTAGCGCGCCCAGCACGGCCTGCGCCGCCTTTGGCAGCACGTCGGGGATCTCATACCCGTTCAACACCGCCCAGTTCCCCGCCCAGAGCCGTCCGACCGTCCAAGGATTGTAGCCGCCCCCGCCCAGCACCAGAAGGCGCGGCGCCATATTCTGCAAGCTGCGCAAGATCGCCCAATGCGCCCCGTTCGACAGGCCAAGGCGCGATTGCGGATCCTCCTCCACCGCGTCGGCCCCGCATTGCAGCACGATCGCATCGGGACGGTGCCGCGCTACCACGGGCAGGATCAGCTGATCGCGAACGAGCGCCATCTCACTGTCGCTCAGGCCGCGCGGCAGCGGCAAATTGTAGACCTGGCCCGCCCCGCGATCATCGAGCGCACCGGTGCGCGGCCAGCGGCCCTCTTCGTGGGTCGAGATCAGCAACACCTCCGGCTCGGCGGCAAAGGCATGTTCGACCCCATCAGCATGGTGCGCGTCGATGTCGATATAGGCAACACGCCGCGCCCCATGCCGGCGCAGCGACTGAATGGCCAGAACGACGTCATTGAGATAGCAAAACCCGTTCGCGCGGTCCGGCATACCGTGATGTGTGCCGCCCCCCGGCGAATGAATGACGCCGCCCCCGGCCAGCAATTCGCCCGCCAGAAGCGATGCGCCCGCACCGGTGGCGGGACGGCGATACATCTCGGGGAAAATAGGGTTAGACGGTGTGCCGATATTGTGCCGCGCGCGGGTTTGCGGGCTCGCGAACTGCAGGCGTTCGGCGTCCAGCAATGCGTCGACATAGGCACGGGTATGATAGCCCGTAAGCGCGCCGGGCTTGGCGCGAGGGCTGGCGCGGTATTGCTCCGGGCCAAGCCAGCCCATCGCCCGCACCAGGTCGATTACGGTCGATACGCGCGGGATACGCAGCGGGTGCCACGCGCCATAGGTAGAACCGCGATAGATTTCGGAGCCGAGAAACAAAGGCCGGTGAAGCGGGGTCAAAAGCAGCGCGTTCCTTATGCTGTCGCAGCAAGGATGAGGCCGTAGCGTCCCTTTCCGGCCTAAGTGTCCATAGCGCGACAGATAGGCCTGACTGCGCCGGGGGCAATCGTCTTGCGAGACGAAGACCTGAGGCACATGATTTGCGTAGCTGCGCGCCATGCCTGGCATCGGACCGAGCCATGGCACAAAGAGAATCACCATTAGCGCCCAAACGCGCGTCTCGTCGGATTCACCGCGTTGGGCTATCCCTATCGGACAGAAAAGGACGAGAGCCCGCATAGAGCAAAGTGATCGGCGCGGATTCTGTGAAAGGCAGGGCCGAGGCACCGCCGGACTATCCCAAAACCGCTTTCTTTTCGAACCTAAGCTGCATTGAGAAATGCCAAGGCATCGACCGGCGGCTATGCAAATTATCACCTGAGGTGGTCAGAGAGGCGGATGGACCCAGATAGGTCCCGATAATTTCGGTCTTCGCCGATATACTTCTTGGATTGGTGCGGGTGAGAGGACTCGAACCTCCACGCCAAAGACGCCAGAACCCAAATCGGACGAAAGGATAATTTTAACAGTTACTTAACCTCAGAATTTCGCAAGACATAACGGAAACCAATCATGAAAGTGCGAAACAGCTTCTTACTCGCATACCCCCCGCCGGGAAGCTGAATGCGCACCCGTTCCTGACGCTTGCAGATGCAGCCGAACAGCTGGAGACTTGCCGTCGATACTGCAACGCGGAACGGCCAAATGGGGCCATCGGCAACAAGGTCCCGATCAAGCTGACGGAATGGCGAACATCAGCCTTCTACCCTGATCGAAGCCGAAAAACTCTCGCCAGGGGCGTTAGAAGAGTGGGGGTGGGGCCAAGGTCAGTCGAAATCTCATTTCATGTGGAGGAAAAACCTCGCGGCAGGACAAAACGCCAACCGAGGTTGAGCGAACTGTGAAGAGCGATTGAAACGCTACTCAAAGCCCCCGTTCGCCACCAAGTAATTGGTTAATCCACCGTAAGACAGCATGTCCAACATGAAATCGGGCATAGCGCCTGCATTTACCGGCGCGCGCCGGCTAGATTGAATGCACAAAACGCCATCGTTCAGCTCGACTGCGACGTCATCCCCATCCTCCAGAAATGATGCGTCGGCTTCACAGAGCAGTAAGCCATTGTTTAGCGCATTTCGTCTGAAGGTACGGGAGAAACTCTTTGCAATAACGGCTTTAACGCCAGCCGCCTGAAGGACAGTGACAGCAACCTCCATCGCAGACCCGCAGCCGAAATTGGTGCCGGCAACCAGAACCGTCTCGACTTCCATTGCGTCGTAGAAACCGGGGACGATATCCTCGAAGATGAAGGCCCGAAGTACATCGGGGTCTATCGTCTCTTTCTTGCGATGCGAAGGAACGATGTAATCAGTGTTGATGTCATCTCCGAGAATGCGAGCGCTGCCCGAGGCGAGTGTATCGGTCATATCAGCTCTCCTTTAGCCTCGTTTGCCAAAGCCGCCGCGCACGGCCGCATGCGCGCAGGATATGGACGAGGCGAGATAGATCTCTGCCGCGGCATTGCCCATCCGGCCCCTGAAATTGCGATTGGCACTCGAGATGATCTTCTGGCCGTTCGAGGGGATTGTTCCGCATGTCCCGCAGCAGGCGCCACATCCTGGAAGCTCGATCCGGGCTCCGAAGGCCCGGAACCGGTCCAGCATTCCGATACGCTTCATCTCGCTGTAGATCTGGCCCGAGGCTGGCGTCACAACCACCTGAACCCGGTCGCTGAGATGCCCAGCCTTCGTGATCACCTCCAGCGCCTCCTCGTAGTCGCGCATCCTTCCCCCGGTACAGGTGCCGAGATAGACGACGTCGACCGGCGTGAAGGGCTGGGCGTCAAGATCGGTCACGTTGTCAACGCGGTGTGGCAGCGCGATCTGGGGTGTCAGGGCCGAAAGATCCACCTCGACTATCCGCGCCACCTCCGCCCCCTCATCGGCGATGATCGGCGTGTAATCCATGACGCCGATGCGCTG
The DNA here is from genome assembly GCF_900156535.1 of Roseovarius nanhaiticus. Lineage (NCBI taxonomy): Bacteria > Pseudomonadati > Pseudomonadota > Alphaproteobacteria > Rhodobacterales > Roseobacteraceae > Roseovarius > Roseovarius nanhaiticus. The sequence continues at coordinate 916,041 of NZ_FTNV01000001.1, read as the reverse complement.
CATCCAATCCTCGAGCACGCCATCGAAGGGAAAGATCCCTGCCTTCGCGCCGATTTCGACCGCCATGTTGGACAGAACGATCCGGTCATCCATGTCCATCGTCGCCACGCCCGGCCCGCTGAATTCCAGCGCCATGTAATTGGCCCCATCCGCGCCCATGCGCCGGGCCAGAACCAGAGCCACGTCCTTGGCCGAAACGCCCTGCGGCAGACGGCCGATCAGATGCACTTGAATTGTCTTCGGAACCTCCAGCCACATCTGCCCGCAAAACATCACTCCCGCCAGATCGGACGAACCGATCCCGGTGCCAAAGCAATTCAGCGCGCCATAGGAGGTCGCATGCGAATCCGCTCCGACCACGAGGCGCCCGGGCGCGGCGATTCCTTCCTCGATCAAAAGCTGATGACCGATCCCGTCGCCGACGTCGAAGAGGCGAATGCCGTTGTCATGCGCGAATTTTCGTGCCTTCGCCTGAAGCGCCAGGGCGTTCGGGCCCGAGCTGATGCCGTAGTGATCCATTGCGAAAAGAAGCTGTGCGGCATCGGCCACAGAGTCGCGGCCCATCTTGGCCAGATAATCGATCGCCATGGGAATCGAGCCATCCGTTCCCATCGCATAACTCGGAGTGCAGACGGCGATATCGCCTGCTCGCACATCCTTGCCTGCGGCCCGGCCGAGCAGTTTTTCCGCCATCGTTCTCGGGTGATCCACGTCCATGCCTTTCAGGTCTGAGGGGTGCGCATGTTATCCGCGTCGGGAAGCGCGCCCAATGTGGGTGACAATACTATAACACTATTATACGAGCTTGACCGAGCAACATGACGCAGTTGGAGTGACCGTCATCATGGCCAAAAGCCCGGATACTGAAGGGGTCGAAAGGCCCGTCGCCGCCGCCGAGCGATCCTTGCGCATTCTCGATGCCTTCGCGGCCGAGCATCGCCCGCTGACCCTGAGCGATCTCGCCGATGCGACCGGATTGTTCAAGAGCGTGATCCTGCGCTACATGATTTCGTTCGAGAAGCTCTCCTACGTGCGCAAGCTGGCGGATGGCCGGTATCAGCTTTCGGTCAAGGCCTTTCAACTGGGCCGCGCCTTCGAGAACTCGCTCGACCAGCGCGAATTGATCGAGGCGACGATGACGCAGTTGCGGGATTCGACCGGCGAGAGCGTTTTTCTCTACGTCCGCGAGGGCGACAACCGCATGTGCCTTATGGGGGTGGATTCGCCTCAGTCTCTGCGGGTCAGCCGCAAGGTCGGCGTTCATATACCGATGGACACGACCTCGATCAGCCAGGTTCTGCGCGACTTCGCCGACGGCGCGCCCCGAGGCGTGGCGCAGGCGGCGGATCTCGCGAGATATTCGGTGGGTGCCTATGACCCTTTGACCTCGTCGATTTCCGCACCGGTTTTCGACCGGAACGGCACTCTGGTAGGCGCGATTGCCGTGTCGGGTCCGATCGGCCGCTTCGATGCGGAAAGCCCCGAGAACCTCGCTCATATCGCAACGATGGTGCAGCGCCTGTCGTCCATGCTCGGCTTTTCGGACGGCGCCTGAGTTTATAGGGCGCCGTCTGTTAGCCATGCCGTTTGGCGGGATGGTTCTGGCGCATGATCGGAGACGAGACCAAGTCGCTGACATGGAAATCCCACAGCGCGCTGTCCTCGCCCTCGTCGAACGCGTCTAGATCACTGGCGAGCGTCGAAAGATCCGTAAAGACCTTCCCCCCGAGGCCGAAGCCGCGCGCGACCGCGCCCAGATCTCCCCGGCCATGCACCGCGCCGCCATCACGCAGCCCTTCGCTGCGAAGCTTGTGAATTTCGGAGCCATAGGCGCCATCGTTTAAAATGCAAATCAGCAGCTTGAACCCGTGGCGGCGGATGGTCTCAAGTTCCTGCGCGTGCATAAGCAGACTGCCATCGCCGTCGATGAGGACAACCGTATTGTCGCGGCGCGCGGCCGCGACGCCGATGGCGTAGGAAAGACCGTTGCCGATTGCGCCAAACTCGCGGATCACATGAAAATTCCGCGCCTGCCAGCCCCGCATCTGGGCCGAGAAATACGAGCAATGCCCAGAGGAATTCACCATTTCCCACTGCTTGGGCAGGATCTCTTGGAGGCTGCTGATGACATCGCGCGGATCAAGATATCCATCCTCCGGAAATTTCGCATCGTCGCCCGGCGCGTTCGCGATCCGCTCGCGCAGGGTGTCGCCGCGCCAGTCGGACGGGCGCGCGCCGCGCTCCTCCAGCGCCTCGCAGAGTTTCTGCACAGCCACCTTGGCATCGCCTTGCAGGACGTGATCGGCAACGACCGCGCCCTGATTGATTCCCTTCGGCGCAAGATCAATCTGTAGCACCTTGGCCGCGCCAAAGAGCTTGCCCGCGTCGCGCATGTGCTGCGTCAGGCTTGCACCCACCGCGATGACCAGATCCGCCTCGGCGAAAAGCTCGCGCGCCAAGGGCGACGAGAAACCGCCGGCAACACCCAGATCGAAGGGATGATCCACGAAAAGGCCCCGCACGGGCAGCGTCGTCGCCAGAAGCGCCCCGCACTGGTCGGCCAGCGCCGCGCAAGCCTCGGATGCGCCCGCGCGCATCGCGCCTTTTCCGGCGATCAGCACGATTTTCCGGGCAGAGGCAACAAGCTCGGCCGCCTCGATGACGGCCTCGGGCGCGGGATGCAGGGGCGCGGGTTTCGGCATGATCTTCTGCGAGGGAACGTAGTCTTCGGATCCGGTCCATTCGTGATGCTGAAGGTCCATTGGGATGCCGACGACGACCGGCTTTTGATGCAGGCGCGCCGACAGGAACGCCTCACGCAACTTGCCCGCTATCTGCCCCTGAGTGTGGATGGCAATGTAATCCGCCCCGAGGGCACGAACGACCGGCGCCTGATCGAGCTGCTGATTGTACCACGCCTTGCCGAGCGGGCTTTCCCCTGCGAAGATCACCATCGGGATTGAGGCCCGCACCGCCGCCGGAAGGGCCGTCGCAAGCTGCGTCACACCCGGCCCACAGGTCACCGAGCAAAAGCCCAGATCGCCGGTGGCACGCGCGTAGGACATCGCCATCGAGCAGGCGCAATGTTCGTGACGGACGTGTATCGACTCGACGCCAAGCGCGTCGAGACTGTCGGCGAAATACATGTTGGCATCGCCCAGAAGCGTGAAATGGCAGGAGACCCCCTCCTGCGCGACGATCTGTGCAAGCTTTTCGTGAACCAGCATGGTGTCCTCCTCGGGTCCCTCTCGGGCGGTATCAGTTGAGTTTCGGGTCGATCCGCGCGCGCCGGCCCAGCAGCATCCGCACCACCGGCAAAGCCAGCACGAGAACAATCAGCGCGATCAGGATCATCGCGACCGGGCTGCTGGCGATCGACAGAACATCGCCGCGCGCGATGATCAGCGCGAGCCGCAACTGTTGCTCGGCCATCGGCCCGAGGATGACGCCCAGAACGATAGGCGCGAGCGGAAAGCCAGTGCGTTGCAGGATGTATCCCAGCAGGCCGAAGCCGATGAGCGCATAGATGTCGAAGACGCTGTTCTGGATGGAATAGACACCGATCACCGACAGGCTAACCACGATGGGCGCGATCAGTGCCTGCGGCAGCCGCAGCACCGGCGCAAAAACACGCACTGCGATCGAGCCGCCGAGAACCGGAAGGATGGCCGCCGTGAGGATCATCTGCAGGATGAAGGCATAGACCAGCACTGGCTCGGACCGAAAGAGCCCCGGCCCGGGCTGCAGTCCGTGGACGAGGAACGCGCCCATGATGACCGCCGCGACGGCATTTCCGGGCACGCCGAGCGTCAGCGTTGGGATAAGGGCCGAGGCGTTATCGGCGTTGTTGCCGCATTCCGAGGCCGCGACGCCCTTGTAGTTCCCCTTGCCGAAGCTGTCCGGATCCTTGTCGGCGCGCTTGGTCTCGTTGTAGCTAAGGAAGGCGGCCATCGTGCCGCCCACGCCGGGCAGGATGCCAATGACAATGCCGATCATCGAGGACCGCGCCCAAGTCGGAAAGAGGCTGGGCCAGTCGGTGAAACGGTGCTCGGATTCCTTGATCGCGGTGCGGGCGGCGTCGATCTGCTGCGAGATCGCTGTCTGCGCAAGGTCGATGGCGGGCGGCAGCCCGTAGAGACCGGCGAGCAGGACGATTAAGTTGAAACCGCCCGTGAGGTAGTAGATGTCGAGCGTAAAGCGCTCGTGCCCCGAGACGCTGTCGATGCCGATCGTGCCGATCAGAAGGCCGAGACCGCTGGAAATCAGACCCTTGAGCGGGTCCGCGCCCAGAAGGATCGCGATGCTGCACATGCCGAAGAGGGCGACCCAGAAATACTCGGCCGGCCCAAAGAGAAGCGTGACCGTTGCCAGCGGCGGCGCCAGCAGCAGGAGGGAGAAGCCGCTTGCCACGCCGCCTACCGCCGAGGACCAGGCCGAGATACGCAGCGCGTTACCCGCCTCGCCCCGCTTGGCCAGCGGAACGCCGTCGAAGGTCGTCGGAATGGACGAGGAGGTGCCGGGAATGCCCAGAAGGATGGCCGGGATCGCACCGCCATAGATGCCGCCATTATAGATGCCCGCGACCATGCCCAGCGCCACCATCGGCTCCATTGTGAAGGTCAGCGGGATGAGAATGGCGATGCCCATCGTCGCCGTGAGTCCCGGCAGCGCGCCGATCAGGATCCCGCCCACTACGCCGACGCCCATTGCGGCCAGGTTCTGCCACATCAGGACTTCGCGAATGGCGGCAAAGAGGATTTCGATGATGGACATGGGCTAGCCCCAGAAAATTTCTTGCGGAAGGGGGCGCGCGAAAAGCGCGACGAAGACCAGCCACGTGGCCAGCAGGAACACGAATGACACGAGCGCATTCAGCCAATGGCTACGCAGCCCGATCAGATACGCGACGAGTGGTATGTAGACGATGCTGGAGGTGAAAAAGCCGATCTTTCCGACGGCCACCGCGTAGAGGATGGTCGGCACCAGAAACGCGAGGAACGCGGTCCAGGACGAGACAACGGGTTGATCCGCAACCTTGCCACCAAGCCTGAAGCCCCGCAGGAACAGAAGCACGGCCAGCGCGGCGAGTACGATCAGCACGAGACGCGGATACATCTGCGCCTCGAAGGCGCTGATCGTGTTCGCATCCCACCAGAACACGGCGACAATACACATGAGAATAGCGGCCGAGACCTGATCTCTTAGGCCTTCGCGCCCCCCGGAGACGATCTCCGAGGGGCTGTTGGTCTGGCGGTCGGTCATGACCGGATTACCGCCACGGGTTGGTTTCCCAGAGTTTGCCGATCCGGGTGTTCACCTCAGAGAGATACTCGGTGTATTCAGCCTTGTTCATGTAGTTGAGCGGCAGGCTCTGCTCTTCCGCCGCCTTCAGGAACTCAGGATCCTCGAGGGTCTTCTCGATGGCCTCGCCGATCTTCGACACGATCTCATCCGGAGTACCCTTGGGTGCTGCGAAGCCGCGATCCGAGCCGCTATAGATCTCATAGCCTTGCTCCGCGAAGGTCGGAATGTCGGGGAAGAGTTCAAGCCGCTCGCGCGACATGACCCCGAGGATCTTGATTGGCTTGTCTTCCGAGCCAATGCCCGACGCCTCGCCAGCACCGACGACGAGACCCGCGATGTGACCGCCCAAAAGCGCGGTTGCCGCCGGCGGGATGCCCGGGAAGGGAACCTGCGTGACTTCGGTCTCGGTCATGTCGAGAAAGCCCTCGAGGCTCAAATGCATCGAGCCACCATAGCCCTGGTGGCCGATGGTCAGCGCACTGGGCGCTGCCTTCGCCTCGGCCACGAAATCATCGAGCGAGCTAATCGTGCTGTCGCCCGGCACGCTCAGCGTCGCGGGATCGGTCACCAGGTTGGCGATTGGCGCGAAGCTGTCGAAGCTGTAGCGCGTCTCGCGCTCGTAGGGCAGCGTGATGAACGCAGGCGCGTTCATAAAGCCGATAGTGTAGCCATCAGGATCGGCATTGGCCGTTTCGGTAAAGCCGTACTCTCCGCCGGGCCCCGGCTTGTTGACCACAACGAAGCTGGCACCGTCGATGTATTTCTCGAGGAAAGGGGCCATGGTGCGCGCGAGAATATCGGTGCCGCCGCCAGCCGAGTATCCGACGACGAGGGTGATTGGCTTGTCGCCCGGCCATTCGGCCAGCGCGACACCCGGTGCCAGCGCAAGAGCGGCGGCAAGGATTATTGATTTTTTCATTGTTTTTACCTTCCTGTTGTTGTGGTTCTTAGGAGTCGATCTCGACGATGCAGCCTTTCTCCTTCAGTGTCCTGTCGACCCAGGATCGGTCCATCCCGCCGACCAGGGTCTGCTGCATCTGCTTGTCTTCAGCCGCGGCCTTCTTGACCGCCGCCTCATGGATGGCATCCGCCTCGGCGCGGGGAATGGCAACTACGCCATCTTCATCCCCGAGGATCAGATCGCCCGCAGCCACGATCATACCGCTGAGCCCGATTTGCGCGTTCACGGTGCCCGGCCCGTCTTTGTAGGGGCCGCGGTGACTGATGCCGGTCGAGAAGACCGGAAAATCGCCTGCCCGAATGGCTCCGGCGTCACGGATCGCACCATGAATCACCATGCCCGCGATGCCGCGATAGCGCGCATGGGCGACCATCAACTCGCCAACGACGGCATTGGTTACGTCGCCATCGGCATCAACCACGATGACATCACCTGGCTCGGCGATGTCTATGGCCTTGTGGATCATGAGATTGTCACCGGCCCGCGTCTTGACCGTCACAGCCGGCCCGGCAAGCACGCCGCCGCCATGTCGCGCTTGAAGGAGCGGCCCACCGCCGGACAGCCGGCTCATCACGTCCGAGACATTGGCGACCGGGAGTGCTCTGAAAGCCTCGACCAGCTCGGGCGAGACGCGGCCGGGATGTGCGTGAACGTGAAACCCAATCATCTTGCGGCGCTCCTCAGCTCAAACCGTTGCAGAATGTCGTAATGCGCATGCAGGCATCCCGAAGCTGCGCCTCGGAGGAGGCATAGGAGACCCGGAAATGCCCCGGCAAACCGAACGCCGCGCCGTAAACGACGGCAACGCCCTGTTCTTCCAGTAGTGCCTCCGAGAAATCCTGATCGCTCTCGATCTTGCGCCCGCCCTTCGTTGTCTTGCCAAAGGTGCCGGTGCAGCCCGGATAGACGTAAAACGCGCCGTCGGGCACGAGGCATTCTAGCCCGTCGGCCTCGCGCAGCATTCCGACCACCAGATCGCGCCGCTCGCGGAACGACGCTCGGCGTTCGGCCAAGAAATCCTGTGGCCCTGTCAAAGCGGCAACCGCCGCCCATTGCGCGATCGAATTCGCGCCCGAGGTGGTCTGCCCCTGGATCTTGGACATGGCCTTGATGAGATGCGCAGGACCGCCGCAATAGCCGATGCGCCAGCCCGTCATCGCATAGGCCTTGGAGACGCCGTTCATCGTCAGAACGCGGCTCTTCAGTTGCGGCGCAACTTCGGCCAGCGTCGAAAACGCGGTGTCGGAGTAGATCAGGTGCTCATAGATATCGTCGCTCAGCACGTGGATGCGCGGGTGGCGCTCGAGAACCCCGGCGATCCGCTCAAGCACATCTCGCGAGTAAACGGCGCCCGACGGGTTGCAGGGCGAGTTGAGGATTACCCATTTCGTTCGCGGGGTGATCGCAGCTTCCAGATCCTCCGCCGTCAGCAGAAATCCCGTTGTTGCCTCGGCTTGCACCACCACCGGCGTGCCGCCGCAGAACGCGACAAGCTCGGGATAGGAGACCCAATAGGGCGCCGGGATGATGACCTCGTCGCCCTCGTCGATGGTGGCCATCATGGCGTTCGCGATCACCTGCTTGCCGCCGGTTGAAACCATCACCTCGTCATCCGCGTAGTCCAGCCCGTTGTCATTGCTGAATTTGTCCCGCACCGCTTGTTTCAGCTCCGGGATGCCGGCCACGGGTGCATATTTCGTATGTCCCGCTTTCATCGCCTCAATGGCGGCGGCGATAACGTTCTCCGGCGTGGGGAAATCAGGCTCACCCGCACTGAGCGCAACGATATCGCGGCCCTGCGCCTTGAGGTCGCGCGCCTTCTGCGAGGTCGTGTTCGTCGCCGAAGGCTTGAGCCTCGTCGCCGCCGCCGAGAGCAGCTCCGACAGGCCTTCCGGCGCAGCCGCGGGGGATTTGGTGTTCAGTGCCGTCGCCATCAGTTCAACCCGTCCAGAATTCAGTGAAACGCCTTCATTCCAGACCGGAAAAGGGTTCATTATGCCGTTATGACTTTAGTATCATAGGATTATGATTTTTTGCGAGTCAACACTCTTTTCGGCTTGGAACCTGGGTCGCCAACCTGCCGATGCGCGTGCCGGACGGCTCCGGCGCTGGTTTAGACCACGTCACGCGCGCTACTTTTTAGCAAGCGAATACAAAAGCTTCGCGGCAAGCGGCGCGCATGTGATGACAAGAAACATGCGCAGTAGGTGGTGGACAATCACGTAGCCCAGATCGGCACCGGCCACGATGGCCAGAACCGTCATCTCGGCCTGTCCACCCGGAGCGAAGGCCAGAAACCCCTCCATCGGCGGGGCGAGTCCGAAAATGACGACGATCTCGGTGAAAAAGGTCGCCAGCGCGGCGAGAACCAGCACGAAAGCGATACCGGCCAGCACGTCTTTGCGAAACTCCGCGAAGGTGATCCCGACATAGCCGACCCCGATGGAAATGCCGATCATGAACTGAGCAAAGAGGATCGCTTCGGCCGGTGGGCGCGTGTGGATCAGGCCGCTCAGCGACAGGGCGGCGGTCATGATCATGGGCCCGAGGATGGACGCGCCGAAAAGACCGACGCGCTCGCCCCCTTTCCAGCCGACCAGTGCGGCCAGAGCCATCAGCGCGATTTCAATGACCGGCAGATCGCGGGCGGGCGGCCCCATTGGGCTCGAGAGGCTCGCACCCATTCCGAATGTCAGGATAAGGGGCGCTATGGACACCACGACCAGAACCCGGGTCGCATGGATAAGCGACAAGGCCCGCGGATCGCCTCCCGCTTCGGTTCCGAAGATTACCATGTCCTGCAGGCCGCCCGGCATCGCAGCATACCAGGCCGTCGCCTTGTCGAAGCCGCAAACACGATGAAAGAAGGGCACCCCGACAAGGGCGATGACGGCGATATAGAGCGGGATGAGCGCTACTGATGCGGCCATCTGCGGTAACATTCCGATGAGGGACGGAGTAATTGATGCCCCAACCGCCACTCCGAGGATTGTGCGGGCCGCAATAGACACCTGGCCGAACGCCCTGAGCCGCATGCCCGCCATCGCCGTTACAAGGCACGCCCCGAGAGGGCCGAAGAGAAAGGGAAGCGGCAAACCCAGAACCCACGCGACCAGCGTTCCGGCAGCGGCGACCCCAAGTGTCCGAAGTCGCTCGAGGCTGACTGCTGATGTGAATACGCCAATCATCCAATCACTCCAGTATTGCATCCAGTTGCATACATCCGTATTCACAAGGCATGCAAGAGGAGCCTGAGATCGTGGCAAGTGCAAAACCCATCTCTGATGAAACGTCGACGACCAAGAGCAGCGCACTGCGCACGGACCTGCCGCCCGGACAGGATGCCTATCAGCAGATCGTCAGTGACATCCGCGCGGGAAATCTGCTGCCCGGTGATCGCCTGACCGAGGTTGATCTTGCCGCGCGTTTCGGCATGTCCCGCACGCCGGTCCGCGAGGCCATCAGGCAGCTCGAAGCGGACGGCCTCGTGATGCACACGCCGCGCCTTGGCGCCACGATCCGAACGCTCGATCACTCGGAAATCTCCGAGCTCTACGACATGCGCGCCGTGCTTGAGAGTACGGCTGCCCGGTTCGCTGCGCGTGCCGGCTCGGGGGTGGAGCTGAGCGAAATCGAGACGATCCAGGCTGCAATGAGCGCGGCGCGAAGCTCTGAGGAGCGATACCGCCAGAACCAGAATTTTCACGCTGCCATCCTCGACGCCGCGCGAAATCGCTTTCTTCTGCGTGCCGTGCAGTCGGTCCAGAAGACGCTGCTGATCCTCGGCCGCTCGACGATGGAAGAGCCCAAACGGGCCGAAGACGCCGTGCGGGAACATGCGGCGATCGTCACCGCGCTTAGATCTCGCGACGAAGACGAGGCCGAACGCGCAATGCGCCTGCATATCCAGGGCGCACATGCTGCAAGGCTGCGCCAGCTGCGCGATGCCAGACCATTGGACAGCGACAACCATGAACTCTGATCCCTATGACCTGATCGTTGTCGGCGGCGGCAATGCTGCCCTTTGCGCCGCCATCGAGGCGGCCGAAAAGGGATGTCGTGTGATCCTTCTGGAAAGCGCTCCCAAGGTCTACCGCGGCGGCAACTCGCGCCACACCCGCAACTTTCGCTGCATGCATGAGGGGCCTCTTTCGGTCCTGACGGACCGCTATGGCGAGGACGAATATTTCGACGATCTGATGCGCGTGGTCAAAGGCAAGACCGACGAACATCTCGCCCGTATGTGCATCCGCAATTCCGAGGAGTGCCTGCCGTGGATGGAGGCGCATGGAGTGCGCTTTCAGCCATCCCTCTCGGGAACCTTGTCCCTCAGCCGCACCAATGCCTTTTTCCTCGGCGGCGGCAAAGCCTTGGTCAATGCCTATTACCGAACCGCCGAGGCGCTAGGGGTCACGATTCTCTATGACGCCGAGGTCACTCACCTGCATATAGACGGTGCGAACGTGACGGGTGTCGACATGCGGCAAGGCGACCAAACAACCACCTTGCAAGGCCGCGCTGTCGTACTGGCCTCCGGCGGCTTTCAGGGAGATATCGACTGGCTTGCCCGCGCATGGGGGCCATCCGCGCGCAACTTCCTTATCCGGGGCACGCCATACAATCGTGGTGTCGTCCTTAAGGACATGCTGGACCAGGGCGCCGAGAGTGTCGGCGATCCGACCCAGTGCCACGCCGTCGCCATTGACGGGCGCGCGCCGAAATTCGATGGCGGCATCGTCACCCGGCTGGACTGCGTGCCCTTCTCGGTCGTGGTCAACAAGAATGGCGAGAGATTCTATGACGAAGGCGAGGACGTATGGCCGAAACGCTACGCCATCTGGGGGCGCCTTGTGGCTGCCCAGCCAGATCAGGTCGGATATTCGATCATCGACTCCAAATCGCTGAACCTCTTCATGCCTTCCGTTTTTCCGCCGATCAAGGCGGACACGATTGAGGAATTGGCCGAGCGGCTAGGCCTTCCGGCGGACAACCTGACGGGCACGATCAACGCCTTTAACGCCGCCTGCCCTGCCGACAGCTCAGGCGCCTTCCATCCCACCGAGCTCGACGGGCTCGCGACCGACGGGCTCAGCCCCGCCAAGACGAACTGGGCCCGCCCCATCACCGAGCCGCCATTCTACGGCTACAGCCTCCGGCCCGGGGTCACCTTTACCTATCTCGGGCTCAAGGTTGACGAAACCGCCCGCGTACATGGCCCCGACGGGCCTTATGCCAACCTCTGGGCCGCTGGCGAAATCATGGCCGGGTCGATCCTTGGCCAAGGCTATCTCGCCGGCTTCGGCATGACCATAGGAACCGTTTTCGGACGCATCGCAGGACAAGAGGCGGCATCCCATGCTTTATGACACCCCCAAGCTGGCCGAAGCCGCACGACAGGTCGAGATCTGCAACGCCTGCCGCTATTGCGAAGGCTATTGCGCGGTCTTTCCCGCGATGTTCAAGGAACGCAGCTTTGCCTCGGGCGATCTCACCCAGCTTGCCAATCTTTGCCATAACT